>NZ_JBEVLL010000193.1:0-20587 GCF_040509215.1 Devosia sp.
AAAGGCAATGTCGTTCGGCAAGTCCAAGGCGAAGCTCCTCAGCGATCACCAGAACCGCGTGACGTTCAAAGACGTCGCCGGCGTCGAGGACGCCAAGGACGAGGTCGAAGAGATCATCGCGTTCCTCAAGGACCCCAAGAAGTTCACGCGCCTCGGTGGTCGTATCCCGAAGGGCGTCCTGATGATGGGCTCGCCGGGCACCGGCAAGACGCTGCTCGCGCGCGCGATCGCCGGCGAAGCAGGCGTTCCGTTCTTCTCGATCTCGGGCTCTGACTTCGTCGAGATGTTCGTCGGCGTGGGTGCTTCGCGCGTCCGCGACATGTTCGAACAGGCCAAGAAGAATGCCCCGTGCATCATCTTCATCGACGAAATCGACGCCGTCGGTCGCCAGCGTGGCGCCGGTCTTGGCGGCGGTAACGACGAACGCGAACAGACCCTCAACCAGCTCCTCGTCGAGATGGACGGCTTTGAAGCCAACGAAGGCATCATCCTGATCGCGGCGACCAACCGTCCCGACGTTCTCGATCCCGCGCTACTGCGTCCCGGCCGTTTCGACCGCCAGGTCGTCGTGCCGAACCCCGACGTTGCCGGCCGTGAAAAGGTGCTTAAGGTTCACGTCCGCAAGGTGCCGCTGGCTCCCGACGTGGATCTCAAGGTCCTGGCTCGTGGTACTCCCGGTTTCTCGGGCGCTGACCTGATGAACCTCGTCAACGAAGCAGCCCTGATGGCAGCGCGCAAGAACAAGCGCTTTGTCACGCATCAGGAATTCGAAGACGCCAAGGACAAGATCATGATGGGCGCCGAGCGCCGCACCATGGCCATGACCGACGACGAGAAGAAGCTGACTGCCTATCACGAAGCTGGCCATGCCATCATCGCGCTCAAGGTTGCCGGCATCGACCCGATCCACAAGGCCACCATCATCCCGCGCGGTCGCGCATTGGGCATGGTGATGACCCTGCCGGAAAACGACACCTACTCGTTCAGCCGCGAGAAGGCCCTGGCCCGTCTCACCATGCTGTTCGGTGGTCGCGAAGCCGAGATCATCAAGTTTGGCCCGGCCAAGGTGACCTCGGGCGCTTCTGGCGATATCCAGATGGCGACGAGCCTGGCTCGCTCGATGGTCATGGAATGGGGCATGAGCGAAACGCTCGGCCGCGTGCGCTACAAGTCCAATGATCAGGAAGTCTTCCTTGGCCATTCGGTCACCCAGTCCCAGCACATGTCGGATGACACCGCCAAGCTGATCGACCAGGAAGTGCGCAAGCTTATCGAAGATGGCGAAGCCTCGGCCCGCAATATTCTGACGACCTACAATGACCAGTGGGAAGCGATTGCCCAGGCCCTGCTCGAATTCGAAACCCTGACGGGCGACGAACTTCGGGCCCTGATGGACGGCAAGCAGCCGACCCGCCCTGAAGATGGCGGTCCGGCCGTGCCGAAGGCCACTGGTGTGCCGACCGCCGGCAAGTCAGGCAAGAAGCGGCCGGATGCGCCGCCGGAGCCCGGCATGGAGCCCCAGCCGGAGAGCTGAGGCAAGTTTTCCAAGGGCCACCCAAGGGTGGCCCTTTTCTTGTTCAAATCACTGCGTTACTTCCATGAAAGTGGTATTGAACGCAGCAGACCAATTTCGAGGGAACACGCTATGGCCCGCAAATATTTCGGCACGGATGGTATTCGTGGCATGGCCAATGGCGACAAGTTGACCCCCGATCTTGCGATGAAGGTCGGCATGGCCGCCGGGACGAAATTCGTCCGTGGCGATCACCGTAACCGCGTCGTCATCGGCAAGGATACGCGCCGCTCGGGCTATATGCTGGAAAACGCCCTTGGCGCCGGCTTTACCGCCGTGGGCATGGATGTCTACTTCCTCGGGCCGATGCCGACACCAGCCGTCGCCATGCTGACGCGCTCGCTGCGCGCCGACCTCGGCGTCATGATCTCCGCCTCGCATAACCCCTACGAAGACAACGGCATAAAATTCTTCCTTCCCGATGGCTACAAGCTCAGCGACGAACTTGAAGCCGAGATCGAGCGTCTGATCGAGACTGATACGTCAAAGCTGCTCGCACACGGCATGGCGATCGGCCGCGCCTATCGCGACGAGGAAGCCCGCACCCGTTACATCGAATATGCCAAGCGCACGCTGCCGCGCGGCGTCGATCTGTCGGGTCTGCGCGTCGTCCTCGATTGCGCCAACGGCGCCGCTTACAAGGTCGCCCCGGTGGCGCTCTGGGAGCTTGGTGCCGAAGTGATCGCCATCGGTGTCGAGCCAGATGGATACAATATCAACCACAAGGTCGGTTCTACCGCGCCTGACGCCGTTGCAGCCAAGGTCAAGGAAGTGCGCGCCGATATCGGCATTGCGCTCGATGGCGATGCGGATCGCGTCATCATCATCGATGAAAAGGGCAATGTGGTCGATGGCGACCAGTTCATGGCCGTCATTGCCCAGAGCTGGATGGAGCGCGAAATGCTGGTGGGCGGCGGTATCGTCGCCACCATCATGAGCAATCTCGGCCTCGAACGCTATTTGACCGGCCTCGGCCTGACGCTCGAACGCACCCAGGTGGGCGATCGCTACGTGCTCGAAGCCATGCGGACCAAGGGCTTCAATGTCGGCGGCGAACAGTCCGGCCACATCATCCTTTCCGATTTCACCACCACGGGCGATGGTCTGGTCGCTGCCCTGCAATTGCTCTCGGTGCTCAAGCAGCAGGACCTGCCGATTTCCGAAATCTGCCACCGCTTCGAAAAGGTGCCGCAGCTTCTGCGCAATGTGCGTTTCAAGTCCGGCAAGCCGCTCGACCACAAGCACGTCAAGCAGGCGATTGCCGACGCCGAATCGACTTTGGGCACTGCCGGGCGCCTCGTGGTGCGTGCATCCGGCACCGAGCCTGTGATCCGCGTCATGGGTGAAGCTGATGACGCTGCACTCGTTGAAAGCATCGTCGGGCAGGTCGAAGCGGCCATTCGCGAGATCGCGTAGGGTTTGTTAGGGTTAAAATCTAGGGTTAAGCGAGCTTTAACGAGTTTGTTCGATATTTGCCTCAATCGACGAAGCGTCGTGGCAAATAAAGGACTGAACCCATGCGCAAGCTCATTGCTGCGTTCCTGTTGACCGGAACAGCAGTGGCAGGCCCGGCAATTGCCGCGGACATGCCCTATTACCCGCCCGTGATCGAAATTCCGGACGTCGACTATGGCGTGGCCGGCAGTTTCTATCTCCGCGGCAGCGCCGCCGGCAACGCAATGTGGGCCAAGGAAGTTTTCCACCCCACCGCAACGCCGCGCACCTTCGCCATCACTGACTATGGCTACGGCTACTCGGTCGGCGCCGGTGTCGGCTACGAAACCGGCACGGGCCTGCGCGTCGACGCCACGGTCGACTATCTGGCGAACGACAATATGCGCGCCAATATCACCGATACGTCGGGCAATTTGACCAATGGCGTGCACAGCCTGCAGCTGCGCTCCACCGTCGTTCTGGCGAACGCCTATTATGACTTCGGCTTCGGCGACATGGGTTATGGCGCTGCTGGCGGCGCCTTCGGCTATGTCGGTGCCGGTGCCGGTCTTGCCTTCAACGACGTAATCACGACCGGTCCTGGCCCGGCCGATACGCACGGCACCAATACGAGCCTTGCCGCTGCCGGTATGGTCGGTGTTGGCTATGACTTCGGCCACATCGTCGCCGACGTTGGCTATCGCGGCCTCTATATCGACCAGGTCGCCAACAACACCGCTGTCGCGCCCTACTCGCTTAACGGCGCCTGGGTTCACGAAGTACGCGGCACGCTGCGCTACCGCTTCAACTGATCCGGTCAGTCTTCCCATGCAGCGGCGCTCACCTTCGGGTGGGCGCCGTTTCTTTTGCGACATGGACAACAGCCCGCCGCAATGATTTCGTCGTCTGAGGACATTGGAGGATATGGCCTTGAAGATTCTGGTGATCGGTGCAGCCGGCATGGTTGGACGCAAGCTGACCTCGGCACTGCTGAAGGCGGGGCAGGTTGGCGGACGGGAGATTTCGGCGCTCGTGCTTGCCGACATCGTTACCCCGCAAGCGCCTGACGCATCGGTTCCGATCGAGACCCATGCCATCGATCTGTCGGCACCGGAGGCCGCGGTCAGGCTGATCGCCTCCCGTCCCGATCTCATTTTCCACCTCGCGGCCATCGTCTCCGGCGAGGCTGAGGCCGATTTCGAGAAGGGCTACCGCATCAATCTAGACGGCACCCGGCACTTGCTTGAGGCCATCCGTCTTGAGGGGCAGAAGGGGGCATATGCGCCACGTCTCGTCTTCACATCTTCCATTGCGGTTTTCGGCGAGCCCCTGCCGGCGGAGATCCCGGATGAGTTCCCGCTGACGCCGCTCACCAGCTACGGCACGCAAAAGGCGATCTGCGAACTGCTCCTGGCCGACTATTCGCGCCGCGGCTTCGTTGACGGGATTGGCATTCGCCTGCCCACCGTGGTGGTCCGACCGGGCAAGCCGAACAAGGCGGCCTCGGGCTTCTTTTCCGGCATCATTCGCGAACCCCTTGCCGGTGTCGAGGCCGTCCTTCCGGTCGATACCAGCGTACGTCACTGGTTTGCGAGCCCGCGCGCGGCCGTCAGCTTCCTGCTCCACGCTGCAGAGATGGATACGTCTAGTCTCGGCCAGCGCCGGTCCCTGACCATGCCAGGACTTGCCGCGACTGTTGGCGACGAGATCGAGGCCCTGCGGCGTGTGGCCGGGGACAGGGCGGTGAAACTCATTCGCCACGAGCCCGACCCGATCATTGCCGGGATTGTCGCCGGGTGGCCGCAGGCCTTCTCAGCCAAGCGCGCCGAAGGTCTCGGATTCGTCGCCGAGAAACGCTTTGACGACATTATCCGCGCCCATATCGAGGACGAGCTGGGCGGACATTTGGGCTGAGACATTGCCAGGCCAGCGAGAGCACACTTATAACCCCGCCATGACCACTTCCTATCTCAACCTCACGCCTGATTTTGACCTGTCGGGGCGCAACACATTGGCGCTGAAGGCTCGATCGCGTTGGGGCGCCATGCTTGAAGCGGACGATCAGGTGCCAGCGCTTTTCGCCCTGGCGCAAGACCGCGGACTGCCGTTGCGCATCCTCGGTGGTGGCAGCAATGTCGTGCTCGCCGGAGATTTTGATGGGATCACGGCCGTCGTAGCCACGACTGGTCGCAAGATCATCGTCGACGCAACAGATCACGTCGTCGTCGAGGCGGCGGCCGGGGAAACCTGGCATGATTTCGTCGTCTGGACGGTCGAGCAGGGCTTTGGAGGCATCGAGAACCTGGCCGGTATCCCCGGCACGGTCGGCGCCGCGCCGGTACAGAATATCGGCGCCTACGGCGCTGAGGTGGCCGACGTTTTCGATAGCCTCGTGGCCTTCGATACCGTCCAGAAGACCTTCAGGACATTCACGGCCGAAGATTGCGCCTTTGCCTATCGCGATAGCGTCTTCAAGCGGGATGCGGGTCGCTATGTCGTGCTGTCGCTGCGTCTGCGGCTGCCGCGGCCCTGGAAACCCAATCTGCGGTTTGCGGGGTTAGCCGAATTGGCGGGGCAAGCGGGGCTTGATCCTTCAATGGTGATGGATCGCGTTCTCCACCTACGCGGGGCCAAGTTGCCCGATTGGCGGACGACGCCGAATGCCGGGTCGTTCTTCCAGAACCCGATTGTTACCATTGATGAGGCGGCGCCCGTGCTTGCCGCCTTTCCGACGGCACCCAACTTTCCGCAGGCAGATGGTCGGACGAAACTTTCGGCCGGTTGGCTCATCGAGCAGAGCGGGCTTAAGGGCTTTCGTATGGGACGGGCCGGGATTTCGGAGCGCCACGCTTTGGTGGTCATCAATCTCGGCGGGGCGGATGCCCACGACATTGCGGCTCTCGCAGAGCATGTGAAGGCCACCGTGAAAGAGCGCTTCGGTATCGCCCTGCACGAAGAGCCGGTGTTCCTCTAGGCAGCGGCCGCTGCGGCGGGACGATTGAAATCCTCGAGCGGAACTGGGCGGCCAAACAAAAAGCCTTGATATGCCTGGCAGCCGTTCTGGGTGAGGAAGCTGACCTGCTCGCGCGTTTCGACGCCTTCGGCCAGCACGTCGAGTTCCAGATCGAGTCCCATCTGGATGATGCTGCGCACCAGAGCTGCACTGCGCTTGTTGTCGGTCATGGACTGCACGAAGCTGCGGTCGATCTTCAATTGTGTCAGCGGCAGTTCGCGCAGATAGCCCAATGAAGAATAGCCCGTGCCGAAATCGTCGAGCGCCATGCCGATGCCGACGGCGCGCAGTACATGCATCTTGGCCCTGACGATCTCAGGATTGGCGACCATGACGCTTTCGGTCAATTCGATCTTGAGCTTGGTCGGGTCGACGCCGAAGGTCTCGACCAAGTTCAGCACCGAGCGTTCGAAACCATCCTCCAGGAACTGGCTGGCGCTGACATTGACCGAGAGCGTCAAGTGGCGGGTTTCGTCGGACTTGGCCCAGTCCGACAGCGTTTTCATGGCCGATTGCAGCACCCAATAGCCGATGCGGCCCATCAGCCCGGCCTGTTCTGCAGCCGGAATGAATTCTGCTGGCGAAACCGGCTTGCCGCCGGTCGGGGTCCAGCGCAGCAAGGCCTCGGCGCCGATGCGGCCGCCGTTGCGATCGACCTGCGGCTGATAGTGCAGTTCGAATTCCTTGTTCCAGAGCGCCTCGCCAAGACTACGCGCTAGTCGGTCCGTGCGCTCCATTTCGACCTGCAGGGCATAGACACAAATGGCGCTGAGGGCGGTGGCGATGAGGGAATTCACCCAGACGCCATATGTCCTGATTTCGTCGGCAATGGGCTGCGCGAAGGGCAAGGCGTAGTTGGTACTGGAGAGGGCGACAAAACTGAGCAGGCTCAAGCCGATCAGGAGGCCCTGAAACAGCGAGGGGTTGCTCTTGAAATTGATGTAGCCGACCAAGGCCAAGGGCAGCAGGAAGATATGAGAAACCCGCGGCAGGTCTGCGTTGGGCACATCGAAGATCAGGCAGAGCCCGATCACGAAGATCAGCAGCGCGAACTGGGTGAGATAGAGCGAGGTCGTGACACGACCGGAATTGGCCAGCTTCAGGCTGAGAAGGCACAGAAGCGTCAGAAGAATCTGGCTGAGCGAGAGTAGCACCTGGCCCTGAAGGGCAAAGATGACAGCCCAGAAAACGGACAAAGCGGAAACGGCCACCGCGGCGATCTTGTAGGCCAGGATCAGCCGGGTGGAGTATTTGGTGGTCTCCGTCATCGTTCTGGGCCGAGACGTCAGGTTCACACGCTCTTCTCGCGAAATTGGAAATGGCGCCAGACCACTGCGGCCGGCTGTCTTCGGCCTAAACAACACCCAACACGATTTAAGAGATGTTACGCCCGGCCAATATGTAGCGGAGTCTCCATCTAGGGTAACGAAAGTATTGCGGCAGGCATGTTGTTTTTGCCCGAATCGCGGGCAAGACGTTCAGCGGTCCAGTTGTTGAAAACCGCCCTGTGGATCGAGTCGATCCGCGGGGCGATTTGGACTAAGCGGGCACGGTTTCCGTGTTTTTCCTGGCAGTGGCCGCTTGCGTCTTGACCGAGGTATCGATGCGCAATCCAGTGGTCCGGTCGTATAGGTGCAGCGCTTCGGCCGGCAGCGTCAGCCAGACGGTCTTGCCTTCGAGCGGTTCGTCTCCGGGCGGCAATGTTGCCGTGATTTCCGCGCCCGAGAGCGTGCAGTAGGCAACGCGTGAGCCACCAAGTTCTTCGACGAGATCAACCATTGCCGGCAGGCCCTTGCCTTCTATCTGGCTCAACAAGAGGCTTTCAGCCCTGATGCCGGCAGTGACCAGCGTACCATGGGGCAGGTTGGTGCGGCCAAGGCTGACTTTGCCGCCAAAGGCGTCCATCAGCAGATCGCCATTCTCCCCAATAGTGGCCGGGAAGAGATTCATGGCTGGTGCGCCCATGAAGCCGGCCACAAAGGCGGATGCCGGCTTGCGGTAGATTTCGGATGGCGAGCCGATCTGCTCGACGCGGCCAGCATTCATCACGATCAGCGTGTCAGCCAGCGTCATGGCCTCCACCTGGTCATGCGTCACGAAGATGGATGTCGCCTTGAGGCGCTTGTGCAGCTTCTTGATTTCGATGCGCATCTGTACGCGGAGGAGCGCGTCGAGATTGGACAAGGGCTCGTCGAAGAGGAAGACATCGGGCTCGCGCACGATAGCGCGGCCCATGGCGACACGCTGGCGCTGGCCGCCCGAAAGCTGGGCTGGGCGGCGATCGAGATAGTCCGTCAGGTTGAGAATTTTTGCCGCGTGTTCGACGCGCTTGTCGCGTTCTGCCTGCGGCAGCTTGGCGATGCGGAGGGGATAGGCAATGTTCTGGCGCACCGTCATGTGCGGATAGAGCGCATAGTTCTGGAACACCATGGCGCAGCCGCGATCGGACGGCTCGATGTCGTTCATGACGATCCGGCCGATGGAAATCTCGCCCGAGGTGATGTCTTCGAGCCCGGCGATCATGCGCAGCAGGGTGGACTTGCCGCAGCCCGAGGGGCCGACGATGACGACGAAGTGGCCGTCGGGAATGGCAATGTCAACGCCGTGCAGCACCGGCTTGCCGTCATAGGATTTCTTGACGCTGGTGATTGTCAGATCGGCCATCAGATTTCTCCCAGGAGACGGTTGCGCAGGCGGGTGATGGCGGCTTCGTCGAGGCCGATCAGGGCGAGATAGGCCGGGACGGAGCCGAATTCGGCTTCGATGAAGGCAAGGGTCGCGACCATGGTCTCCGGCTCGGAGGCCAGAAAACGCTTGAAGCTTTCCGGGTCAGCGCCGCGGGCGACGGCGCCTTCGGTGATGTCGGCAACGATCGGCGCGATCAGCGCTGCGGTCTGGGCATAGTCATCGACAATGTCAGACGTCTCGACGCCTGCAATGCCGAGAAGGAGCGCGGCGATAATGCCGGTGCGATCCTTGCCGGCAGTGCAATGGAACAGCACCGTACCGGTCGGTGCATCGGCGATCAGCGTCAGCACTTCGGCAATTGCACTCTGACGCTGGCTGAGTGCCGACTGGTAGAGTTCGAGCAGCAGGTCGCCCTCGCTCATCAGGCTCGGCGCGAGGCCGGCGAGCAGCGAAACATTGTGATAGCGAACCGCGCCATGCGAGGCGAAGGGGTTGGGCTGGTGAGCCAGTTCATCGTCATGTCGAAGATCAATAACGGTGGTGACGCCGGTATCTATGAGTGTGGCGACGCCGGTTTCATCCAGGCGGTGCAGCGCATCGGCACGCAGCAGGCGGCGGAACTGGGTCGGGCCGGTTGCGGTGGCGTAGCCGCCGAGATCGCGGATGTTGTGGGTGCCGGGGATGGGAATATGGCGGGTGGTGTGCATCAGCGGATACCGGATTTCATGAAGGATTGGACGACCTGGCGCTGCAGGACGATGTAGATGAGGAGGACCGGAAGGCTGGCCAGCGTCGAGGCGGCCATGAGCGGGCCCCACTGGTTGCCTTCGGCGGTCATGAACATCTGGATGCCGATCTGGACGACGGAATTTTCGGCGGTTCGGCTCAAGAGCAGCGGCCAGAAATACTCGTTCCAGGTCGAGATGAAGATGAGGATGGCGAGCGAGGCGATGGTACCGCGCAGGTTAGGCACCAGTACTTCCCAGAGAATGCGCCAGTTACGGGCGCCGTCCATGCGGGCGGCTTCCATGACTTCCTTGGGGAAGCCGCGCATGGCTTGCGCGAGCAGCAGAATGGCGAGCGCCGCGGCGAGGTTGGGCAGGATCAGCGCGATGATATTGTCGAGCAGCCCCATCTGCGCCACGAGCAGATAATTGGGGATCATCACCACCTGGAAGGGTACGAGCCAGGTGAGGGCGACTGCCGTATAGACCAGCTTGTCGAATGGAAACTTCCAGCGCGCAAAAGCAAACGCGGCAAGGATGCCGGTCAGCAGTTGGAAGACCGTCGAGAGCGCCGAAAAGACCAGCGTGTTGAACAGCATGCGCGCGATAGGGATCGCGTCGATTGCCTGGGTGTAGTTGTCCAGCGACATGGTCGTGGGCCAGAGGCTGGTCTCGAACATGGCATTGGCCGGGCGGAAGGAGCTGGCGAGCATCCAGTAGACCGGGAACAGGCAGAAGATCGAGAGCAGCACCATCAGCACGTGGCCGGCTGCGGTGTTGAGGCCGGAGCGCTCGGAGATGCGGCGGAGCGGACGCGCCATGGGGCGCGCTAGAGCTTCAGTTGTCATGGAAGGAATACCTGTCGATCAGGCGGAACAGCACGAAGGCCACGACGCCGAAGCCGAGGAAGAGAATGACCGCCGAGGCCGAGCCCCAGCCTACCGACATGGTCGAAAAGCCAAAATCCCAGAGGAGATAGTAGATATTGGTGGTCGATCCGAGCGGGCCGCCGCCGGTGAGCACGTTGATATAGGTAAAGCTCCACTGCGCGCCGAGGAGAATGGTCATGACGACCAGGAACAGCACGGTGGAGGAGAGGAGCGGCAGACGAACGTCGCGGATGACTTCCCACTTGCTCGCGCCATCCATGCGGGCTGCTTCGACCAGTGATGGGTTGATATTGGCATTGGCGGCCGAGAGGATGAGCGTCGAAAAACCCATCAGCTTCCAGCCGGTGATGACGATCACGGTCCAGATGGCAATCTTGGGGTCTGAGAGGAATTTGATGGGATCGAGGCCAATTCCCTTCAGCATCTGATTGGCAAGGCCATAGCCGGGGTCGAGCAGCCAGCGCCAGACGGCGGCACCAACCACCGGGGCGATGATCATCGGCACGAAGATGATGGCGCGATAGATATTGCGCGAACGCTCAGGCAGATCGTGGGTGTAGATGGCAATGGCCAGTGGAATGAGCACGGCGAGCGGCAGGAGGCCGATGATATAGACGCCGGTATTGCGCAGGGCCTGCCAGAATTTGGGCAGGGCGAAAATGCGCGCATAATTCTCCCAGCCGACAAAGGTCTGCGGCGAGGTGGGCAGCATGTTCCACTGATAGAAGCTGAGCCGGAGCGCGTCAAAAAGCGGCCAGTAAATCCAGACCACGAGGGTGATCAGGGCCGGCGAGAGATAAAGCCAGGGCGCCCAGCGGGACTGGGTCATTCGCCTCAGGCGCGTGGGGCCGGCGGAAGCGAGAGCCATGTGTCGCACTCCAGTTGCAGAAACAAGGGTTTGGCCCGCCGCTCCGCACACTTCAGTCGATGCAGGGACAACATCGACCGGGGCGGATTGCGGCGGGCCAAGGGGTTACGGCATCAATGCCTGGGCATTGGCCTGAGCATCGGCCATGGTTGCCGCGACATCGGCGCCGCCGAATACGGCCATTTCGCCGGCTTCGATCATCGTCTTGACGATCTGGCGATAGTTCGGGCCCGGCATGGCGTCCCACGGTTCGAGACGGGCAAGCTGCTCGAGATTGGGTTGCACGAGCGGATGCGCCTTGACCCATTCGCCGAGGTAGGCCGGGTCATCGACGATATCGGTGCGCAGGGGCAGGTAGCCGATTTCCGAGGTGATGACGGTGTAGCCGTGCTTGGACGTCAGGAACTTCATCAGCTCCCAGGCGGCGCGCTGCTTAAGCGGATCGGCCGCATGGATGGTCAGGGCGCTACCCGAATTGTTCGGGCGCGTGGGCTTGTCGCCAAAGGCCGGCATGGTTGTCGCACGCAGGTCGTACTTGCCGGTAGCGCCGGCCACCAGTGCACCCTGGAGGGCGCTGGTCTGGAGGTACATGGCCATATTACCCGAAGCCATGTTGTCGAGCGCGCCGTTGAAATCGACGTTTTCGTAAACGCCAGCGTCATAGAGGTCGCGCAGGGTCTGCACGGCTTCGACAGCTTCGGGTTCGGCAAATTTGAGTGTGGTGCGGTCGCGCGAGATCACTTCGCCATTGTTGGAGCGCACGATGCCCTGGAACATCCAGTCCGAACCGCCGGCACCTGAGCCGAGCGCGCCGGCCGTAAAGCCCATGGCGCCGGTCTTTTCCTTGATGGTGAGAGCTGCGGCCTTGAGCTCGGCCCAGTTCTTGGGCGGGCTGTTGGGGTCGAGGCCGGCAGCGGTAAACAGGTCTGCGTTGTAGAACAGAACGGGAGTGGAGAAGGTGTAGGCAAGGCCATAGGTCTTGTCGTTGAGCACACCAAGCTTGAGGCCGTTGGGGCTCATGCCTTCGAAGTGGGCGGCCAGTTCGTCAGCCGGAATGATATCTTCCAGCGCCAGGGCGCCGAAGTTGTGGATCGAAAAGTCGAGATCGCTGAACACGGTCTGGACCAGATCGACCGACATGCCACCGGCCAGATCGGCCTGGATGCGGCTGGCATCGGCGGCGGAATAGCCAATGCCTTCCACGGTGATATTGGGGTTGGCGGCCATGAATTCGGCCAGCAGCTTCTTGGTGGCCTCGGCGCCGGTACCGGCATTGGCGAGGTTGTAGTTGTAGAAGTTGATGGTCACGGGCTGGTCGACGGTCGCGGGCATGGACTGGGCCATGGCCGGAAGCGAAATACCGGCGACGAACAGGGCCGAGAGGCCTGCGAGAAAAGTCTTGCGGTTCATGATGGTGGTCTTTCGGTTCACTCGGCGGCGACGGCGTTGCCGTCTTCGTATTTCTTGAGCATTTCGGCCATGCCGACCCAGGTGAAGCTGGTCAGTTCGCGGCGTTCGGCGGGTTGCGGGGCAAAGGTGATCGAGAGGCCCGAGGGGCGCACCGTGCCGATGGCGTAGGACGCGCCGGAGAGCATGCGTAGGCCCTCATGCAGCCAGGTCACGTCGGTAGCGGCGTGCTGGCCGATGCCGACCACGACCGGTATGCCGAACCAGTTGCTGACGCGGTCGAAGTGAATGTGACCCGATAGGATGCCGATGACATTCTTGCCCTCGACCGCCTGACGCAGGGCCTCGGTGTCGGCGATGGAGAGGGATTCCCATTCCATGTCCGGATTGGCATCGAGCGCGGGGGCATGATGCATGACGAGGAGCTTTGGGAGATCGGCATGCGCTTCGAGTTCGGTCTTGAGCCATTCAAGCTGGCCGGGTTCGAACGAGCCCCCGATCTTGGAGGGCACGGAGGAGTCGAGGACGATCACATGGATACCGTCGATGACCTGGGCATGGTCATAGGGAGCATCGACATTGTCGGTGCGGCCGAGCATGGCGGGGTAGAAGCCATCGCGGCGATCATGATTGCCGAGGGCGAAGAGCACGGGCATCTCGAGACCGGAAGCAGCGATCAGCGACTTGAGGTTTTCGTAGGAGCCTTCGTCGCCGCGATTGGTCAGGTCGCCACTGGCAACAATGAACTTGGGCTGCGGCACCAGTGTCTTCACCTCGGCCAGAATGCGGCTCAGCGTGGTGGTGGTGTCGGAGAAGAGATGATCATCCGGCACGGCGGGATTGCCGACATGCAGATCGGTCAGATGGATGAAAGTGACAGCTTCAGACACGGAATGTCTCCTGGCTTCGGCGCAGCGCAAAATGGGCGCTGAATCGCCTAACTAATTGTTTTACCGATGGTTTTGCACAAAGTGCTTGTCCGGTGACGCGAACACAGCTACCGTCTCTCCATGACAAGTGAATGAAGGTTCATTCAGAATATGGATGTTATCGTCGACAAGGGGGAGCGCATCCTCGCGGCTGCTGCACGGTTGATTGTGCGCAATGGCCTGCAATGCTCGATGGCCGCGATTGCCGAGGAGGCCAACGTTGCCACGGGCTCGCTGTACAACTATTTCAAGTCCAAGGAAGAGCTGGTGGTCGGTGTCTATCTGCGCGTGAGCGCGGAGATGACTGCGCGGATCATGACCGAGCCCGACCCCACACTGACCTCGGCCGAGCAGTTCCGGCTCTATATCGAGCGCTATATCGACTTTATCTGGGAAGACGCGGACCGGGCGCGGCTCTTCGACTATCTCGACAACAATCCGCTGATCAGCATGGACGACGCCAAGACCGTGTTCGGCCCGTTCTTTCTCCATGGCGTCGCCATGGTCGAAGCTGCACAGGCGGAAGGCGTGGTGCGAGCGGGAACGCCAACTATGGTCATGAGCTTCGTGCGTGGTGCGATCCGCAATACGCTGAAGCGTCGGCGACAGACGGATGCCAAGCTGACCGCAGCGGATCGGGAGCTGGTGGCAAACATGTGCTGGTCCGCTATCGCCGCGTGATGGGTTCAAGCGCATAGGCGATCACGCAACGCCGCGATCTCGATGGCGGTCAAGCCAATAGCCTCAAGATATGTCTCGATGCCGCCATGTGCGGAGTGGAGATGGGCCAGAAATATCTCCATGGTCGCCGCGTCGCTGGCCAACATGCGCTCGACATGATCGGGATTGCTGCCCGCGGCGAGCGCGCGCGCTCGTAACTGCTCGATCAGGCCTTCGGCGGAGGCGGTGAGCGCATAATCGGCCGCGATGTCCTCATGCGCGACGCCTGACAGAGCGAGCAGCATAGCGGCGACGACGCCCGTACGATCTTTGCCTGCCGTGCAGTGAAACAGCACGATCCCCGGATCGGCTCGGACGATGGCGTGAAACACTTCGGCAAACTGTGTACCGCACCGATCCAGCGCCTCGCAATAGCGCTGGGCCATGTCGAAAGGTTGTTGCGCCATTGCAATCGGCGCCAGAGCGTCGAAGAGAACGATGTTGCGATAGGCAACCGACGTATGATCGACGAACGGGTGGGTGAGTGCTGCGGTTTCGTGCGGTCCGCGCAGGTCGATGACAAGAGACAGGTCGCTGTCGATAAGCTCGACGAGGCTTTCCTCCGTCAGAGGATGCAGCGCCTCGCCGCGCAGGAGGCGCCGCCATTGCGTGGTGCCGCCAGACCTGCGGGCGTAGCCGCCGAGGTCGCGAATATTGTGGGTGTCAGGCAGGGGCCAATGACGGGGCGCTGCCAGGGTCATGGCGGCCTCCATTGTTCTTGTTATTTGCGAGCGAAGGGGGCGCGACCGCGGAGGCCGCGCCCGGCCGCAATCAGGGCATCAGGCCTTGGGCATTGGCCTGCGCATCAAGCAGGGTCTGGGTGACGTCGCCGGTGCCGAGCACGGCTTCGGTGACGGCTTCCTTCATCATCGCCTCGGCCTGACGATAGTTCTGGCCGGGGAAGGCGACATTGGGTGTCAGGCGGGAAAGCTGTTCAAGGTTCGGACGGATGAGCGGGTGCTCAGCGGTCCAGGCGCCGAGGAAGTTCGGATCATCGACGATATCGAGGCGAAGCGGCAGGTAGCCGATCTTGGAGGTGATGATCGTATAGCCATAGTCCGAGGTTAGGAACTTCATCAGCTCGTAAGCAGCGCGCTGCTTGATCGGGTCCTGCGAAAAGGCATAGAGCGCCGAGCCCGAATTGGTCGGTGCGGTCGGCTTGTCGCCAAAGGCCGGCATGCCGGCAACGCGCAGTTCCCAATTGCCTTCGGCAGACTTGGACAGCGAGTTCTGCAGGGCGCTGGTATAGAGATACATGCCCAGATTTCCCGCGGCGAACGCTTCATGCGGATTGGCCGGATCAAGGCGGGCATGCGCACCGCTATCGACCATATCGCGCAGCATCTGCACGGCTTCGATGCCTTCGTCATTGGCGAAGGTCAGCGTGTTGCCGTCGCGGACATTGCCGCCATTGGACATGAGAATGCCCTGATAGACGAAGGTGCCGTCAGCCGGGCCATAAGCGCCGGGGAAGAAGCCGTCGGCATCGGTTTTCTCGACGATAGCTTCGGCTGCCGTCTGCACTTCGGCCCAGGTTTTCGGCGGGTTTTCCGGGTCGAGACCGGCCGCACGGAAGAGGTCCGCATTGTAGTAAAGGATAGGGGTCGAGAAGGTATAGGCAAGACCGTAAGTCTTGCCGTCGACCTTGCCGAGATCGACACCGCGCGGGATGAGACCATCCACCAGTTCGGCATAGCCCGCGGCGCCGGCCATATCTTCGAGCGGCTGCGCGCCAAGGTCGGTGGAAAGATAGATGAGGTCGCGGAACACCAGCTGTGCCACGTCCGGCTGCAGGCCCGCGGCCATGTCGGCCTGAAGACGGGTGATGATTTCGTTGGACGGCACGCCGACAGTTTCCACCGTGATCAGCGGATTTTCTTCCTCGAACTTGGCGATCATTTCGCGGGTGGCATCGGCCCCAGCGCTCGCGGTGGCGAGATTGTAATTGTAGAACGTGATGGTCACCGGTTCGGTGATTTCTGCGGCCATTTCGGCGTGGGCCACGCCGGTCATGGAGGTGGCGCCGAGGGCGGCAGCGGCCATGAACTTGAGGAAGGTGCGCTTATGCATCGCGAGGGTTCCTGTTGGGAGGAGGGAATTACTTGCTGGCTTCGGCCAGGGCCGCTTCCTGCTTCTGGCGCAGCAGGGCGAGGTCGTAGCGATTGAGTTCGCGGCGCGTCTGAGGCAGGGGCACCAAAGCCATGGTGAGCCCGGACGAGCGGATGGTGCCGATGCCGAAGGAGGCGCCTTCGACCATGCGCAGGATGTCGGTGGTGAGAATGTCGGTGGCTGCGTGCTGGCCCATGCCGACGATGACCGGGATGCCGTGCCAGATCGAAAAGCGGTCGTGATGGATGTGGCCGGACAGGATGCCCAGGACGTTTCGGCCCTTGAGCAGGGTCGCCAGTTGCTGGGATTGGCCGAATTCAATCGTGCGCCAATGGTCCCATGGCGGTGTATCGCCAAGGGCGGGGGCATGATGGGCGACGATCAGCTTGGGCAGTTCGCTGTGGCTGTCGAGGGCGCGGGCGAGCCAGGCGAATTGATCTGGCTCGATGCTGCCGCCGATCTGGTCGGGCGTCGTCGTGTCGAGGGTGATGACATGGATGCCGTCGATGACGTGTTCGTGGTCATAGGGCATATCGAGATCGCTACTGCGGCCGAACATGCCTTCGTAAAATCCAGGACGGGTATCGTGATTGCCGATGGCATAGATCACCGGCAGGTCAGTCGCGCTCATGATGGACTTGAGCTGACGGTAGCTGTCCGCATCGCCGCGATTGGTGAGGTCGCCGCTGGCGACGATGAATTTTGGCTTCTCATCCATCGTCGCGATGAGTTCGAGCACGCGCGTCAGCGTGGCCGAGGTGTCGCTGAACAAATGGTCGTCGACAACAGCGGGATTGCCGACATGCAGGTCGGTCATGTGGATGAAGGTCGTCTCTGCCATAGGTCATGCTCCGAAATGTGGAGCAGGACCTAGACCCAACCTGTCTCAGGGACGTGACGGGTTTGGAACAGCGTTTGAAATCGGCACCGTGAACATCGGAGCCGTTGCTGCCACGACCTGCGCGATAACGGTGTTCGGGTCGCCGAGATCGAGGTTGTGGCCGGTCAATTCGTCCGTCCGGTGGCGATTGCGCGTCATCTGCGTGCGTACGCCGAGAAGGCACGAAATTCGAAAGCCGATATCGATCTCGCTGAGCCAGGGCGCGATCTTCTGGAAATGCGGAATGAACTGCCGATGGTGCTCGATGTCTTCGATCATCGGGCGAAAGATTTCCGGATGGTCACTGGCCTGGGCGAGCGTCGTCATGTGTCGCAACACGCCATAGCTGGATGCGGGATCAAGGCTCCAGCGGATAGAAGGACCGACCAGCGCGGCGATCAGTTCACCAGCGCCGGCAGGATGGGGATGGGCCCGCTTGACCGTTGCCTGCAGCAGCGCCAGCCGCTCGGCATTGAGCCTGAGGTAGACGCGTTCGGCGGCCGAAAAGATGAGATGCTGCAGGCTGCCGAAATGATAGTTCACTGAGGCGACATTGGTGCCCGCACGCTGTGTGATCATGCGCACCGTCACCTCGTCGGGATGCTGCGCTACCGATAACAAGAATTCGCAGGCAGCCCGGAGTTTCTCTTGCGTGTGGCTCAGTGTCATGGTGGCCCACTAGCGCCCCTGATGTGACAGGCCGATGACCCCGCCATTGCTTGCTCGGGGCCGGCCCTGCCGGACAAGCACAAGTGGATGGAAATCCATCGAAAACCAATGGCGACCGGGCACGTCGCCGAAATGTCATGGATCATCTCTAGTCAGGCGCGATGACCACGATCACACTTGATGCCGTCGGCAAGTCCTTCGGCGATAACCGGGCTCTTACCGATATCTCGCTGCAATTTCCTGCAGGTTCTTTCACCGCCCTGCTCGGGCCTTCCGGTTGCGGTAAGACGACCCTGCTGCGCCTCATTGCCGGCTTTGAGCAGCCCAGCACCGGGGTGGTGCGGTTCGATGGCAATGTCATGGCAGACGGGGTGCGCATGGTGCCGCCGGAAGAGCGAAATCTGGGTATCGTCTTCCAGTCCTATGCGCTCTGGCCGCATATGGATGTCGCCGCCAATGTCGCCTATCCGCTCAAGGGGCGCGGTTTCAAGCGCGACGAAATCGAGCGCCGGACGGCCGAGGCCTTGGCCGTGGTTTCGCTCAGGGGCTACGAGCACCGCAGTGTGGACGCCCTGTCAGGCGGGCAGCGCCAGCGGGTTGCGCTCGCCCGATGTCTCGTTACCGGCACGAAGATCATTTTGCTCGATGAGCCGCTGGCTAATCTGGATGTGCACTTACGTGCTGCCATGCTTGATGTCTTCGCCGACACCCATGAGCGCACCGGCGCCACCATTGTCTTCGTGACGCATGATCAGTCCGAGGCCCTGGCGCTGGCCGATACCATCGTGGTGCTCGATGGCGGCCGCGTGCAGCAGATCGGCACGCCCGAAGAAATCTATGCCGAGCCGGCCAATGCCATGGTCGCCGGCTTTGTCGGCCGCGGGTCGCTCGTCGCGGCGAGCCATGGCTTTCCCGTTCGCGGCCTTCCAGTGCCGAATGGCAAAGTGCTCGTGCGCCCGCATGCCGTGCATCTGGCGGAAAATGGTCTCCCCGCTTCGGCGGAACGGGTGCGCTACACGGGCGCGAGCTACGAGACGACGCTGCGGCTCGCCAATGGCGACACGCTTTTCGCCGACCTGCCGAGACAGCTGGCTATCGGTGAACACGTGCATCTTACTGTCGACGATGCCTGGAGCGTGCCAGCCTAGCGCCAGGGCAATACGCCTGCCGGTAGCCTCGATCCCAATCTGTTCAGCGCCAGAAGCAGGATCACGACGACCAGCACCGTCACCACGGCGATGGCCGAGGCTTGGGCGGAGAGCCCAGCCTCGTCGAGCGAGAAGAGGATGACGCCCAAGGTTTCGTTGCGATTGGACCAGAGCAGGGCGGACACGGTCAATTCGTTGAAGGCGCTCATGAAAACCAGTAGTGCTCCGGCGACAGCGGCGGGTGCGGCCAGGGGCAGTGTAATGGTCAGCAATCGGCGCCAGCTTCCTGCTCCAGCGGCAGCGGCGGCCTCGCTCATTTGCGGCGGTATCTGGCCCAAAGCGGCATCGACCGGGCGCAGGGCGAGAGCGGCAAAGCGCATGAGATAGGCGACGAGAATGATCCAGGGCGTGTTGTAGAGGCTGCCGATCAGCGGCAGGGGCCGCAGGAAAAGCAGGATGCAGGCAATGGCGAGGACGATGCCCGGCAGCGCATAAGGCAGGTCGACAAGCCCGTGTAGGCCCGACCGCGCCCGAGGCGGCAGGTGGCGCAGGCCGAGGGCGACAGGTACGGCAGAGAGGGCAAGGATCAGCGCTGCAAGGCCCGAGAGATAGAACGAATTGAAAAAGGCGCGAACGGTGGACGCCTGCCGCAAGAGCACCTCGGCATAGTTGTCGAGCGTGAGTGTGGAAAGGCTGAGGCGCACGCCATAGGCCGGCACCAGCGAGGTGGTCACTAAAGCCAGAAGCGGCAGGATGAGAATGGCACCGATCAGTGCTAGGCCCATCAGGGCCGCCGGCCAGCGCCAGGCATTGAGCGCGAACCGCGCCGGCATTCCGCGTGCAATGGCAAAGCCTGCTCTGCTCTGGCCTACCGTCTGCAGAGCAATGCCGGCAATGGCGATCGCGGCTATAACAAGCGACAGCATGGCCACTTGCGGCAACACGCTGGGGCCATTGCCCGCCAATTGCTGGTAGATAAGCGTCGCCAGCGTAAAATAATTGGCCGGCATGCCGAGGAGCGCCGGAATGCCGAAATTGCCGACGCCGGAAACGAAGGCCAGTGCCAACGCCGCGACGAAATAGGGACGCAGCAGGGGAATGATGACGGTTAGCAGGACCCGCCGCGGTCTTGCGCCTGCTGCCCGTGCGGCCTCGACATAATCGCGCGGCAGGGCGGTGAGCCCGGCGCGGAGGGTAATGAAAACGATGGGAGCGTGCTGGACGCCGTAAAGCAGAATAATGCCGCCGCGACCCAGCAGGGGGTTGGCCGTGCCCGGCGCCGGGGCGAGGCCGAAAGTACCCAGCAGGGCGCTCGAAGGCCCCAGCAATTGCATGTAGGCCAGCGCCGTTACCTGCGGCGCGATCATCAGCGGCAGCAGCAGCATAAAGCCTTGTGCGCGCCGGAGCGGCATGTCCGTCAGCGCGACGAGAAAGGCAAAGGGCGCTCCGATGGCCAGCGCCAGCAGCGCGCCGAAAAGCGCGGTATCGAGCGTGTTGAAAATGGCTTTCTGCGTGGCGCTGCGCATCAGCCGGG
>NZ_JBEVLL010000194.1:0-4629 GCF_040509215.1 Devosia sp.
GGCATGGGCGAGCCGCTCTACAATTACGAAGCAGTCAAGCAGGCCTTGCTGATCGCGTCGGCCGGCGACGGCATGTCGCTTTCCAAGCGCCGCATTACGCTGTCGACTTCGGGCGTGGTGCCCTTTATCGAGCCGACGGGCCGCGAGATCGATGTCATGCTGGCGATTTCGCTGCATGCTACCAACAATGACCTGCGGGACGTGCTGGTGCCGATCAACAAGAAGTGGCCGATCGAGGAATTGCTCGATGCTTGCCGCAACTATCCGGGCCCCAGCAATGCCCGCCGCATCACCTTCGAATATGTGATGCTGGACGGGATCAATGACAGCGATGCGGAAGCGCGCGAACTGGTGCGGCTGCTGGCCGGCATTCCGGCCAAGATCAACCTGATCCCGTTCAATCCGTGGCCCGGTTCGAACTATGGCACCTCGCCGTCGAGCCGCATCGAGCGTTTCGCCGATATCGTCAACAAGGCCGGCTATGCCAGCCCGGTGCGCACGCCGCGCGGTCGCGACATCTTCGCCGCCTGCGGCCAGCTCAAGAGCGAGAGCGAACGCCTTTCCAAGAAGGATCGTGACGCCCTCGCCGGTGTCTGATGAAACCTTCGGCGCGGCGCGTCGAAAAGGCTATCGCTGCCGTCGAGGCAGCGGCAGCCAGGCGCGTGCCGCCCCTCTGCCCGCTCTGCGGCAGACCCATTCCTCCCGACGCCAAATCCAGCCGCCACCACCTGACGCCTCGCCTCAAAGGCGGGACGCATATGGGCACGGTGCGCCTCCACCAGATCTGCCACAGCGCCATCCATGCCCGGTTTTCCGAAACCGAGCTGGCCAAGCGCCTTGCCGATGTGGAGAGCCTCAAGGCCGATCCGGAAATCGCCGCCTTCATCGAATGGGTTCAGGCCAAGCCGCCGAGCTTTCACGCGCCGACGCGCATGACCAAGGAGCGCCGTGCCAGCCGCAAGCCGCGCGACTGACTACTTCCGCAGGATCACCCAGACCGCATGGATCAGGCCCGGAAAATAGCCGAGCAAGGTAAGAAGGATATTGAGCCAGAACTGCAGACCAAGGCCGACCTGCAGGAACACGCCGACGGGCGGAATGATGACTGACAGGATGATACGAAGAACGTCCATAAGCGCTTGGCCTTGTCTAGGGAATGGCCAGAGAACGCCACATTGGTCCGGATCGTTCCTGCGGCAGTTTGACCGCTACTCCGTAGCCACCCAGTCAATCCGCCACTGCCCCCTGCCCTCGTCGCTCAATACATCTGCCAGCAGCGGCAGCAGCGTGCGCATTTCTTTTTCGAGCACGAAGGGCGGGTTGACGACGATCATGCCGGTGCCGTGCAGGCGTGGTGGGTCGGACGGGGCGCGGATGGTCAGCTCAAGCCTCAGGATTTTCGGAATACCCGATGCCTGCAGCAGGGCGACGAACTTATCCACGTCGGCCACGTCCTTGATAGGATACCACAGGGCATAGAGCCCGGTGGGCCAACGCTTGTGAGCCTTGATCAGATTCTGCGCCATGCGCTCGAATTCATTCCGCTCCTCAAAGGGCGGATCGATGAGCACGAGACCCCGCTTTTCTTTCGGCGGCAAATGCGTGCCAAGGGCCTGCCAGCCATCGACATGAGTAACGCGGACCTGAAAATCGCCGGCAAAATTCTCGCGCAGCGATTCCACATCGATTGGATGCAATTCAAGCGCCATCAACCGATCCTGCTGGCGCAACATGTTTCGCGTGATCAGCGGCGAGCCGGGGTAGAAGCGCAGATCGCCATCTGGATTCTGTGCCCGGACGGCATCGAGATAAGGCGCGAGCAGATCCTTTGCAGGTTCCGAAAAATCCTGATCGATCAGACGACCAATGCCATCGACCCATTCGCCGGTCTTTTCCGCCGCCGCGCCCTTGAGATCATAGAGCCCGACACCGGCATGGGTATCGATGACGCGAAACGGCGCGTCCTTGCGCATCAGGTAAGCCAGAATGCGGGTGAGAATGGTGTGCTTGACCACGTCGGCAAAGTTGCCCGCATGGAAGACGTGACGATAGTTCATCAGTGGCGCGCCTGTGCCGTGAGAATAGTGGCGGCAAAGGCCGTGAAAATGGCCGCAAAGCTCCAATTGAGGATGCGTTCCACCCATTTGCTGCGCTTGAATGCCGCCGCCAGCCAATCGGCCGCGAGTACGGTGACGAGCCCAAGCGGAATCGACAGCAGCACGAATTCAAAGCCAAGAAAGAACAGCTTTGACGTCGCGCCGGGATCATGCGCATCGACGAATTGCGGCAGGAAAGTCACGAAGAACAGGACAACCTTGGGATTTAGGAGGTTGATACCAAGCCCGGTAGCAAAACTCTGCCGCACGGTCGGCGGCTTCTTGGCGGCTTCCGCGATCCGCAGCCCACCGCCATGCACGATTGCCTGATATGCCAGCCACAGCAGATAAAGCGCACCAACAATCTTCAGCGCCAGAAACAGTGGCGGCGCCGCAATGATCAGCACCGAAATGCCAAAGGCCACCAGCGTCGTATGCACCAGAATCCCGGCCATGGCTCCGAACATCGCAGCAACGCCGTGAGCGCGGCCATAATTGATGGCGCGGCTCAATTGCAGCGCCATATCTGGACCTGGCGTGATGGCAAGAATCACGGTCGCCAGCGCAAAAGCCAAGATAACGGGCAGGTCAGGAATGAAGGCGGACATGGCGTGTTTAGCCTTGAGGCAGCGGAGTGTTGGACCGGTATCGCACTAAGCGCACGCGCTGAACAGGCTTCAACCCAGCAGCAGCTCGAAACTGCGCTTGATCGTCTCCATCGGCACGTCGGTCTTGACGCTCTGCACGCTCCGCCCTACCCCGTGGGAATCGTAACCTCGAAAAAGCGAGCGAACAGCTAAATGGCTTCCAGCGACGCGTCGCGCATTGGGCGCGTCGTCATTCTCAACGGCGCTCCGCGCTCGGGTAAATCGAGTCTTGCGCGGGCGATCCAATCGAGCATTGCCGGCAACTGGCTCAATACCGGCGTCGACAGTTTCATGGCGACACTGCCGCCTGCCCTCATGCCTGGCATCGGCCTCCGTCCCGGTGGCGAGCGGCCCGATCTCGAACCAGAGGTGGCAAAACTGTACGATCTCCTCTTTGCCACCATACGCCTTCAGGCCGAAGCCGGTTTCGACGTTGTCGCCGATCTCGGCATGCACGAGGATTATTCAACCCCGCTCGGCATTCTCGATCGTGCCGCAACCACGCTGGGTCCGATCCACGCGCTGTTGGTCGGCATAGACTGCGACATTGACGAGATCATGCGCCGCCGCAATGCTGACCCGCAGGGCGGTTTTTACGCGACCGGGGACACACCACCCCCGCCCGTCCTTCGCTGGCAGGAGGGCGTGCACCGCGACAAGACCTATGACCTGCGGCTCGACATGGGTTGCCTGGCGCCCGAAGCCGGCGTCGCTCAGATCGCGGCGCTGCTGGCCAATCCGCCGGTTCCTGGTACTCTTGCCCTCCGGGCTACGAATTCATTCGTGTCATCGATTTAAGTCTGCGTTAAGCCGCGGCCTTTAGCTTCACCAAAGCGTCATGAAGGCAATGACACTGAGGGGCTTATGGGGGAACTGGACGCTGGCACGACCGACGTCGCTGAAGCGCTGCTGCTTGATGCAGCGCTGGAAAACATCCCCTATGGTTTTTGTGTCTGGTCGCCGCAGTTCCGGCTGGTCATGTGGAACAAGAACTATCGCGAGTTCTATGGCTTTTCCGAAGACGCGATAAAGAAGGGCATGACGCTCGAAGAGGTGGTTCACCTCTCGCACAGGCTCGGCAACCACCCCGGCCAGAGCCCCGACGCCTTCTACGAGACCTATACGAGCGATCTGCTCTCTAATCGCGGCGGCATGCGCACCAAAAGCCAGGAAGTGGTCTATGGCGGGCGCATTGTTGAAACCGCCCATGTCTATTCCGACAAGCTCGGCTGGGTAGTGACCCATGAAGACGTCACCGACGAAATCCAGATGTCCGAGACGGTGCAGAAGCGCAAGCTCGAGCTGGAGCGCCAGAATATCCGGCTCGACGCGGCCGTGAACAATATTTCCATCGGCCTTTGCATGATGGACGCCAAGGGCCGTCTCGTCATCTGCAACGAGCCCTATGCCCGCATCTACAATCTGCCGGAAAACTTCGTGCGGCCCGGCGCCCAGCTCGAAGACATTCTGGGGCATCTGTTCGACGAAGGCATGAGCGCGGGCGGAGCACGCGAGGACTATATCGTCTGGCGCCGTGCGGTCATCGCCAAGCGTGAATATGGCAAGAACATTCACGAGCTCAACGGCCGTATCATCCTGATGCAGCACCATCCGATGAAGGATGGCGGCTGGGTGTCGACGCACGAGGACATTACCGAGCAGCGGCAAAACGAGGCGCGCATCCACCATCTTGCCCGCCACGATGCGCTGACCGACCTGCCCAATCGTGCGGAATTCCTCGAGGAAATGGCACGCACCGAGGCGGGGTTGAAGCGGGGCGAGATGGCCGCCGTGCTCTATATCGACCTCGACCACTTCAAGGCGGTCAACGACACGCTTGGCCATGCCGTGGGCGACGAGGTCATCAAACAGGCCGCGGTCCGTCT
>NZ_JBEVLL010000195.1:0-3516 GCF_040509215.1 Devosia sp.
CCCGCCTCGTCGCGCAGCCGCTTGAAGAGGTTGATGATGATCATGCGGCGCGAGGCGTCGATCATCGAAACCGGCTCGTCGGCGACGATCAGTTTGGGGTCCGGGATCAGCGCCCGCGCCACCGAAATGCGCTGCAGTTCACCGCCCGAAAACTGGGCCGTGTATTTGCCGCGCACCTCTTCATAGTTGAGACCCACGCTTTTGAGCGCCGCTTCCACCGCGGCCTCGGCCTGCGGCCCATCCATGCCCGCCACCCGCCGCGCCGTCTCTTCGAGATAGACGTCGACCGGTCGATAGCGGCTGAACGCCTCAAAGGGATTTTGGAAGATCGGCTGCACCAGCCCCAAAAAATCCTTCTTGGAAGGGATGGCGCCCTGGCCTGCCACGACCTCATCATAGACGATCGCTCGCCCGCTCGTCGGCGTTTCCAGCCGCAGCAGCGTCTTGGCCAAGGTCGTCTTGCCGCTGCCCGATTCCCCGACAATGGCAATCACCACCGGCTTGTCGCTTTCGACGGTGATGTTGACGTCGTTGAGCGCCTGGATCTGCTTGGCGCGCACGATGCCGCCAAGCCGGTAGGTCTTGTTGAGGCCCTCGGTCTTGAGAATGAAGGTCATGCCAAAACTCCCGCTTTCTCGCGCGCCGGCTGGGCGACGAAATGGCCCGGCTTTACCTCGATGAGATGGGGCTCGACCCTGAAGGCGCGATCGCCGCCGGCTCCGGCCTGGCTGGCGATCACGCCGCGCATGCTGTCGTCGCCAATGGTGGGCAGGGAGTCGATCAGCATCTTGGTGTAGGCGTGCTGCGGGTCGGCAAACACGCTGTCGGTATCGCCATATTCGACGACGCGCCCGGCATACATGATCAGCATCTTGTGGGTGACCTGATAGTGGACGCCCATGTCGTGCGAGACGACGAGGATGGTATTGCCCATCTCCTCCTGCAGCTCCATGAGGAGCATCAGAATGTCCTTCTGCACCACCACGTCGAGCGCCGTGGTCGGCTCGTCGGCGATGATCAGCTCGGGCTGGAAGAAGGTGGCGAGCGCGATCATCATGCGCTGCCGCATGCCACCCGAAAGCTGGTGCGGATAAGAATCCATCGCCTCCGGCGGCAGGCCCAATTTGCCGATGTAAGCCCGTGCCCTTTCAAGCACCCGCTTCTTGTCGCTGTCCGTGCCAGGAAAATCGATGAACTGCTCACGGATGCGGATCACCGGATTGAGCGAGTTCATCGAGGATTGCGGGATGTAGGAAATGGTCTTGAACCATTCTTTGCGTACGTTCTCCGCCGTCACCGGCTTTCCGTCCGCCCCCGTCAAGCCGTAGTCGATGCTGCCGCGCGAGAGATACATGGGCGACTGGATATCGCCATAGATCGCCTTCATTAGCGTCGATTTGCCCGAGCCTGACTCCCCTGCAATGCCGACGACGCAATTGTCCGGAATGGTGAGGGTCACCCCGTCGACGGCGTCGATGGTCCGGCCGCTGATGCGATAGCTGATCTTGAGATCGTTGAGCCGGATCATGACACACCACGCTTGCTGGCAAAGGCCTGGTTGAACCCGGTGGAAGTCAGGAACAGCCCGAGGAAGAGGGTAACGGTCGCGACGATTGGCGCCACGATCCAGGGATATTGCCCGGTGAAGAGGGCGTTGTAGTTGAGGGCCCAGAAGATAATGGAGCCAAGCGTCGGCACCTCGACCTTGGAGAGGCCGATCACGGCCAGGGTCGCTTCGGTATTGATGGCGAAGAGCACGGTATTGATGAAGCCAACGAGGATATAGGCCGACACGTAGGGGAAGATTTCCTTGGCGAGGATGTCGACGGTATTGGCCCCCGAGAACCGCGCCATGTTGATGAATTCGCGCTCCCGCAAGGTGAGCGCCATGGCGCGAACGGTGCGTGCGTCCCAGGCCCAGCCAAAGATGATGATGATCAAGCCAACGGTGAAGAACGAGGTGTTTCCCCGGATCAGCGCGCCCAGAATGATCAGGATCGGCAGGAGCGGAATGGTGATGAACGTATCGACGAACAGCATGACGATGCGCTCGAATGCGCCGCCGATATAGCCGGCGCTCAGCCCGACAATGGTCGCAACGATCGTCACGCCCACCGCAACCAGAATGCCGAGCATCAGCGAGTTCTTGATGGCAAAGACCAGGAACCAGAAAATGTCCTGCCCCAGCGCATTGGTGCCGAGCCAATGGACGCCCGACATGGGCAGGTTGCGCATGTAAGTGGCCTGCACCGACGGATCGGCCGGCGCGAAGTAGGGCAGGATGAAACTGCCTAGCCCCATGACGATCAGGATGACGAGACCGACCGCGAGGCGGCCATTGAGAAGCCAGAGCAGTCCGCCTTTGCGGCGTCCGGGCTTACCGACGACAGGCGGCGCAACAACCAGCGCCACGGGATCGGCATTGTTGATGTCCATGCTCATTTCGTGCGGATCCGCGGGTCGAGGAGAGGATAGATGAGGTCGATGACAAGGCCGGCAGTGGCGACAGCCAGGATCGAGAGCGTGATGGCGCCGTAGAGCACGTTGTAGTCGCCACCCGTCGCGGCGGTGCGCATGATCAACCCGATGCCGGGATAGGAGAAGATGATCTCGGTGAGCAGCGCGCCGTTAAAGATCATGCCCAGCGACAGGGCCAGGGCCGTCACCTGCGGCAAGAGCGCATTGCGGAACACATAGCGCGTCATGCGCGTCCAGTTCGAGGTGCCCTTGAGCCGCGCATAGGTGACATAGGGCTCTTCGGTGGTCGCGACCGCCAGGGCCTTCATCGAGAGGATGTTCCAGCCAAAGCCCGCCAGAACCAGCGTGATGGCCGGCAGGAGCGAATTGTAGAGGATCATCCCCACCTTGGGCCAGGTCATCTCGCCCACCGGGAAGGTCGGGGAGAGCGGAAAGATCGGGAAGATATAGGCCAGCAGCAGCAGCACCGTGACCGCGAGAATGTAATAGGGGATCGGGTAGAGGAGGATCCCGACGAATTCGAGCACCGAGGCGGCCTTCTTCTTGTGGAAGTAGCCGGCAACGAGCCCCACCATATTGCCCAGGAGCCAGGCAATCATCGTCGAGGTCAGCAGCAGCCCCAGCGTCCAGGGTAGCGCCGTCAGGATCATGGTCGAGACTTCGGTCGGGTAATAGGTGAAGGACGGACCGAAATCGAAGTCGATGACGACGCGCTTCAGATAGGAAAAATACTGGGTGAGGATGTCGCCCTTGAGGCCATAGAGCACTTCAAGATTGGCCCGCATTTCTGCAATGGCCTCGGGGGTAAGCGTGCCATTGGCGCGGCTCTGGATCTGCCCGATATAGCCATCCACCGGATTGATCGGCATGAGGCGGGGCAGCATGAAGGTAATAGTCAGCCCGATAAACAGCACGGCGAGATAGAGGCCGAACCGCTTGGCGACGTAGGCGAGAACACCCATCAGTCAGTCCTTCGCAAGGGCGCAGCCGGAACACCGCTGCGCGACGAAACAAGAGCCCGGAGAAGCGTTCAGCGCC
>NZ_JBEVLL010000196.1:0-3328 GCF_040509215.1 Devosia sp.
CGAGCGCGATCCGTCGAATGCCGAAATCCTGGTCACGGAAAACGGCGGCTACAAGATCGTTCCGTAATCATGGCGCTGAATGACGATATCCAGCTGCTCGCGCAGCTTCCGCTTTTCAACGGAATGTCGGAGGATCAGCTGAGGCTGATCGCCTTCGGCGCGGATCGGCGCGTGATTTCGAACGGGCAGATGCTTTTTCGCGAAAGCTCTCCCGCCGACAGCGCCTACGTCATCGTCAGCGGCAGCGTCGAACTGAGCCAGACCGGACGCGACAACAAGCCTGAAGTTCAGGCGGTTGTCGGGTCCGGCACGCTTTTGTCGGAGCTTGCGCTGGTCACGCTCGTCGAGCGCAAGTTCACGGCGATCGCCCGCGAGGACACGGCGATCATCCGCATTACCCGCGCGCTGTTTCACCGGCTGATCGAGGAATATCCGGATGCGGCTTTGCTGATCCAGCAGCGCATCCGCGACAATATCGCGGCATTGGCGGCAAAGGCCGCCGCCGAGCTTCACCGCTTCGCCTGAGGCGCCTGCCTACGTTTAAAGATCGAAATGCGCCGTTACCGGCACGTGGTCGGACGGCCGATCCCAGCCGCGCGCCTCTTTCAGAATCTCGATGCGCTGCAGATGCGGTCCGAGATCGCGTGATGACCAGATATGGTCGAGACGCCGGCCACGATCCGCCGCTTCCCAATCCTTGGCCCTATAGCTCCACCACGTATAGAGCTTCTGCGTGTCCGGCACATTCTGGCGCATCAGGTCGAGCCACTGGCCGCGCTTCATCACCTCAAGCAGGCCCTCGGTCTCGACGGGCGTGTGGCTGACGATCTTCAGGAGCTGCTTGTGCGACCAGACGTCGTGCTCCAGCGGCGCGATATTGAGATCGCCCACCAGGATCGCCGAAGTATTGGCCTCGCCATCGGCCTTCAGGAGCTTCATCTCCTCGATGAAATCGAGTTTGTGGCCGAACTTCGGATTGATCGCCCGATCCGGCTCGTCGCCACCGGCTGGCACATAGAAATTATGGATGCGGATGCGCTTGCCGCCGCGCTCGAACACCGCCGAAATATGCCGGGCATCGCCGACCTTGCAATAATCGGTGCTGTGATCCTCGACCAGAGGAAACCGCGATGCGATCGCCACCCCATGATAGCCCTTCTGGCCATGGATGATCACATGCTCGTAGCCCATGGCCTTCAAGGGCGCCAACGGGAACAGCTCATTCGGCACCTTGGTTTCCTGCAGGCAGATGATATCGGGGCGATGCTTGAGGAAGAGCTGCTCGACGATCGGCATGCGCAGCCGGACCGAATTGATGTTCCAGGTGGTGATCGAGAAGCCCATTGCGCTGCCTTTTCCAATTCTGTTGGAAGGGCTTTAGAGCAAAGGGCGTGTGGTGCCAAGTGTCCACTCACGTCGAGCAAACGGGACCGTGCTTAGATCCTCGGGACGAGCCCGAGGATGACGGTGGAGTGCGTGGCGCCATCCGTTAACATATTGAATTTATGACATAAAAGCGTTCTCGGCGACATCCTCAGGCTTGTTGTACAGCCTTGATACATACCTGACAGATGTTCGGAGACATGCCTGACACTTTTCGGATTGCAATCCGGGAGGTTTCGATGGCTTGGCGGGCGAGGTCGGTTGTGGACGAGCGTTTGGAATTCTGTCGGCTGGCGGGGCTTGAGGGGGCGAATGTGTCGGCTCTTTGCGAGCGCTTCGGCATCAGCCGCCAGACAGGCTATGTCTGGCTGAAGCGGTTTGCCGCCGGCGAGACGGTGGGGGACCGGTCGCGGCGGCCGCATGCAAGCCCGCGGCGTACCACTGTCGATCTCGAGCGCTCGGTGCTTTCGGTCCGCGACGAACACCCAGCCTGGGGCGCACGCAAGATCGCAAGGCGGTTGCTCGATCTCGGCATCGAACCACCCTGCGCCTCGACCGTGCATGCGATCCTTGCCCGCCACGACAGGATCGGCCCGCACACGAGGTATCACCTAGCCCCCGGCCGCTTCGAACGCGAGGCGCCCAACCTGCTTTGGCAGATGGACTTCAAGGGCCAGATCAGGCTGACCTCGGGCGGTTGGTGCCATCCGCTCACCATCATCGACGACCATTCCCGCTTTGCCATCGCCATCGAGGCCTGCCTCGACCAGCAGATGCCGACCGTTCGCGGCCGCATGGAGCCCATCCTGCGCCGCTACGGCCTGCCCATGGCCATCTATACCGATAACGGCAATCCGTGGGGCACCGGTGTTCCCAACCAGTGGACGCGGCTGCGCGTCTGGCTGCTCAAGCTCGGCATCGACCTCATCCATGCAAGGCCCTATCACCCGCAGGGGCGCGGCAAGAACGAGCGCTTCCACCGCAGCCTCAAGGCCGAGGTACTGAACTTCGCGGCACTCTCCGGTCAGCCTCAGGCGCAAAAGGCCTTTGATCGTTGGCGCGAGATCTACAATCACCACCGCCCGCACGAGGCGATCGGCATGGCGGTTCCGGCCAGTCGCTACAGCCCTTCGCCGAGACCTTTTCCCAAGCGCCTGCCGGAGCCCGTCTACGACAGCGGCGAGATCGTCCGGCGCATCAGCACGACCAAGGGCTACATCGTCTTCAAGGGCCAGGCATGGCGCGTGCCCGGCGCCTTCAAGGGAGAATGCCTCGCCATCCGTCCCCTCGACCGCGACGGCCTATACGGCGTCTTCTTCGGCGCAACCAAGGTCGCCAAAATCGACCTCGCGAACCCGCCGTGAGTGTCAGGCATGTCTCCGAACACCTGTCAGGGATGTCTCCGGGCTTTACACTCGTCCCGAGGATCTAAGCACGTCTCCACGGATACAAGGGTGCAGATGGGTCTCGCTTGCAGCCACCATGGTGCAAGCTATCCACTCACGTCGAGCAAGTTGGTTGCTTAGCAGATCCTCGGGACGAGCCCGAGGATGACGGTAGAGAGTGGGGCCGCCGCGCTTACAATAGCTGGCGTTGCCGGCAATGCGTGGACGGGGACGTCAGACGTCGCCGCCCATCCGGCCACTCCCACCTTACGCGCGCTTGCGCTCGATCGCATCCCACAACAGGCTGGCGATATCGGCGCCGCCGAATTTCTTGACTTCGCGGATGCCGGTTGGTGACGTGACGTTGATCTCGGTCATGTAGTCGCCGATGACGTCGATGCCGACGAGGAGGAAGCCGCGTTCGCGGAGCGCCGGGCCGATGCGCTCGCAGATTTCCTTCTCGCGCGCCGTCAGTTCGGTCGGCTCGGCGCGGCCACCCACATGCATGTTGGAGCGGCTATCATGTTCAGCCGGCACGCGGTTGATGGCACCGGCAAATT
>NZ_JBEVLL010000197.1:0-41630 GCF_040509215.1 Devosia sp.
GTCACAAGGCCGCAAGGCTGTCGAAAGCCTGAGCTCCACGGTACATTCTGGAGGGAATGTGCCGCCTGGGAGGCTTGGCTCATCTGGCTGAACAACGGCCGTAGGACCACCAGCGCCGAAGTGCTGGGGGTAAGGAGGAGATTTAGATGCTCGGATATATCGGACGACGGCTTATCGGGTTGATCCCGATACTGTTCGGCATCTCGATCGTCGTTTTTCTCATCATGCGGCTCCTGCCGGGTGACGTCGCGGCAATGATCCTTGGCGGCGACGAAGAAGGCGGCAGTGGCGTCAGCGCCGAGGCAGTCGAGGCTCTGCGCATGCAGCTCGGGCTCAATAAGCCCCTCTGGATTCAATATTTCGACTGGATCTGGGGACTTGTGCGGCTCGATGCCGGCAATTCGCTCTGGAGCGGTCGACCGGTCTTCGTTGAAATCGGCGAACGCGTTCCCCTCACCATGGAACTGGCCTTTCTGGCCCTCGCCATATCCATGCTCATCGCCATACCCATCGGCGTCTATTCCGCCGTGCGCCAGGATAGCTGGATCGACTATCTGTTCCGCTCCATCTCCATTGCAGGCCTGGCCGTTCCTAGCTTCTGGCTCGGCACCATGGTCATCCTGTTCCTGACCCTGTGGTTCCATTGGACCCCGCCGCTCGGCTACATGCCATTCACCCGCAATCCATGGATCAATCTCCAGCAGTTGATCTGGCCGGCTCTGGTGCTTGGCTTCGGCAATGCGGCGCTCATCTCCCGCATGACGCGGTCCACCATGCTCGAAGTGCTGCGCGAGGACTATGTCCGCACCGCCCGCGCCAAGGGCCTGAAGCCGCGCGCTGTGCTCGGTGCCCATGCCCTGCGCAATGCGGTGCTTCCGGTCCTGACGCTCGGCGCCATCGAACTGGGCGGCCTCCTTGGCGGCACTGTCGTCATGGAAACGATCTTCACTCTGCCCGGTATCGGCCGCTATCTCGTCGATGCCATCTACCATCGCGACTACCCGGTCGTGCAGACCATCATCCTGCTGATGGGCGTGCTCTACGTGGTGCTCAATCTCATCGTCGACATCCTCTATGGCGTGTTCGACCCGCGCATCCGCTACGAGTAGGAGGCTCGTACCATGGCAATTTCCGTCAATGACCTGCCTGCCGCCAAACAGAATGCGCAGCGCTCGATCTGGACCAAGCTGCGTCACGCCGCTCGTCGCAAGCCTCTGGGCGCCATCGGCGCGCTCATCATCCTGGTCTTCGTCGTCGTCGCGCTGTTTGCGCCGTGGCTGGCGCCCTATGACCCGTTCCTGATCGACTCCAACAATCTCCTTGCGGCGCCAAGCTGGCGCAACTGGATGGGCACAGACGAATTCGGCCGCGATATCATGAGCCGCATCATCTGGGGCTCGCGTGTTTCCATCTTCGTGGGTCTCATGGCTGTCGGCATCGGCAGCAGTTCGGGCGCGCTTCTCGGTCTTGTCAGCGGCTATTTCGGCGGCACGGTCGACTATGTCATCCAGCGCGTCATGGACACGCTGATGGCTTTCCCGACGCTCATCCTGGCGCTTGCCATGGTTGCGGCGCTTGGGCCCAGCATCCAGAACGTCATCATCGCCTTGGCGGTCGTAAAGCTGCCCAGCGCCTGCCGCGTCGTTCGCTCGACCACGCTCTCAGTGCGCGAACGTCCCTATATCCTCGCCGCGCGCAATATGGGCCTTGGCGACGTGCGCATCGTCTTGTTCCACATCCTGCCCAATTGCCTTGCCCCGTTCATCATCCTCGCAACGGCCGGCCTCGGCGCTGCAATTCTGTCCGAAGCGTCGCTGAGCTTTCTCGGCCTCGGCACCCCGCCGCCCGAACCCTCTTGGGGTGCCATGCCGAGCGGCAAGACGCAGCGTTACATGATGGAAGCGCCCTGGCTCGCCATTGCGCCGGGTCTCGCCATCACCCTCGTGGTCTTCGGCTTCAACTTCCTGGGCGATGCCCTGCGAGACCTCTTGGATCCCCACCAGCGCGAAGGCTGAGCGCGACAACTTCCCGGAAAGCAGATCTTGGACCAACCCTCGTTTCCAGGAAGTCGTCTCCTAAAGCCCTGCTTGGTCCTGCGGCACCGCAATTTCCGGCTGCTCTGGACCGGGTCGCTGATCTCCAACACCGGAGATTGGATCGATCAACTGGCGCTGAACTGGCTGGTGCTCGAAACCACCGGCTCGCCAGCCGCCTTGGGCCTCGTCAATCTCTGTCGTGGCCTGCCGATCCTGGTGTTCACGCTGATCGGTGGCGCCGCTGCCGATCGGTTCGAACGGCGCCGGCTGATGCTCGGTACCCAAACCGCGGCCATGATCGTGGCACTAATCCTCGCCGCCATGGTCTATAGCGGCACCGCGTCGCTCTGGGCCATAGCCGCGGTGGCGACGGCGCGCGGCACCATCGTCGCCTTCAACCTGCCGGCCCGGCATTCGCTGATCTCCGAGATCGTGCCGCGCGACGACCTAGCGCGGGCCATCGCGCTCAATTCCATGACGATCAACCTGACCAAAGTCTTGGGTCCGCTGATTGCCGGGCTCCTCATTGCCAGTGTCGGCCTGGCCGCGTGCTTTTTCATCAACGCGCTGAGTTTTGTCGGCGTCCTCGCCTGCCTTGCAGCCATGCATATTCCGCCGCAGGTGCGCGAGCGCTCGGGCAGCCTTGGCCGCAATATCGTCGACGGCTTTGCCTTCATTCGCGACCACACCACCATCCGCATCCTCGTGCTGGTGGCCCTGATCCCGATGTTCTTCGGCCAGCCCTACATCACCATGCTCGCGGTCTTTGCCATTGATGTGTTCAAGATCGGCCCCGATGGTCTTGGGCTCCTGATCGCCTCGGCGGCCACGGGCTCCATGCTCGGCGCCCTGATGGTTTCAACCTTCGCCGATATGGCCCGACGTGGCCTCACCATGCTCGCTTTGCTGGCCGGCTATGGAACGCTGTTGATCTGTTTTTCGCTCAACCCGGTCGCGCCTTTGGCCCCGTTCATCCTTCTCGGCGTCGGCGCCATGCAGATCGCCTATGGCGCCTGCAACAACACCATATTGCAGCTCGTCGTGCCCGATCACGTCCGGGGCAGGGTGCTCAGCGTCCTGTTTCTCAATCGCTCGCTGGTGTCTTTTGGCACCGCCTTTGTCGCAACTCTTTCGGCCGTCATCGGCCCGCAATGGTCGCTGGCCATCTCTGGCGCCATCATGGTACTTGCCGCCGCGCTCGTTTTCGCTCGCTCGCCATCGATGCGTTCGCTCCGCGCCTAATATGCATTTTAGCGATCGTTTGGAGCGAAATAATCTCGCTTGAATCGATAGGTCGTCGTCCTAAAGATGGCAACAGCTCAAGAGCGTGTCACACGCCATATGCTGGAGGACCTGCGGATGATCATCGACTGTCACGGCCATTTCACTACCGGGCCGGCATCCATCGAACTGTTTCGGGACCGCCAGATGGCGAGCCTTGCCGATCCGCTGCGCAAGGCGCCGAAACACCTCGAAGTCTCCGACGATCAATTGCGCGATGCCATTGAAAATGGGCAGCTCCGCCAGCAGCGCGCGGTTGGCATTGACCTCGCCTTGTTTTCCCCGCGCGGCGGCGGCATGGCCCATCACGCCGGCACCGCCGCATTGAACGAGCGCTGGGCCCAAGTCTGCAACGACCTGATCCATCGGGTCGCCGAGATGTTCCCGCACAATTTCGTCGGCGTCTGCCAGCTCCCGCAACTCGAAGGCGTCGAACCGGTCTTTGCCGCCCGCGAACTCGAGCGCTGCGTCACTGAGCTGGGTTTTGTCGGCTGCAATCTCAATCCCGATCCCTCGGGGGGCCATTGGCACGGCAAGCCGCTGACCGATCGCAGTTGGTACCCGCTCTATGAAAAGCTCGTCGAACTCGACGTGCCCGCCATGGTCCACGTCTCGCGCTCCTGCAACGAGAATTTCCATGCCGTCGGCGCGCACTACCTCAACGGCGATACCACAGCCTTCATGCAACTGCTCGAAGGCGACCTCTTCAAGGATTTCCCGACGCTGAAGCTGATCCTGCCCCATGGCGGCGGCGCCGTGCCCTACCACTGGGGCCGTTATCGTGGACTTGCGCAGAACATGAAAAAGCCGCTCCTCACCGAGCACCTGCTCAAGAACATCTATTTCGATACCTGCGTCTATCACCAGCCGGGCGTCGATCTGCTCGCCCGTGTCATCCCCGTCGACAACATCCTCTTCGCCTCCGAGATGATCGGTGCGGTCAAGGGGATCGATCCGGAAACCGGCCACAACTACGACGATACCAAGCGCTATGTAGACGCTCTGCCCCTTTCCGCTGCCGACAAGCACAAGATCTTCGAAGGCAATGCCAGACGCGTCTACAGCCGCCTCGATGCGCGCCTGACCGCCGTCGGCTTGCTCGACGCTGCATAACAATAAAACTGCTCCTGGGAGGAGACCTCGATGACCGACCAATCCAAGTCGCCAAGACTGACCCGTCGCCTGTTCCTCGGCGCCAGCGCCGCCACACTGGGCCTCGGCCTCATGCCCGCCTGGGCGCAGTCCCCCGCGCCGGGCAAGGGCGGCATACTGAGCTACAATATCGAGAGCGATCCGCCCAATTTCGATCTTCTCTCCAACACCACCTCACGCGTGCTGGATTCGATCGGCGGCTGCTACAATGGCCTCGTGCAATACGATCCGCTCGATCCCAATGCGATCATCGGCGATCTCGCCGAAAGCTGGGAAGTCAGTGAAGACGGCCTGACCATCACGTTCCACCTGCGCCAGGGCGTAAAATTCCACGATGGCGCGCCGATGACCTCGGCCGACGTCAAATATACCTTCGATGTCACCCGCGATCCGCCGGAGGGCCTGGTGAGCGTCCGCAAATCGGCGCTGTCAGCCGTGTCCGCCATCGACGCCCCGGATGACCACACCGTGGTCTTCACGCTCAGCCGTCCGTCGCCCGGCCTCATTGCCAGCCTCTGCCCCAACTGGTTCTCGGTGCTGCCCAAGCACGTGCTCGAACAGGGCCAGATGAAGGACGTCGTCGTGGGCACCGGCCCGTTCAAGCTACAGAACTATAGCCGTGGCAACAGCATCGAACTGGTGCGCAACCCCGACTATTTCGACGCCGAACGCCCCTATGCCGATGCCATCAACATCTACATCATTCCCGACCAGGCCAGCGTCATGGCCTATTTCCGCAGCGGGCAGCTCAATGTCTTTGAAGGCATGGAAGCAACGTTGGCCCATGAAGCCGAGCGCGATCTTGCCACCGAAGCCAGGGTGCAGAGTGCCCCGAGCCTCAATGCTATCGCTCTCCACTTCAATCTCGCCGTAAAGCCCTGGGACGACGTCCGAGTGCGCAAGGCGGCCGCGCTCGCCATCGACCGCACTGCAGCGGTTGCCGTGCTGTTCAAGGGCGATGCGGTCCTTGGCGGCATGTCGCCCCCAAGCGGCACCTGGGCGCTTCCCGATGAAACGCTGCACGCCGTCCCCGGCTTTGCCCCGGAACAGGCGGCAGGCGCCATCGACGAGGCCAAGGCGCTACTCGCCGAAGCCGGCTTTCCAGACGGGTTCGAAACGCGGCTTGTGGTGCGTCGCGACGATCGCTTCGGCCCCTGGGGGGTTTTCCTGCAGGACCAGCTTGCCAAGGTCGGCATCAAGGTCAATCTCGACCCGCAGGAGGCCGCAACCTACTCCGAGACCCAGAAGGCCAAGGCCTATGATCTCCACGGCGGCAATCTCAGCATCGCCGTCGACGACCCCGATGCCATCTTTGGCAATCAGGTGGTTTCGGGCGCGGGTGGCAATTACTCGCAGATTTCCGACCCGGCAATTGACGCGCTGTTCCTCGCCCAGAGTCAGGAACTCGATCCGGCCAAGCGCAAAGCTATGGCCAACGAGCTCGAAGAAATGATCCTCAGCCAGTATCTGGTCTATCCGGTGGCCTATTCCTTCCGCTTCCTCGGCACGCGGAACGATGTGCACGACTACCTGCTGCATTCGCAGACCAACAACAATCGCCGCATGACCAACGTCTGGATCGGCTGATCTCAGCCGTACCGCGCTAGTTGCTCATCAACTTATCCCGGGGCCCTAGAGGCTTCGGGATACGCGCAGAAATAATATCAAGCTGTCGCCTTTGCGGCCTCCGGCCCCTTTCGCGTGCGCCGAAACAACGCCCAGCGCCGATGCACAGTGCCGGCCCCGGCCAGAACGCATGCTCGTTCCAACATGAACCGTTTGTAACTCGATTGCCTGGCTCTCCTGCTTAAAAAGATAAGCAGGCAAATTTTGCCGGGCGATTCGATGGAGAAACGCGGTTTGGCAAAAGGGTTTAGCGCGGAAGGCGGCAAAAATTGCCTAGATCGATGGCAAGAAATTCCTCCCAAGCTATTGAAAAATATAACCTTCCTGAAATTTTCTGCGCCTGAATTCGCGGCCTGGTCCGTTTCATCGTTAACACCCGGTTTGGGGAGCGCAGGAAGCGGACATGACGATTTTACTGGCTGTTGATGGACGGAGTGAAGCGCAAGCGCCGACCAAGACGAAGCCGCGCGGCTTCGACGACACGTCTGCAACTCGCCCTTCAGCCTACGAGCGCCCCTTGGACGAAGATGACCATCTCCTGCGGCTGATCGCGCGCCACGACGAGTCTGCGTTTCGTCGGCTGGTCGAGCGGCATGTCGACCGGGCCTTCGCACTGGCGCTCCGCATCCTCAACAACCAGGCCGATGCCGACGACGTCGTGCAGGACGTGCTCTTGAAAGTCTGGACGACCCGCGGCTCTTGGCAGGAGGGCAAGGCGCGGTTTTCGACCTGGCTCTATCGCGTCGTCACCAATCGTTGCCTCGACCTGCGCCGTCGCCCGCGTACCGAAGATATGGATGCCGCCCCGGACCTCGCCGATGGGCGGCCAGATGCCGTGACAACCATCCATCGCGGCGAGGTCAGCGACCTGCTCGACCGCGCCATGGGGCGCCTGCCGGATCACCAGCGGATCGCGCTCATCCTCTCCTACCACGACAATCTCTCGAACCCCGAGATTGCCGAAGTGATGGAGACAACCGTTTCTGCAGTCGAATCCCTCCTCAAGCGCGGTCGTCAGCAGTTAAGGAAGTATTTACGGAACGCCGAGCTCGATATTCTGGAGTCATTTACCAAGGATTAACCATAAACCTCCGGTTCTTCTCCTTTTGTGCGCCAGAGTTTGTTCGCTCCCACCGTTGAACCATCAGACGCGGCACTGCCGTGTTGCCAGTCCCAGGATCAAGGGCTGAACTAGTCAACGCCAGGAGTTAGGCTGATGCCTGTTATCTCGACCAATATCGCTGCCAATTCGGCCGTCCGTTACCTCAACATCAATTCGGCGGACCAAACCTCGTCGCTCTCCAAGCTCGCCAGCGGTTCGCGCATCTCGCAGGCATCGGATGACGCAGCAGGCCTCGCCATCTCCACGCGCATCTCTTCCGACGTGACCGCCCTGAGCCAGGCCGCCACCAATGCCTCGCATGGTATTTCTGTGCTGCAGACTGCCGATGGCGGCGCGTCCAATATTTCCGACATCCTGCAGCGCATGAAGGCACTGGCCTCCCAGTCCGCCTCGGGCACCGTGACCGACACGGAACGCGCCTATATCGACGCTGAATTCTCGCAGCTCATCGACGAAGTCGACGGCATCTCGACCGGCACCCGCTACAATGGCGAAAGCCTTCTGGACGGCACATCCTCGCAGTACAACGCGACCGGCGTCTCGGTCATGGTGGGTTCGAGCGCGAGCGATACCATTGTCCTCAAGATCGAGAGCCTGAGCTCGACGGCACTCGGCCTCGTCAGCGGCACCAATGCGACCTCGGCTGAAGACATCGTTGGCGCAGCCATCACCACCATCGACGCCAGCGGCGGCGACATCACCTTCGACGTCAACGGCACGACCGTTACGCTCGCCGATGACGGCGGCGCTGCGGCCGACGGCAAGTGGAGTGCGGACGCCATTGCCGGCGCCATCACCCAGGCGCTTGCGGCAGACAGCAACACCGATGTCGCGGTCACTGCGGTCGACGGCAAGCTGAACTTCACCAATACAACGACCGGTTCGACCTCGTTCATCGAGATCAACAATTTCACCGGCGCAACCGCTGCCGATCTCGGCCTGACCACCACTGCGACCTACGGCGCCGACGCCACAGCCGGCACGACCCTTTCGGTCAGCTCGCAGACCGGCGCCAACGAGGCCCTGACGGCCATCGACGCCGCGATCGATACCGTCTCGAAGGCCCGCGCCAGCATCGGCGCACTGGAATCGCGCTTCAGCTTCCGCTCGGACTCCATCTCGACCAGCATCGAAAACCTGCAGGCCGCAAATTCGGCCATCACCGATACCGACGTTGCTTCTGAATCAGCCAAGCTCGCTTCGGCCAAGGTGAAGACCCAGGCGGCCGTTGCCGCCGCGGCCCAGGCCAGCCAGATGCCGCAGGATCTGCTCAAGCTGCTGCAGTAGTTCCCCCCGCGCAGCCGCGGGCGGCCCGGCTTTACGGCCCGCCCGGATTTTGTTTGCGCCTGGGAGCCAAGCCATTGAGCACCGTGAGCAGCACGACGTCGCTTCTGACTGCGTCGACGACATCAACCGCGACAACCAGCAGCGGCACATCCTCGACTTCGAGCACATCGTCGGGCTCCGATATCGACTGGAGCGGGCTGATCGAAGAGGCGGTCAACGCCAAGCTCGCCAAGGCCGATTCCATCGACGTGAAGGTGAGCAACAACGAGCTCAAGATCGCGGCCTACCAGTCAGCGAGCAGTCTGCTCTCGACAATGCAGACCGCAGCGCAGGCCCTGCGCTCGCCTTCGGGCTCCACCTATGGCTCCGTCGACGCCTTCCTGGCCCGCTCGGCCTATCTCACGGCCAATGGAAGCGTCGATGCGTCTTCCTCGCTCTCGGCCACGGTCGATGCCGGCGCCGACACGGGCAGCTACAAGCTCGAAATCCTGCAATTGGCCCAGTCCCATAAGGTGGCGAGCGCCACCACCAGCTCGAACACCACCGACCTCGGATATTCCGGCGTGATCTCTCTCGGCATCGAGGGCGGCACCGCCGTCGAGATCGAGGTCGACGAAAACATGTCGCTGATCGAAATCGCCGAGGCCATCAACCTCGCCAAGGGCACGAGCGGCGTGCAGGCCAGCGTCGTCAAGGTGACTGCGAACGACTACCGCCTGGTGCTTTCCGGGGTCGATACCGGCACGACCATTGCGGCATCCGTTGTGTCCGGCGACGATGTTTTTGGCGAACTCGGCGTCCTTGGCGCTGACGGCGCTTTCGCCAACGAGCTACAGGAAGCCAAGCAGGCGATCATCGAGATCGACGACATCCAGATCACCCGCTCGAGCAACCAGATCGATGACGTGCTGGATGGGACGACGCTCTATCTCTACCAGACGACGCCAACGGACACGTCCATCACGCTCGAAGTCGGCGCCGATGTCAGCTCGGTCAAATCCGGCATTGTGGCGTTGCTCGATGCCTACAACGCCTATCGTGAATTCGCCGTCAGCCAGCAGACGCTGCCGAGCAGTTCGTCGGAATCTGTGCTCTTTGGCGATGGGACACTGCGCAGCATCAACCTTGCCGTGGGTACGGCGCTGACCTCGGTGATCGACAGCCAGTCGCTTGCCCTTTTGGGTGTGACGTTTGACGAAAATAACTATCTCGAACTCGACGAAGACGTGCTCGACAATCTGCTGCTGACCGACCTTGAGGCGGTGAAGAGCCTCTTGGCCTTCCAGATGACGGCGTCCAACAAAAACCTCCAGCTGCTCGCTCGTGGCTCCAGCGTGCCGCCCGATTTCACCCTCGATATTACGGTCGATGCCGCAGGCGGTATTTCCGACGTTTCGGTGGGCGGGCAATCCGGGCTGTTCACGATCTCGGGCACGCGCATCATCGGGGCAACCGGCTCGCCCTATGAAGGCTTCACCTTCGTCTATTCCTCGAGCAACAGCGCATCGGTCAATGTCTCGTTCAGCACCGGCATTGCCGAGCAGCTCTACAATATCGCCAATGGCGCGACCAACAGCTCGAGCGGCACGCTGACGAGCCTCACCGGCGACCTCGAAGACTATAACGACAGCCTCACCTCGCGCAGCGACACCATACGGGATCGCGCCGAGACCTATCGGACCAATCTGACGGCCCGCTACGCCCAGTATCAGGCAGCCATCGCCACGGCGGAGGCCATGCAGGACTATCTCGCTTCACTTCTCGATACCTGGAACGCTTCTTCATGACGCAGACGCACAGCAACGCTATCGCCGCCTATCGCGTGGGCGCCACGCAGGTCCATCCACTGGTGGCGGTGGTCAAATTGTTCGATGAAGTTCTGCGGCGCATCCGCCGGGCGCAGGTTGATACGGTGAGCCGGCGCATGGAGGACGCCTACATCAATATTTCGCGCGCCTCTCTTATTCTGCGCGGGCTTTCAAGTAATTTGCGCGCCGAACACGGTGCTGATATCGCAAGCACGTTGAAGCAGACCTACATTACCAATATGATTGCGCTGCATACGGCATTTGGAAAAACAGATGCCGTCGAGCGCTACGACAAAATCCTCGAGGGGCTGACAAGCCTGCGCAATGCCTGGGCAGACGTAGCCGGAATGCCGGACGTCTGATGATGGCAAGGCTCTCGGTGGGAACGTACAGCGGGAGCGAGAGTGGACCTCGAGGAATTCGAAGCGGCGTTGGACGAGCATGGTCCAGATGTCGAGGATTGGCCTGCCGATCTTCGCGGTGCCGCACGTCTTCTGCTCGACCATTCTGCCGAGGCACGACAACTGCTCGACGACGAGCTGCGCCTCGCCGCGGCCTTCGCCATGAGGACAACGCCCAAAGCCCCGGCGGGTCTTGCCGACCGTATCGTGCTTCGCGCCATGGCGGCGGAAGCGCCGGTGCCCATGCCGGAGCCGGCGAGGGCAGTCCGACCCCGCCCTTCGCTATGGGCTATATTGGCCGACCTCTTCCCGCAACCGCGTTTCCGCTATGCCTTTGCCTTGACCGCCTGTTTCGCCATTGGTCTTGCGGGCAGCCAGCTTCTGGGCCAGAGCGAGGATTATGGGTCTTCGCTCTATGTCAGCGGCATCTACGCTGACCTCGCCTACTAACGCGCCGTTCCCCCTGGATTTTCCTGCATGTCTAAACTTCGCGCGCTCCTGATCGTCTCGCTGGCGGTCAACCTGTTCTTCGCTGGCTGGTGGGTGGGCAATAGCTTCCGCCAGCCGCCAGGCATGCCGATGCCGCAAATGATGCGCTATGCGGATCGGGCGAGCCCGGAAGAGCGCGAGGCCATCCGCGAAATCTTCGACAAGGTGGATGTCGTGATCAAGGGGGGCTTCGAACGGCGCGCTGCCACCTTTGCCAGGCTGCGCGACGTGGTCACCCATGATCCCTTCGACGAGGTGGAGTTCAATCGCCTGATTGCTGAGCTACCGCAGCAGCGCATCGCAAGCGAAGAGCAGCAATGGGCGATCATCCGCGATTCAATTATCGCGCTCTCTGCCGAAAACCGACAGGCCCTGGCGGAAGTTTTCTTCCTGCCGCCGGGACCGCCGCCGGGCGGTGGCGGTGGACCGGGGGGCAATATGCCGCCTCCGCCGGGCCAGCCTCAATAGTGATTTCGTAACATCTTGTTAACTTGCGTTAAGCGAGGTTTAACAGGATGTTATGGTAAATTATTCGACAAAATTCTCCGCCTGAAACCGGAACCCCGTCCGTTTCAATAATAACGCCACCGCGGCGTTGTTGTTGAAATCCGGCGTCGGCCCTGCCTGCAATGCAGGTGGCCGGCCGCACCTGGGGTCCGCCATGAGCGTTTCATCCATTTCTTCCGCGTCGAGCACCGCCACGACCTCGACCGTGTCCTCGTCTTCCTCGGCGCTGGACAGCGATGATTTCCTGAAGCTCCTGGTCGAGCAGTTGCAGAACCAGAACCCGCTCGATCCCGCCGATTCCAACCAGATGCTGAACCAGATGGTCTCCTATGCGAGCTATCAGGCGCAGTCCTCTACCTCTTCGACACTCACCGAGATCGCCACGACGCTGCAGTCCGTCGCCTCTGCCCTCAACATCACCGTCTGAGGGCCTGATTCATGAGCCTCTCGGCAGCCTTGGGCGCAGCGGTTTCCGCCCTCAATTCGCAGAGCGCCGCGCTCTCCATGATCGCCACCAATCTGGCGAACAGTTCTACCACCGGCTACAAATCCATCGACGCCAGCTTTTCGAGCCTACTTTCCGGCGGCACCTCGGCGGCGAGCAGCGCAACGGGCGGCGTTTCCGTCGCGACCAAGCAGAATGTCGGTGCGCAGGGCCTGCTGACGACCTCGACGACCTCGACCAATATGGCCATCAGCGGCAGCGGATTTTTCGTTGTCAGCCCCGGCACGGACTCCAAGGAAATCGCCTATACCCGCAATGGCGAGTTCGGCGTCGATGACGAAGGCTATCTGACCAACAATGGCTACTACCTCATGGGGTGGCCGACCGATGCCGACGGCAATGTGACGGGTTCGGCCAGCACCAGCACGCTCAAGCCGATCGACACCGATGCGATCGCCACGATCGCCTCGGCCACATCGACCATGTCAATGATCGCCAATCTGCCGGCAGAAGCAGAAGTGGGCGCGACGTTCTCCTCTTCCATGGAAGTCTATGACAGCCTCGGCACGGCCGGGACGATGAAGGTGACCTGGACCAAGACGGCCGAAAATACCTGGTCGGCGACGTTCGAAGATCCGACTCTGGCGTCCAATTCGGCGACGACCATCGGTACGGTCACCAGCGCACCCATCGACATCACCTTCAATTCCGATGGTACCCTCGCCAGTACCAATCCGAACCCGCCGGTTCTGACGGTCGGAAGCTGGACGACCGGCGCCGCCGACTCGTCGATCTCGCTCAACATGGGGACGGCCGGTACGTCGACCGGCCTCAGCCAATATGCGAGCGGCGCCTCGACCCCCGCGGTCGAGTTGCAGAGCGCGCAGAACGGGGTGGGCTTCGGCTCGCTGAGCGCCATCGAGATCACCGACGATGGTACGGTCAATGCGGTCTACGACAACGGCATGAGCCGGGCGATCTACAAGATACCGCTGGCGACCTTCACCAATGCCAATGGCCTGCAGGCCAGCGACGGTGGGATCTACTATTCGACTTCAACCTCCGGCACGGCGACGCTGCGCACGGCGGGTGAGGGCGGGGCAGGCACGATCTTCGGCAGCCGGCTCGAAGTTTCGACCACCGACACCAATACCGAGTTTTCGCGCATGATGGCGGCCCAGCAGGCCTATTCGGGCGCAGCGCAAGTGATGTCGGCGGCCAATTCCATGTTCGAGACGCTGATCTCCGCGGTTCGATGAGTGAGACGGAAAAGCGGGACAGGTCGCTGATGACCCGGCTCGCGCAGCTCAAGGCCACTGCCGAACGCGAATTCGGCAGTGGCGATGCGGGTCAGGAGGCTTCGGAACGGCTCCTGACCCTGATCGACGATTTCGAAAACCTCATGACCGACCTGCGCGCTGTCCGGGACGATATCGGCGGTCAATTGCGTGGGTCGATGGAAGGCAGTCGCGCGCAGGCGGCCTATCGGGCGTCTGCCGGACTTGGAAGGAAACCACAATGAGTGTTCAACGCGCCGAATTCGACGAGCGCCTGCGGTCCCTGATCGATCTTGTCGATGAGCTTATCGAGCTGATCGGCGCAGAAAATCGCGAGCTCGAAACCGGCGTGCCTTCCGCTCTGTCGCGCTCGACCGCACAAAAAGCGCGGCTTGGCGCCGAGCTTGACAGCTGGGTGCGGCAGGTGCGCCTGGGGCAATTCAATCTGGCCGTGGCAACGCCGGCCCTGCGCCAACAACTGACGGCCCGAGCAGAAGTGCTCGACGAGGTGATCAAGGAAAACATGGTTCGGCTGCGCTCGGGGATCGACGCCACCCGCTCGCGGGTCGATGCGATCATGCGGGCCATTCGCGAGCAAACTGTTCGCGAAGGCAGCTACGACGCCAGTGGCCGCCGGGCGCGCACAGCCCCTATGCCATCAAGCCTTCTGGCCTAGAGAGGAACACCAGCATGTCCTTCGCCGCCATTCGCAATACAGCCAGCAGCGCACTCACCACGACCCAGGTGAGACTGTCGATCGCCGCAGCCAACATCGCCAATGCCGACACCGCTGGCTACACGCAGAAGACGGGCGTGCAGACCATGACATCAATGGGTGGGCTCGGCGCTGGTGTCACCGTGTCGGCGATCACGAGCGCGGTGGACAAGTATCTCCTCAAGGATATGGCAACAGCGCTCACCGCGCTGGGCGCCGCCACGGTCAACGACACATTTGCCGACCGGCTGCAGGCGCTTTTCGGCGCGGTAGACGGCGACGATTCCAGCACGACTTTGGCCAATAGCGTCACCGCGCTCGAAACTGCGCTGGCGCAACTTGCCGGCACGCCCGAGAGCACGACCCTGCGGGCGCTGGTGGTCGATGCGCTCGATAGCCTTGCCAGCGATCTGCGCAGCGCCTCGTCGGGCATCCAGGAATTGCGGGCCAATGCCGATAGCGGCATCGAAGACAGCGTCAATCTGGTCAACCAGCAGCTTGAAACCATCGACGCGCTCAATATGCTGATCGGGATGGCCCAGGCGCGTGGGGAGTCGACCGTCGATCTCGAAGATCAACGTAATACGGCTCTCCAGGCCATCGCGTCGGAAATGAATGTCTCGTCCTATGTGACATCAGACAGTCAGATGAAAATCTACACGGGCTCCGGCGTCGCGCTGCTCGATAGTGCCGTGCATAAGCTCAGCTATGAGGCATCCAGCTTTGTCACGACCGGTACGGTGTTCTCCCCGATAACCGTCGAGGGTCAGGACATCACCGGCACCGTGACCTCGGGCACCATGGGCGCCCTCATCGACCAGCGCGACGAAATCCTGCCGCTGGCGCAGGACGAACTCGACGAACTGGCGACAGCCTTGATGGGCAGGCTCAACGCCATCTACAACCAGGGCACGATGCTACCGGCGCCCGGCACCCTGACGAGCACCACCACTGTCGCCGCAACCGATACCTTCGCCGGCACCGGCACGCTGCGAATTGCCACGGTGGACGATCAAGGCGCACTCGTTTCCTACGGCGATTTCGACCTCTCCACCTTTGCGACCGTCAGCGACTTCGTTGCCGCGATCAACGCCACAGGCAGCATGAGCGCTGGCATCGACGCCGGCGGCAAGCTGACGATCGCTTCGACCTCGGGCGATGGCATTGCGCTGGCCGACATCGATAGCAGCGTGAGCGGGCAGGGGGTATCGGACTACTTCGGCTTCAACGACCTGATGACCGGCACGAGTGCCCTCAACATCGCCGTCCGCTCCGATATCAAGGCAAAATCGGACACCCTGTCCATGGCGGTGCTCAGCACCGATGATAGCCCAACCATCGGCGCCAAGGCGGTGAGTGTGTCGAGCGCAATCGCGTCCAACCTGCAGTCGGCAATGCTGGGCGAGACGACCTTTTCGGCGGCCGGAACGCTCAGCGCCAAAGCGACCAGCTTTGTGGACTATGCCGGTCTCATCGCCTCGGGGGCGGCGCTCCGGGCAGATTCTGCCGCTACGACACTGACTAGCAAGCAGAATACTTACGACACCCTCGCCAGTGCCTTTGCCTCGCAGACCGGCGTCAATGTCGACGAAGAGACCGCCCTTGTGACCGAACTGACGCAGCAATATTCGACCGCGGCGCAATTGCTGCAGGCGCTGAACGATATGTTCGATGCCCTCTTGAGCGCAGTGAAATAGGGAGGCCGACAATGAGCATGCGCGTTGCAACCTTCGCCATGAATGATCGGATGCTCGCCGCATCGCTGAAGACGCAGGCCCGCATGGCCGAAATGCAGATGCAGCAGGCGACTGGTCAGGTGTCCACTTCGCTTGGCGGCTACGGCGCCGATAGCCGAAGCCTGATCAGCCTCGAAGTGTCGCTGTCGCGTTCGCAGTCCTATTCTGCGTCCGCGAAAGAAGCGACCAGCCGCGTCGAGGTGATGTACTCCACCATGGATACGATCAACGACGTTCTAAGCAGCTTTCGCTCGGCCCTCGTCGCCATCAAAAGCACCGATGCCAGCGCGGAAACCAAGGCCGGGCTGTCAACCACGGCGAGGCTCAACCTCGAAGAACTCGCGACCCTGCTCAATACCCAATATGAGGGTCGGTACCTCTTCGGCGGCAGCGCCACGACCACAGCTCCGGTTGACCTCGCCGCCTATTCGATGACGGACCCCGATGCGGCAAACATCGCCTACTATCAGGGCAACAGCACGCTCGCGGCGGTTCAGGTCTCCTCCGAGCAGTCGGTCAGCTATGGCGTCGCTGCCTCCGACAGTGCCTTCGAAAAGGCGTTTCGCGCCTTCTCGATCATTGCTGGCGCCAATGGTGTGCTCTCCGACGACACCGTCAATGCCGCGCTCGACCTGATCGTCGAGGCGATCGATGGCGCGGCGGGCGTGCAGGGAACGCTCTCGGTCAATGCCGCAACGCTCGAACGAGCGCAGGTGCGCGAGGAAGAGTATCAGGCCCATCTCAGCACCAGCCTGTCGGAAGTGCGCGACGCCGATGTCACCGAGATAGCCGTCAAGCTCACGGCCTATGAAGTCCAATTGCAGGCCGCATACGCCACCCTGGCGAAAATTCAGGGCATCAACCTTCTCGACTACGTTAGGTAGAACCGATGACTCTCAAACTGACGCTGAAGCCGGGCGAAGGCGTGCTCATCGGCAATTCGCGCATCGAAGTACTGGCGCGCGGCATGTCCACCCTGCTGATCAGCGGCGACGCTCCGGTCCTCCGCGCCGAGTTTGCCATCGATCCCGGCGACGTCGTCGATACGCCCACGCGCCTGCGTCAGGTGCTGCAGAAGATGTATCTTGGCGGCGACATGGCGGCCCATCACGACGAGTATTTCGATCTCGCGAGACGCCTTCTCATGGATTCTCCAACCGCACTCGACTGGATCACCGGGATCAACAAGTGCCTCGTCGTCGGGGATGTCTACAAGGCCATAAAGCTCGCCAAGGAGCAGCGCTGGCCCCCTGGTTCGCAAGTGATCGCCAAGGCATCCTAGTCAGCAAGGGCTCGGCTTTTACACAGCGAAAGCCAACACCCGAGGCGCGGCATCGCTTCGCGTCGCGCTGTCGACCAAAGCTTTGCGTCCAACACCAGACGATTTGCCCGCCTTTCTTCCTGAGGATTTGAGCGCTATACCCCCTCGTGCCGAAGGACGGCCGACGGGCACGACAGGGCCGTGCCAACCAGGGAAAATCGCTGTAATAGCGGGAAATTTGCTGACACGACATGACACAAGCGGAAAATCGAAACTCGGCTGAAAACGCAGAAAAACTCGCGGTCTCGAGAAAATTCTCCGTTGCCCCGATGATCGATTGGACCGACAGGCACTGCAGATACCTGCATCGCCTGCTGACCAAGCGTGGCCTGCTGTTCACCGAAATGATTACTACCGGCGCCATCATCCACGGCGACGTGGACCGTCACCTGCGCTTCGACCCAACGGAACAACCCGTCGCCCTGCAATTGGGCGGCTCCGATCCCGCCGATCTCGCCGCCGCGACGCGCCAGGGCGACCTCTACGGCTACGATGAGATCAATCTCAACGTCGGCTGTCCCTCCGACCGCGTACAATCTGGCAAGTTCGGCGCCTGCCTCATGGCCGAGCCCGATCTCGTCGCCGACTGCGTCCGCGTCATGCGCTCGGCCACCGACAAGCCGGTGACGGTAAAGTGCCGCATCGGCATCGACGAGCAGGACATCGAGGAAAGCCTTGATCGCTTTGCCGACAAGATGGCCGAAGCCGGCGTCGCCGCGCTCTATGTGCACGCCCGTAAAGCCTGGCTCCAGGGCCTGAGCCCCAAGGAAAACCGCACCATTCCGCCGCTCAACTACCCGCGCGTCTATCGCCTGCGCCAGCGGCTCGCCCCTTTGCCGATGATGATCAATGGGGGCATCGAGACTTTCGAGCAGATCGACAAGCATCTCCAGCACATGGATGGCGTCATGGTCGGCCGCGCCGCCTATCACAATCCAATGATGCTGGCCGAAGTCGATCACCGCCTCTTTGGCGAAGAGCCTTCCACACTGACCCTGCCCGACGTGATGCAGACCATGGCCGAATATGCCGAAACGCAATTGCGCGATGGCACGCGGCTCAACAACATCGCCCGCCACATGCTGGGCCTCGCCAACGGCCGCCCCGGCGCCCGCCAGTTCCGCCAGATCCTGAGCGTCGATGCCTGCAAGCCCAAGGCCGGCCCGGAAGTCCTCCTCCACGCCCTCTCCGTCGTCGAAGAGCGCACCGAAGCCGTCGCCAGCTGACGCCTAGGCGGCGAGCACCTCGATTTGCTCGATTTCGCTCGCCAGCGCCGGGCCGTCCTGTGCCAGGTCATAGGCCATCTGCATCTGCAGCCAATATTGCGGCGTCGTGTCAAAGAATTTGGCAAGGCGTAGGGCCGTGTCCGAGGTGATCGGATGGCTTTCCTTGACCAGCCGTTCGATACGCGTGCGCGGAACCCGTAGCTTTTTCGCAAGAGCGCCCGCGGACATGTTGAGCGGGACAAGATATTCCTCGCGCAGGATTTCGCCCGGATGGATCGCTGGCACGATCTGAATTAGCATTTGACGAACTCCGTTCCGGCCGAACTCGGCCTAGTGATAATCGGTGATCTCAACGTCGTGGGCGCCGTCGCTTTTCCAGATGAAGCATACCCGCCACTGATCGTTGATCCGGATCGAATGCTGCCCTTTTCGATTGCCCCTGAGCTGTTCCAGCCGGTTGCCGGGTGGAGAGAGCAAGTCTCGCAATTCGAGCGCGCTGTCGATCATGAGCAATTTGCGCTGGGCCGAACGCAGAACGTCAGCCGGAAAGCCACGCGGGGCCTTTCCCTTTGCTACGTCCTCCGCAAACCTGCCTTTGACAGATACAATCACTCACCAACCTCAAGCGTCATATGTATCATTTAGTGATACATATGACAAGGGCATGTATCACTAAATGATACATCGGGCCGATCAGTCCTGCAGCTCCAGCGAATTTTGCGTCACGCTGTAGCGCCCCAGTGTTTCGAGAAACGTCATGCCCAGCAGGCTCGTTTCGAGTGCCCCGTCTTCGGCCACAAAGGCAGGGATGTTGCGGCGTGAAATGCCCCCGACCTCAATGGTCTTGAGCCGCGTGCGCGCAGCCATGCCGGTGCCATTGGCCGTTGAAACTGGGATCGCATAGCGTAGTTCCGACAGATCGACGCCCGCTGCCTCGGCATCGGCCCTCGTCAGCACCACGGCGCTGGCGCCGGTATCAAAGATCATCGGCGTCGTATGGCCGTTGATCGTGGCGGCGATCTCGAAGTGCCCGCCAAAGCCGCGCCGGAACACGGCCGTACCGCGCTCGCCATCGACGACGGCAACGCCGGGCCGCAATTCGCCGGTCACCCGGCCAACCACGCCCATCAGTTCATCGCGATAGGCATAGCCAACCCCGATCACCGCAAAGATGCCGACCCAGAGCACCAGCGCACCAACCAATTCGGCCGCCTGCCGACGTCGCGCAAAAGCGCCGCCGGCAAAAACGATGAGGATGATGACGAGCGGCACCAATTGCGCTGTCTGCGTCTGGGTGAGACCGATCAGGCTGCCGGCATCGGCCGAGATCATCAGGACGATTCCGGCCGCAACAAGCAGGGCAATGCCGATGAAGATCATGTCTCTGCTTTTCCTCAACCTCTAATCCCCTTCGATTAAGGGACGGAACGTCACGATTTCAAGACTTTGCGCCGGCCATATGGCGCTGACACAGTGCCGCAGCTTCGCCGGGCCGCGCCTCAATTGCAATTGGGGCCATTCTGAGCAACAAGTCCGCACCTCTTGGCTATCCCGGACTCGCCCCATGCCTGCGCTCAATCCCGCCTTTTCCGACATCGTGGAACTGCTGACCGCCGTGCCCGATGGCGATGAGGCCGCCGTCGCTGCCGTGCGTCGCCGCGATGCCGAATTGACCAAGCCGGCAGGCTCGCTTGGGCGCCTCGAAGAACTGGTGGAATTTCTCGCCCGTTGGCAGCATCGCCAGACGCCGCGCCTCGAAAATCCCATGGTCACGATCTTCGCCGGCAATCACGGCGTTGCCGATCAGGGCGTTTCCGCCTTTCCGCAGGATGTGACAGCCCAGATGGTCGCCAATTTCACCAATGGCGGCGCTGCCATTTCGCAGATCTGCGGCCTCCATGAAATCAACCTGCGCGTCTTCGAACTCGCCCTCGAATTGCCCACCGGCGACATCACCCAGGAAGCCGCGCTCGACGACCAGATGTGCGCCGCCACCATCGCCTATGGCATGGAAGCGGTGGCCGGTAAGCCCGATATCATCGGCCTCGGCGAAATGGGCATCGGCAACACCACCATCGCCGCCGCCATCTTCGCCGCGCTCTACGGTGGCACCGGCGCCGATTGGGCCGGTCGCGGCACCGGTGTCGATGATGCCGGTTACGCCCGCAAGATCGATGCCATCGATCTCGCGCTGGCGCTGCACCAGGACGCTCTCGACCATCCCCTCGCCATCCTCGCCCGTCTCGGCGGCCGCGAAGTCGCCGCCATGCTTGGCGCGTTGATTGCCGCGCGCCACCAGAAGGTGCCCGTGATCATCGACGGCTACGTGGCGACCGCCGCCGCTGCCATCGCCCACGCGGTCAATCCCGAGGCCATCGACCACTGCCTCTTCGCCCATGTCACTGCTGAAGGCGCCCATGCCCGCGTCCTCGAGCACATGGGCAAGGCGCCGCTGCTCGATCTCGGCATGCGTCTCGGCGAGGGCACCGGCGCCGCACTTGGCGTCGTGCTGGCCAAGACCGCACTGCACCTTCACACCAATATGGCGACCTTCGACAGCGCCTCGGTCAGTCGCCGGCTGGACTAGCCGGTCGCGCCCTCACCGCAAAACCCTCGGGGCCCGGCTCGAGCGTCAGCAGGTCGACGCCCATTTCCTGGCGGAAGCGTGTCACAGAAGCCAGCGCCAGCCGGCCGAGTGCCGTCACATCCTTGCGCGCCACCGCGTCGTTGAGTGCGGCGTGCTCGACGAGAAAGCGCAGGATATAGCCCTCGGCCATTTCCTGCTTCTGCAGGTTGTTCAGCGAGCGAAAACTGGCATCAGCCGCCATGGACGCCTGCAACTGTGCCCGCACCGGGCCATTGTCGACCTTGTAAGTGTATCGTGCATTGGCCGTCACCCAGTTGAGCACCCAATAGGCGGTGATGGCATCGGCCACATTGCCCGTCTTCAGGCCATCGGCAGCAACCAGCCCCTGCCAGATCTCCAGCGCCGGGCGCTCGGCAAAGGCGGCCGCGAGCCCATTTCGTGCTTCGGCGCTGACGGTCCAGCGGATATTGTCGAGAAACTGGCGCTGAATACGCGCCGAAATCACTGTGGACGCCGGATAGCTCGTGTCGAACGGCGCGGAGGTTGCGGCATTTTCTTGCGCCAGGGTCAGCCCGGGCAGCAACAGAAGGGCGGCGAACAGGCCAAACAGTCGATTCACGAGCACAACCCCCGGTCGCCGCACATAAACTGGCGATCTCGGCTTATTTGGGACGTGATCGCCGCCCGATCAACCGGCCTGCGAATAGATTTCGAGCTTGTTGCGGCGCTCGGTCACCGGCGCCAGCGCATCCATCACGCGGGCGCGCGGGAAAGTGGCAATCACTTCGGTACCGAAACGCAGTTTTGAGAACAGATCGAACCGGCCCTGATGCAGGTCCATGATCCGCTGCACGATAGGCAGGCCCAGCCCAGCTCCCTGTTCTGCCGTCTTGTGCGCCAGCGAGCCCTGACCGAAAGACGACAGCACGGTCTCGATTTCGTTTTCCGGAATGCCGGGACCATTGTCCTTGACGGAGATCAACTGCCCGCCATCGGCGCTGCGCGTCACCACCAGCGACACCTTGCCCTGCTGGGGCGTGAACTTGATGGCATTGCTCAGAAGATTGAGCACGACCTGGCGGATGGCGCGTTCATCGCCCCAGATTTTCGGCAGGTTGTCGCCATAGCTGAACTGCAGCTCGATACCCTTGGACTTTGCGCGCAACTGCATCATGCGCTGGCAATCCTCGGCAATGTCGATGATCGAAACTGCTTCTTCGTGCAGTTCGTACTTGCCAGCCTCGATACGGCTGAGGTCGAGCAATTCATTGATCAGGTTGAGAAGATGCTGACCGCTGGAATGAATGTCGCCCGCGTATTCCTTGTATTGCGGCACATTATGGGTGCCGAGCAATTCCGACTTCAGCACTTCGGAAAAGCCGATAATGGCGTTGAGCGGCGTGCGCAGCTCGTGGCTCATCGTGGCCAGAAACTGGCTCTTGGCGATGTTCGCCTGCTCGGCATGGCGACGAGCTTCGTCCGACATGTGCCGCGCTTCTTCCAGCTCGGCGATGAGCGAATCTTTTTCCGACTGGTGTGAGAGCGTTTCGAGGTCAGTCGCGTAGAACTGCCGGGCGAGGAAAACGAAGAAAATCTCGCCGCAAATCACAACGGCCGCCAGCGTATAGTTGAGCGTACCACCCAGCGCCAGGAGACTCACCGCAACGGTGAGGGTCACCGGCAGCGTGCTCATCAGTGTCGCCTGGGGCAGGGTGTGGGTGGCGATAGCATTGGCCGCGATGCTGACGAGCACCATGGCAAACATCACCGGCGCCACGTCATGCGGATTGGCGACGATGGTGCAGAGAGCCAGCAGGGATAGGGTCAGACCATAGAGCGTCTCGGCGGCCACAAAACTCGTGGTCCAGCGCGAGGCATTAAACTTGGACGGGTCCTGTGCGATGAAACGGCTCGCCACCAGCACCACGACAAGCAGGCTCGCAATAACGAGGCCGGCCCAGAAAGCCGAGAAGATCACCGGCACCCAGAAGCTGGAAACGATCGCCAGAATGACGACGATTGCCGCCATGGGCAGGGCCGCACTGCGCCGGGACTCGGCATAGTCATGCATGAGTTCGAAGTCGAATTCGGCACGCGTGCCGGAGCTGGATGTCAGCTTCTGGCGTGCTTCCAGCACGGTCTTTTGGGCTGCGCGCTTGCCGTCATGGCCCATGAGGGCGCGGACGTCCGCGTTATTGGCCGGCTGAGACGGCATGAACGGTACTCATTACTAACTCACGCAATGGCAACGGCCATCGCAACGCTCGGTGCCGAAGTTAGGCGAGGCGTGGTTAACACCCGGTGAAACTCGGGCAGCGATCGCGACCGACATGATGCGAAACGCGCTAGTGCCTGGTTAATCCTCTCTTACTGGTCATAATACGAGTACGTGACGCAATTTTATTGCGCCCACCAAGTCAATATGGCAGTTTCCGCTGCGTACGTGCCCCAAAAATCGTCAATAAGAAAAAACTGATTTCATAGAGAGGGCCTGATGGCACTGGATAAGATCGACCGCAAGATACTCACGCTCCTGCAAAAAGACGCGACCATGCCGGTTGCGGAGATCGGCCGCAAGGTTGGCCTCTCCACAACCCCATGCTGGCGCCGTATCCAGAAGATGGAAGAAGACGGTGTTATCCAGCGGCGCGTGGCCGTGCTCGACCCCAACAAGGTCAATGTCGGCGTCACTGTTTTCGTCTCGGTCAAGACCAACGAGCACAACGAAGCCTGGATGCGCAAATTCTCCGGCGTCATCGACGAATTCCCCGAAGTCGTGGAATTTTACCGCATGAGCGGCGATGTGGATTATCTGATGCGCGTCGTCGTGCCCGATATCCAGGCCTATGACGCCTTCTACAAGCGGCTGATCAGCAAGATCAACCTGACGGACGTCAGCTCCGCCTTTGCCATGGGCCAGATCAAATACACGACCGCCTTGCCGCTCGACTTCGCCATCGTTGTCGACGACGACAAGTAAAACCATGCTGCTTGGATTCGAACATGTTGGCATGACCGTCTCGGACATGGACCGGGCGGTCGCCTTCTATTGCGATCTGCTGGGCCTCAAGCTGGCCCTCCGCAAGCCGGTCGATCGCGGCGAAATGGGCTTCTTTGATACCGGCACCGGCATGCTCGAGGTCTTTTCTCCCACCACCAGCACTGTTGACCGGTTCCGCGACGTGCCCAATCACGAAGCGGGCCTGCGCCACATCACCTTCGCCTTTTCCAGTGTCGACGAAAAATTCGCCCAGCTGGAGGTCGCAGGTATCGAGGTGGTGGAACGGCCGCGCGACGCCTTCCACAAGGAAATGATCCAGCGCGTCGCCTTCGTAAGGGACCATGACGGCATCCTTGTCGAGCTCATAGAACGAGCCCCAGGACGGACGAGCTAAAGTCCGTCCTCAAGCAGGGCATGGCACCGGTCCAACGCCCATTCGGTCGGTGTCTCGTCGCCTGCCTTCGCTGCGTCATGTGCGGCACCAAGGCCGATATGGATGGCGTAGGTCACGAGCCGGTCCCGCTGGTCGAGCCTGTGCGGCTCGTTTTCGATGACATAGCGGCACTGCTGTTCCATGCAATCGAGCCAGGGCCGCCAGAAGAAGATGTTGGCGAGATCATAGAGCGAGTCACCCACCATTGCCTCGGACCAGTCGATCAGACCGGTCACTCGGCCATCAGCCACCAGCACATTGTTCGATCCGAAATCCCCATGGATGAGCCGCCGGACTTCGCTAGCGTACTTCGCCCCGTCCTCGATCCGCCCCAACAATTGAGGCAGGCGCGCAGCGCATGCAGGGGAAAGGAATGTCCAATCCCGCGTGGTCATCGACAGGAGAAAATCAGACCAGCTTCTGTGACGACCCTGCCCGTCCGGTGAAATTGGCCCATAGCCTTGGCTCCAGCCAATGTCGCACCGCTCTAGCCGGTCCAGCAGACTGCATACGGCACGGCCATAGTCATAGGCGCCGCCCACTGCCAGATCTTGCAAGGTTGTCCCGAGCGCGCGATCCGAGATGCAGGCGTAATACTGGCCCATGGGGACAATCAGTCTGATTGCGGGGATGGGCAGGTCCGCCGCGCCAAAGCGTTGCCCGGCCATCCGGTCCATGTCGAAACCAAGACGCGAGGCATTGATGCGCAGAACGAGATCGTCTCCGTTCGAGCGAAATCCAAAGGCCCGCGACTCCTCGCCTTCGCTCAGGTAATGAAGATGCTCAATTTCGCCAACGGTGCTGCGCAAGAACGCAACCGCATCCTCTGCCGCAATCGGCGGCTTGTTTCCGGCCATCAGCCCCCGGTAACGCTCATATGCCGCGCCACGGCCGGCGCGCCGGTGCTGCCGCGATCCAGTACGAAATCATGGCCCTTGGGCTTGATCAGCATGGCCTGATCGAGTGCCGCATCCAGCGCCTCCGGCCCCCCGTCGCGCAGCGCATCGCGCAGGTTCACTTGGTCTTCTTGGCCAAGGCACAGGAAAAGCTGCCCGGTCGCTGTCAGCCGCACGCGATTGCAGCTTTCGCAGAAGTTGTGGCTCATCGGCGTGATGAAGCCCAGCACGCCGCCGGTTTCGGCAACATGCACATAGCGCGCCGGGCCGCCCGTACGCTTGTCGAGCCGTGTCAGCGTATAGCGCCGCGAGAGGCGCTCATGGAGTTCGCGCAATGGCAGATAGCTGTCGACGCGATCAATGCCGACTTCACCCAGCGGCATGCCTTCAATCAGTGTCAGCCCCATGCCCTTGCCGTGGGCCCAAGCCATCATCGGCTCGATTTCGTCGTCATTGACGCCTCGCATCGCCACCATATTGATCTTGATGGCGAGGCCCGCAGCGAGTCCCGCCTCGATTCCGGACATCACATCGGGCAGGCGACCGCGACGGGTAATCGCGGCAAACCGATCCGCATCGAGCGTATCGAGCGAAACATTGATCCGGCGTACGCCAGCCGCGAACAGGCCCTCGGCGTGCTTTGCTAGTTGGCTGCCATTGGTGGTTATGGTCAGCTCTTCGAGCCCCGAGCCGATCTTGGCCCCGAGGCTCCGCATCAGATCCATGATGTCGCGCCGTACCAGTGGCTCGCCGCCGGTCAGCCGGATCTTGGTGGTCCCCCGCGCCACGAAAGTCGAGGCAATCGTCTCGACTTCCTCAAAACTCAGCACGTCCTTCTTTGGCAGGAAGACCATGTCTTCCGCCATGCAATAGACGCAGCGAAAATCGCAGCGGTCCGTCACCGAAATGCGCAGATAGCTTATCGTCCGGCCATAGCGGTCGATCAGCGGTCGGGACGGAAGGAAAGGCGCGTTCATGGTTGGGATTGTAGGCGTTTCAGCCTGCGATTGGAATTGTCATCTCGGACAATTGTGGCGGTGCGCGTTGCCGATCAGCCTTCCCCGCTATCGGCTAGGAGCAGGGAACGCCGATCGTACTTCAAGCCGCGTAAGTGCTGCAAATTCTACAAGAAAAAGGAGGAGCGCTAGACGTTTAGTAGCCATCTCCGTAGATTGCAGTGTCTTTGGGGGACTTGAACAAGATGATGAAAGCTACCACGGCACTCGGAATTGCCGTCCTACTCGTCGCGATTCAACCGGCGGCCGCGGAGACGTATCTGTTGCCTCTGGAGTTTCCTTCACCGATCAAAAAGATACTCGTCCAAAACGGATCCGCAAAACTTGTGGAGCAAGACGGGAAGGTGTCAGTCTATCAGTTGGACTTGAAGGACCATGTGTGCATCAGCACGTTGACCGTTTTTTCTTCGTTGCGTCCGCTCATTATCCGTTATGATCTCTGCAACAAGAGGCCTTTGTCGATAGTGCCCATGTTGGGCTACTACGACGCACCCTAAAACACAAAAGAGGCCGCCGAAGCGACCTCTTTCAAATTCGATACCTAGACAATCTCAGTGATTGACGACGATCCGGGCGCCAACCTTCACGCGCTCGTAAAGATCGGTCACGTCGTCATTGGTCAGACGGATGCAGCCCGAGGAGACGGCCTGGCCGATGGACCAGGGTTCCGAGGTGCCGTGCACGCGGTAGAGCGTCGAGCCGATATAGAGCGCGCGGGCGCCGAGCGGATTATCCGGGCCGCCGGGCATGAACGCCGGCAGGTCGGGAACGCGCTTGCGCATCTGCGGGGGAGGGGTCCAGCCGGGCCACTCGGCCTTGCGGGTGATGCGGTGGGTACCGGACCAGGTGAAACCGTCGCGACCGACGCCGATGCCGTAGCGCAGGGCCTTGCCATCTTCGAGCACCAGATAGAGACGACGCTCGCCGGTTTCGACCACGATCGTGCCAACCGCATAGTTGGTGTCGTAGTCGACGATCTGCTTCTTGACCGGGCTGCCGCCGCGGCTACGCGTAGCCACTACGGAAGGTTCTTCCCAGGTATTGGTATCGGGATTGTAGACGCGTGCGGCCTGGCTTGGCACGGCCATGCCTACCGCCAACAGGATCGACAGCACCACGGCCATAGCCGCTTTCATAAACTTCATGCTCTTCCAGGCCTCTGAATGAATGCGGCTCAATGATTCGGTCACCGCAAGTAATGCCGCTATTTACATTTCCGCAATTTAGTCGAGAAGGGTTAATAGTCACCTTTTCGCCACATCCATGGCACCCTTGCCTTATTGTGTTGCGAAGCCGCTACAGTCGCCATTCACCAATGCGTGAACAGCCCGATTTCCGAGGCTTGACAGCATGGTCGCTGAGCCTGCATCACGCTTGAACAGTTGTGAGGTGCCCATGTCTGAAGATCTCAAGCGCGAAGCAGCAGCAAGAGCCATCGAAGATGTTCGCCCAGGCATGCGTCTGGGGCTGGGTACCGGCTCGACCGCGCGTCACTTTGTCGAACTCTTGGGGAGCAAAGTTGCTCAGGGTCTCGACGTCATCTGCGTGCCGACTTCCGAAGTCACCGCCCGCCAGGCTGAAAGCCTCGGCATTCCGCTGTCAGACCTCGATCGTCTTGGCCGCCTTGACCTTACGGTCGACGGGGCCGACGAGCTGGATGCCAATCTCAACCTGATCAAGGGCGGGGGCGGGGCCTTGCTGCGCGAGAAGATCGTCGCGGCGGCCTCCGACACGATGATCGTCATTGCCGATAGCACCAAGGTCGTCGAAACGCTCGGGCGCTTTCCTCTGCCCATTGAGGTCAACCGCTTCGGCCTCGGCGCCACGCGCTATTCCGTCGATGCCGTCATCAAGGCGCATGGCGCCGAGGGCGGCTTGAAGTTGCGCGGTGAAGACAAGGGTGAAGTCTTCGTCACCGATGGCGGACACCTCATCCTCGATGCTTTTTTTGGCCGCATTTCGCAGCCAGAAGCGCTTTCAAGAGATCTGCTCGACATTCCGGGAGTGGTCCAGCACGGACTGTTTCTCAATATGTGCAGCAAGGCTTATGTGGCAGCGCCCGATGGCGTAAAAACACTTCTCAAGGGCAAATGACGTCAGCCCGCAACAGACAGATGGGGAACCGGATGAACAGGGATTTTATGCGCGGCGCCAAGGCGATCTTCGCGGCCGTGGTGACTGCCAGCATGATTGGCCTCGCAGCCCCGGCCTTTGCACAGGAAGTGGCGCCCGAGCAGTTGGCGCTGGCGCGCAAATATGTCGACCTGACCGACCGCAGCGCGATCTATGAAGTAACGATCGTCGAAACCGGCGTGCAGACGATGCAGCAGATCGTCACCCAGAATCCTGAAATCATCGAGCAAACCAACGCTGCGATCACCAAGGTCATCGAGGAATATCGCGGTCGCAAGGGCGAGCTTCTCGACCAGTTTGCCCGCGTCTATGCTCTGCGCTTCACCATGGAAGAGCTGCAGACCATCGTGACCTTCTATGAATCCCCCACCGGCCAGAAGCTTGCCCAGGCCAATGCCGAGATCAACACCGATCTCCAGCGCGTCATGCAGGTCTTCACCAATAACCTGCAGCGCGAGTTCTTCGCCAAGGTTCGCGCCGAGCTGCGCGCCCAGAACGTGCAGATCTGATCTTCAGGTTCTGACAGCTATTGACCCCGCCATCGTGCGGGGTCTTTTTTTGTGCACGATAGACGACTAGATATATCGTCAAATGACGATGAATGAACTGGGGACTCCCATGGCTTACGACTACGATCTCCTGGTGATCGGTGCCGGTTCGGGTGGCGTGCGCGCCGCGCGCATGTCGGCGACCTATGGCGCCAAGGTGGCCATCATCGAGGAGTTCCGCGTCGGCGGCACCTGCGTCATCCGCGGCTGCGTGCCCAAAAAGCTCTACGTCTATGCCTCGCGCTTTGCCGACCAGTTCGACTTGGCTCCCAGCTTTGGCTGGCAGGTCGATGCCAGTTTCGATTGGCCGACGCTGGTCGCCGCCAAGGAAAAGGAAATCACCCGGCTTGAGCTGGCCTATATCGCCAATCTCGAAAAGCCTGGCGTCGAGATCATTCGGGAACGCGCCGTCGTCACCGGCCCCCACAGCATCAAGCTCTTGGGTTCGGATCGCGAACTGACGGCCGAGCGCCTGCTGATCGCCACCGGCGCTCACCCCAACATTCCCGATATTCCCGGCGCCGAATTCGGCATCACCTCCAACGAGGCCTTTGATCTGCCGACCTTGCCCAAGACCATCCTGATCGAGGGCGGCGGCTATATCGCGGTCGAGTTCGCCACCATCTTTGCCGGTCTCGGTGTCGATACGACCCTGATCTATCGCGGCGAGCGCGTCCTCCGCGGCTTTGACGAAGATATGCGCATTGGCCTCGAAGCGGGCCTGACCACCCGCGGCATCAGGCTGATCTACCAGACCACCGTGTCTTCGCTCGCCAAGATGGGCGACGCCGTCCACGCTACCTTCAGCGATGGCGTTACCGCTCCTTATGACGCCGTGATGTTCGCCACCGGCCGCCGCGCCAATACCAGGGGCCTCGGTCTCGAAACCGCCGATGTAAAGCTCAACGACGATGGCAGCATCGCCGTCGACGCCTATTCGCAAAGCTCTGCTCCCTCGGTCTACGCCGTGGGCGACGTCACTGGTCGCGCCCAGCTCACTCCAGTTGCCATCCGCGAAGGCTGGTACTTTGCCGAGACGGTCTACAACAACAAGCCGCAAGCGGTGGACCACTCGATCATCCCGACAGCCGTGTTCAGCGAGCCTGAAATCGGCGTAGTTGGCCTAAACGAAGAAGAAGCAGCCACCCATGGCGATATCGACGTCTACGTCGCCCGCTTCCGTCCAATGCAGAACACGCTCTCGACCCGCACCGATCGCATGGTCCTCAAACTCATCACCGAGAAGGACGAAGGCAAGGTCCTCGGCGTCCACATCTTGGGCCCCAGCGCCGCCGAGATGATCCAGCTCGTCGGCATCGCCGTCGGCATGGGCGCCACCAAGGCCGATTTCGACCGCACCATCGCGCTCCACCCCTCGGCCGCCGAGGAACTCGTGACCTTCAAGGCCCCCAGCTACACTTATCGCGACGGCAAGAAGACGTCTTAGCCCTGCTTAGGCCTTGGCAGGGCCCGCGTGGCTTGGTAGACCGCCCGCACCCAAAGATGCCCCCGGGTGAGCGAGATGACCATGACCACGTGGACCCCCAATAGCTGGCGCGAAAAGCCGATCAAGCAGGTTCCTGCCTATCCCGATCCGGCAGCTCTCGCCGAGGCCGAACGCCAGCTCTCGACGTTTCCGCCTCTGGTCTTTGCCGGCGAAGCGCGCGAACTCAAGGCTCGCCTCGCCGCCGTTGCCCGTGGCGAGGCCTTCCTCCTCCAGGGCGGCGATTGCGCCGAAAGCTTTGCCGAGCATGGCGCGGATCACATCCGCGACTTCTTCCGCGTCTTCCTGCAGATGGCTGTTGTCCTGACCCACGGCGCTTCCAAGCCCGTCGTCAAGGTCGGCCGCGTCGCCGGTCAGTTCGCCAAGCCGCGCTCGGCCGATACCGAGATCATCGACGGCGTCGAGCTGCCGAGCTATCGCGGCGACATCATCAATGCCATCGAGTTCAACGAAACCGCCCGCGTGCCCGATCCCGATCGCATGCTGCAGGCCTATCGCCAGTCGGCCGCGACGCTCAACCTGCTGCGCGCCTTCTCCATGGGCGGCTATGCCGAACTGACGCGCATCCACGAATGGACCATGGGCTTCATGAAGGGGTCCAACTGGAACGTCCGCTTCGAGGAAGTCGCCAAGAAGATCGATGACGCCATCACCTTCATGGGCGCGCTCGGCCTTAATCCGGAAAATACCCCGGCCCTGAAGCAGACCAGTTTCTACACCAGCCACGAAGCCTTGCTTCTCGGTTACGAAGAAGCCCTGACCCGTCGCGACTCCATCACCAACAATTTCTACGCGACCTCCGGCCACATGCTCTGGATCGGCGACCGCACGCGCCAGCCCGATTCCGCCCACGTCGAGTACTTTGCCGGCATCCACAACCCGATCGGCATCAAGTGCGGCCCGAGCCTGGCTAACGACGATCTGCTGCGCCTCCTCGACCGGCTCAACCCGACCGACGAAGCCGGCCGCATCACCCTGATCTCGCGCTTCGGCGCCGAGAAGGTGCATGAGCACCTGCCGCGCCTCATCGAGACCGTCCAGAAGGCCGGCCGCACTGTCGTCTGGTGCTGCGATCCGATGCATGGCAACACCATCAAGGCGTCGACGGGCTACAAGACCCGTCCCTTCGACCGCGTTCTCACCGAAGTGCGCAACTTCTTCGACGTGCACCGCGAAATGGGCACCTATGCCGGCGGCGTCCATATCGAGATGACCGGCGACGACGTCACCGAATGCGTCGGTGGTCTGTCTGCGGTCACCGAAACGACGCTCGCCGATCGCTACAACACCTATTGCGATCCCCGCCTCAATGCCAGCCAGGCGCTGGAACTGGCCTTCCTCGTTGCCGAAGAAGTTCATTCCCAGAAGCCGCCGGTGCAGCGCCGCGCTGCAGGCGAATAGTCTTCGCCCCAAGGTTGAACCCAAATAGAGGCCGCGCGTTCATAATGGGCTGCGCGGCCTTTTCTTTGCCCGCATCCGGGCACAGGATGGTGCGTCGCCAAGGTGAGTAGTCAATGCCGAGATCTCTGTTTCCCAACGCCGCGCCCGAAACTCGAGCGGAGCTTGAACGAGACCCGACAGTCAAGTTGCTCAACGATTATGATTGGACCCAGAACCCGCTGGGCCCCATCCCTGACTGGCCGGACAGCCTGAAAGGCGCCGTGCGTCTGGTCATGGTGGCCTCGACGCCCATGGTCATGATGGTGCGCGAGGAAGGCATCCTCATCTACAACGACGCCTACGCCCGCTTTGCCGGCCAGCGGCATCCTGCGATTTTCGGCATGCCGGCTGAGGAAGCCTGGCCCGAGATTGCCGAGTTCAACAGCCTCAACATCGAGCGCGGCCTCAACGGGGAATCCTGGCTGCTGCGCGATCAGGAGCTGGTGCTCAATCGTCACGGCCAACTCGAATCGGGCTGGATGGATCTCCACTACAGCCCCATCATGGGCGACGATGGCCTCTCCATGGGCGCGCTCTGCATCGTCCACGAAACCACCGACCGGATCTTGACGGAAAGCGCGCTGGCCCGAAGCGAAGAGCGTCTGACCCTGGCCCTTTCGAGCTCCGCCCTTGTCGGTACCTGGGACTGGGACGTCATCAACAACATCGTCACCGCCGACGACCAGTTTGCCCGTCTCTACAACATCGATTCCCAGATCGCCGGGCTCGGCGCGCCGCTCGAGCAATATCTCCTCGCCATCGAGCATGAAGACCTGCCGCGCGTCAGCGCGGAATTGCAGCAGGCTATCGCCGATGGCAGCGAGTTCCGGAGCGAATATCGTGTTGTCGGCGAGGACGGCGTTCGCCGCTGGCTCATGGTTTCGGGCCGCCCGCGCATGGATGCCACCGGCAAGGTCTACCGCTTCCCGGGCGTTGCCATCGACATCACCGATCAGCGCCGCGCCGGCGAAGCCCTGGCCAAGAGCGAACTTGAATTCCGCACCCTTGCCGACACCATGCCGCAAATGGTCTGGGCGACGCGGCCCGACGGCTTCCACGATTACTACAATGCGCGCTGGTACGAGTTTACCGGCGTGCCCGCGGGCTCGACCGATGGCGAAAGCTGGAACGGCATGTTCCACCCGGACGATCAGGAGCGCGCCTGGGCGCTCTGGCGTCACTCGCTCGAAACCGGTGAGCCCTATCAGATCGAATATCGCCTGCGTCACCATAGCGGCGAATACCGCTGGACCCTTGGGCGCGCTCTGCCCATCCGCGATGCTTCCGGCCACATCCTGCGCTGGATCGGTACTTGCACCGATATCCACGACTCGCGCCTCGCCGCCGAGGAGCGCGAACTGGTGGCGCAGGAGCTGAGCCATCGCATCAAGAATATCTTCGCCGTCCTCACCGGCATCGTCTCGCTCTCGGCTCGTGGCCAGCCAGAGGTGAAGCCGTTCGCCGAACAGTTGCGGCAGCGCATTTTCGCGCTTGGCGAAGCGCATGACTTCGTCCGGCCGCAGAACTACTTGTCCACCAGCCAGGCAGGGCAGGGGACTTTGTCCGCCCTCGTCACGCGCTTGATGCGCCCCTATGAAGGCGAAAACGGCGAAAACCGGGTTCGCTATTCGGGCGAGGATACGATCATCGACGATGCGGCAGCGACCCCGCTCGCGCTGCTCTTCCACGAACTGGCGACCAATGCCGCCAAATACGGCGCCCTCAGCCGGCCCGAGGGGTGGACGAGCCTCTCCGGCCGCTCCGAGAACGAGCAGTTTCACCTGACCTGGAAAGAACACGGTGGCCCAGAGGTTATCGAACCCAGCCGGCTATCCGGCTTTGGCTCCAAGCTCATAGAGCTGTCCGTGAGTGGTCAATTGCGTGGAGAGATCGAGCGCTTTTGGGAGAAGGACGGCCTGCGGGTGGAACTATCCCTGCCGCTCGCGGCGCTCACGCGGTCGAGCCGCCTGCGTCCGACCGAAAGGACTGAAGACGCTTGAAGCAGGCGCTCAGGTCGCGATCGGACTGTCGTCGGACCAGTCGAAAAGCTTGAGACGGCGCGGAGGATTGGCTTCCGCGGCCGCACGGCGTGCCACGGCATAGTCGACAACGTCACGCAGGTCGCGCTCCGCCACGGGCTTTGAAACAACGCCGATAGTGCCGGGCACACCGGTGCCAAGCTGGGCGGGATTGGCGGTAATGAAAATGACGCTGGCGCCATGGGTCTGCGCCAGGATCTTGCCGATTTCGATGCCGGTGGGACCATCACGCAGGTTGAGGTCAACCAGGGCCACTTCGGCTTCACCGGCAAAACGCAGGGCACTCTTCTTGTCGGCGGCAATGCCGACTGGATCGTGGCCCATCTCGGCTACAATCTGTTCGATTTCGGAAGCGACGAAAATTTCGTCTTCAACGATAAGAATACGGCACGACATCACAAAACTGGCTTCTGATAAAACTTCATTCGAACCGACCAACTCCCGACTTGCCGCCTCGGTTGCATGCGAACCGGACAATGGAGGTTTGCACCCAGACATTTTCCGCCAAGGAAGTTACCAAAAGCACCAATCGCACCAATAGGTAACTTAGTGGAACATTAACCCTAATCATTCACAAACATTCCATGATGTTGAGCGGTAAAGCCGATTGGGAGTGTGTGATGAAGCAGTTTGCCTTGAGCGCCCTTGTGCTTCTCTCGAGCGCCGCGACCCAGCAAGTGCTTGCGGCAGACTACGGCGCGTTTCCCGGTCTGCGCCCCTCCTATCCCGATCAATGGCAGCAAAGCGAAGAAAACCCCCTGCGCTTCGAAGCCGGCCTGCGCTACTGGTACGCCATCGGCCAGCAGTCTTCCGAGATCGGCGGCAACACCTACAACACCACCGATTACAGCCACATCCCGGAAATCCATCTACGCGTCGATGACGATTTCACCTCGTCCTTCGTCAAGGCACAGGCCGGTTACGCCGCTCTTGTCAGCGGCGAACACACCGCGGGCACCTTCGCTCCGTCCAGCTTCAGTGGTGGTCACATCGGCTATGCCGGCGGCGATTTCGGTTACACGCCTTTCGGCAACGAAAACGTCAAGGTCGGTGGCCTTGTCGGCTACCAATACCTGCTCGATTCCCCGGATCGTAACCGTCTCGACGTGCAGCACATCAATGGCTTGAACGTGCACATGCTCCGCCTCGGCCTCACCGGCCGCGCCAATCTCGGCGATTTTGCCGATATCGAAGCCGAAGCCGTCGCCATTCCCTATGCCTTCACCTCCGGCGCTACGGCAGAAATACCGTTCGCCAATACGGTGGTGCAGGGCGTCACCGTCAATCGTCGCAGCACCGAGACGACGGGGGCAATGTACGGCGCCTCCGGCCAGGTCATGGTCGGCTTCCATCCGACCGAAAACCTGACCATCCGCGTGGGCGGCCGTGCCTGGTATCTCACGGGCCCCGCCAGCGCCCGCGAAAAGCAGTGGAATGCTGCGACCCCGAACAGCTACCTCTACTCCGACACCCCGCTCAACGCTTTCTCCCTGCTGCGTTACGGCGGTCTCCTCGAAGTCACCGGTCGCTTCTAGGGCAGGGCGCCTCGCTGGCGCTTGCTCTCCCCCGGTCCAGAGGCTAAGTCTTGCCCGCGTTCGGCCGCGGGCCGGGCGGTCCGTCAATTTCGATTAGGCAGCTTCCGTGACCGACCAGCTCAGAATTGCGCTTGCCCAGCTCAATCCCAAGGTTGGCGACCTTCTCGGCAATCTGGCTCTGGCCAAGAAGGCCCTTGCCGATGCGGTCGCCGCCAAGGCCGACATCCTGATGTTTTCCGAGTTGTTCCTGACCGGCTATTTCCCGGATGACCTGCTCTTCAAACCCCAGTTCGTGTCCGACGCCATGGCCGCCGCCCAGACGCTGGCTGCCGAAACCGCCGGCACCGACGTGGTCCTCGTCCTCCCCACCATCTGGAAGGACCAGACCGGTCTCCACAATTCGGTCCTCGTCGCCGAAAAGGGCCATATCTTCGCCCTGCGCTTCAAGCGCGAGCTGCCCAATGACGACGTCTTCTACGAAAAGCGCTACTTCGCCGCCGGCCCGCTGCCCCTCCCGGTGACCATCAAGGGCGTTTCGGTCGGTATCCCGATCTGCGAAGACATCTGGCACCCCTGGGTCTGCGAACACCTCATGCGCGAAGGCGCCGAAATCCTGCTCTGCCCCAATGGTTCGCCCTATTGGACCAATAAGCAGCACATCCGCAAGGAACTGGTGCGCAAGCACGCCGTCGAGCACGACGTCCCGCTCATCTATCTCAATCAGGTCGGCGGCCAGGACGAACTGGTCTTCGACGGCGCCTCCTTCGCCATCGCCCCCGGCGACAAACTGGTCCTGCAGGGCAAGTCCTTCGAAACCGATTTCCTGATCTCTGACTGGCGCCGCGACGGCGACACCTGGACGTCGGACAATGGCCGCATCGAAGAGCTGACCTCGGTCGAAGAAGCCCCTTGGCGCGCCGCCGTCCTTGGTCTGCGCGATTATGTCTTCAAGAACGGCTTTAGCCACGTCGTGCTCGGCCTGTCGGGTGGCATCGATAGCGCCGTCGTCGCCGCCATGGCCGTCGATGCCTTCGGACCCGAAAAAGTCCACTGCATCATGCTGCCCTATCGCTACACGTCAGACGAAAGCCTCAAGGACGCCAAGGATTGCGCGGAGCGCCTCGGCGTGCGCTACGACATCGTCTCTATCGGCAATCCCGTCGATGATGCCCTCGTCGAGCTGGCACCCATCTTCGACAATCGCCCCGCCGATCTCGCCGAAGAAAACATCCAGTCGCGCATGCGCGGCGTCGTCCTCATGGCCGTCTCCAACAAGCTCGGCTCCATGCTCCTCACCACCGGCAACAAGTCCGAAATGGGCGTCGGCTACGCCACCATCTATGGCGACATGAACGGCGGCTACAATCCGCTCAAAGACATGTTCAAGATGGAAGTCTATGCGCTGGCCGATTGGCGCAACAAGCACATGCCCGGCGACAGCCTCGGCCCCAAGGGCGAGGTCATCCCCCAGTCGATCATCGACAAGGCTCCCTCTGCCGAACTGCGCCCCAACCAGACCGATCAGGACAGCCTCCCGCCCTATCCGGTGCTGGACGATATCCTGCGCTCCATCGTCGAAGACGAGATGAGCCTCGGCGAAGTCGTCGCCCGTGGTCACGATCCCGCCCTCGTCAAGCGCATCGAGCGCCTCATCAATATTGCCGAATACAAGCGCCGCCAGTCCGCGCCGGGTCCAAAGCTGACCCCGCGCGCCTTTGGCCTCGGCCGAAAATACCCCATCACCAATGGCTATAAGGACGTAACCGTCGGATGACCGTCGTTCGCTGGGCCCCGTCTCCCACGGGTCGCATCCATCTCGGCAATGCCCGCCCGGCACTGCTCAACTGGTTCTTCGCCCGCCGCACCGGCGGCCGCTATGTCCTGCGCATGGACGACACCGATCTCGCCCGTTCCACCCGCGAATACGCCGACGGCATCGAAGTCGATCTGGCTTGGCTCGGCGTCACGCCGGATCTTCTCGTCCGCCAGTCCGAACGCACCGCGCTTTATGACAAGGCCCGCGACGCCCTCATCGCCTCTGGCCGCCTCTACCCCGCTTACGAAACCGAAGACGAACTCGACCGCAAGCGCGCTCGCGCCCGCCTCCTCGGCAAGCCGCCAATCTACGATCGCGCCGCCCTGAACCTTACCGAAGAAGACAAGGCCAAATACGAAGCCGAGGGCCGCAAACCCCATTGGCGCTTCAAGCTCGATGGCCGGCCGGTGCAGTTTCAGGACCTCATCAAGGGCCAGCAGACGGTCAACACCGCCTCCATGTCCGACCCCGTCCTTATCCGCGCCGACGGCTCCTATCTCTATACGCTGCCCTCGGTCGTCGATGACATCGACCTCGGCATCACCCATGTCATTCGCGGCGAAGACCACGTCTCCAATACCGGCACGCAGATCGAGATCATTGAGGCCCTCGGTGGCACGGTCCCGACCTTCGCCCACCACAATCTCCTGACCGACGCAGCGGGGCAGGGCTTCTCCAAGCGCCTCGGCTCCCAGTCGATTTCCGATTTCCGCGCCGAAGGCTACGAGCCGCTCGCCGTCGCCATCATGGCAACCCTCACCGGCACCAGCCTTCCCATTGAGCCGTACGAAAACCTCGATGCCATCGCCGAAAAGCTCGAACTGTCGATGATTTCGCACGGCGCCGCCCGCTTCGATCCCGCCGAACTCGACAGCCTCAATGCGCGCCTCCTCCACACCATGCCCTACGAAGAAGCGCTGCCGCGCCTCTCCTCCATGGGTCTCGAAGGCGAAGCCATTTGGCTCCTGCTGCGTGAAAACCTCGTGCGTTTCCCCGACATCGCCGAGTGGTCAAAGCTTCTCACCGGCCCCATCGAGCCGGTCGTTGCCGACGAAGATCGCGAATTCCTCGGTCTCGCCAAAGCCATGCTGCCGCCCGAACCCTGGGACGAAACGACCTGGTCGACCTGGACCAACGCCCTCAAGGGCGCCACCGGCCGCAAGGGCAAGGCCCTGTTCCTGCCACTGCGCATGGCCCTGACGGGCCGCCACGATGGCCCGGAGCTTAAGTCCCTGCTTGTCCTGCTTGGGCGTAAGGCGTGTCTGGACCGACTACCCTGACGGTCTTGTCCCCGAAGTGAACGATCCGCAGGTCCGCCTCTGCCGGCGTCTGGCTGGCACTGGGGCGGACAGCGACTTCTCCAGGACCCGCCGGACGCGGGCGGGGCAGGGGCACATCGATCATGGCAACCGCTGCCACAGCCTCGACCGGCGCCTGAACCGGCGTCACCGGCACCACGCCGCGCGGATCGCGCAAGGGCAGGGGGAACGACAGGCCCGCAATATCGATCATCGCCCGAGCATCGCCTCCACCTGATGCCGTCAGGCTCACAGTGCCATCGTTTTGCGGCGCGACCTTGCAGGTTGCGTTCTTGTCGAACTGGTTGCGATAGGCAAAGGCCGTCGGCAGCGCCGTATAGGGCGCGCCATAGACGTTCTGCATCTGCTCCGGCTCCTGGCCGGGATTGTCATAGTAGTAGAGGTCGACCTGCGTGTTGGGACACATGGCCTGACACTGCTGCAAGTCATTGCCGATATATTCGTGCAGCGTCGAGTAGCTGATCGGCCAGAAGTAGCCGTCCGACAGGCGCACGCAGACCGTGCGCACCGTTGCATAGCCCTGATAGCCCCAATAGTCGCCGCCATCGACGAAATCGCCATTGGTGAAATCGCCCTCCGACGTCTGGCCGAAGACGCGGTCGAAAATCGACTGGCGTTCCTGGTTGAACGTAGCCGACGAGCCGGCATTGCAACCAAAGCGGGCCATTTCCTGCAAAATGGCTTCGCGCTGTTGCGCCACGGCATTGGCCGTATCCACAGATTGCGAAACCTTGGAAAACTCGTCGCGCAGGCTCAGCACCGCCCGCGCGATCTGCTGGCACTGCCGCGTCAATTGCTGTCCGGCCCGAGCCGCGTCATTGCAGCCCTCGCGAATATACTGGCTTTCCGCTGACTGCACGTCGCGCTGCAACTGCCGCGCCGCGCCCGAATTGTTCTGCATCTGCCGGAAATCGCCATTACGGTCGAACTGGCGCAAGGCATTGTCGAGCTGCATGCACTGGGTCGATTGGGCATAGACGGTCTGCACATCGAGCGAAAAAATCAGTGCCGCCAGAAGCAGCAAAATCGACGCGCGAAAACCGGAAGCAGATAAGGTCACGAATGGGTCCTGTTCGTCGGCCATAAGGGGCGGCCGCATGTCGCCTTAAGACATCGCTGGCGACAATGGCAACACTATAGCAATCTGAAACGCCGACGATATCGCCACTAAGCAACACAAAAGAGAGATCGCCCGTCCATGAAACTCGCCACCCTCCGCGCGAACCGCCCCGACGGGCAACTGGTTGTCGTCTCCCACGATCTTTCGCGTTGCGTCTCCGCCGGTCGCATAGCCCCGAGCCTTCAGGCCGCGCTGGACGATTGGGAGCGCCTGTCTCCCGCGCTTTCGGCCCTTTCCACCCAGCTCGACAAGGGCGAAATATCAGGCCAGACTTTCGAGCCCTCCGCCGTCCTCGCCCCGCTTCCCCGCGCTTTCCAGTGGATTGATGGCGCCGGCTATATGGGCCACCTCGAACGCGTCCGCTCCCTCAAAGGCAGCAAGGACGAAGAACTGCAATCGGTCCGTCCGCTGCTCTATCAGGGCGGCTCCGATTCGCTCTCCGGCGCCTCCGATCCCATCGTCATCCCCGAGGATGATCTTGCCCTCGATTTCGAGGTCGAAGTCGCCGTCATCATCGGCGCCGTGCCGATGCGCCCCAGCCGCGAACAGGCCGCCTCGGCCATTCGCCTCATCACCATCTGCAACGACGTCTCGCTCCGCCGCCTCGTTGCCGACGACCTGCAGAACGGCTTTGGCTTTTTCCACTCAAAGCCGTCCACCAGTTTTGCCCCCGTCGTCGTCACCCCCGACACGCTCGGCGACCGCTGGCGCGACAATCGCCTGCACCTGCCTGTCCGCGTCGAGGTCAATGGCACCCTCTATGGCCAGCCAAATGCCGGCGTTGATGTGCACTTCGATCTCGTCGATCTCATCGTCGAGGCCGCTCGCACCCGCCAGCTTGGCGCCGGCACCATCATCGGCTCGGGCACCATCGCCAATCATCACGATGCGACCCTGCCCATCAAGGAAGACGGCATCGGCTTTGGCTGTATTGCCGAGGCGCGCACCGCCGAAAAGGCCAAGTTCGGCCGCGCCCGCACGCCCTTCCTCAAGCCCGGCGACCGCGTCCGCATCGCCGCCATCGGCACCGGCAACCGCTCGGTTTTCGGCGATATCGACCAGACGGTGGTGGCGCTCACCACCTGATTCTCCACCGGTAACATTCCTGTGTTGACGTTGGGGGTGTCACCGCCGCGTGGCACTGTCGCTTTGCCGGGGGAGGAGACCGGCAGCCGTCCCCGACGCTTGGAGCGTTCGGTTACAACCGCATGTTGAGGGTGCAGTTTATGATTTTTCCAAAGTTTCCCGTGCTTGCCGTCGCAGGTCTCCTCGCTTTCGGCACTGTCGCGGCCCTGGCGCAAGACGCTTTTACCCCGCCCGCGACGCCTGAAGAGGCCGTGGCCCTGCGTCAAAACCTCATGAAGGAGGATGGCGGCATCCTGCGCAGTGCCGGCAATCTGACCGGCGCCGAAGCCGTCGCTGCCATGACCAAGCTGCGCGACAACTATAGCCATATCCCGGCCCTCTTCCCCGAAGGCTCGATCGTGGGCGAGTCCGAAGCCCTCCCCGCCATCTGGGAAAATTTTGACGCCTTTACCGCCATTGCCGACGCTGGTGTCGCTGCCGCCGAAAGCGGTATTGCCGCTGCCGAAGCGGGCGATGCTGCCGCCTATGCCGCTGCCATTCAGGCCCTCGGCGGCACCTGCGGCCAGTGCCATCAGCAGTTCCGGAGCTGATCCGCGGCCCGCAGGGCAAAATCGCTCCGGTGGAGCGATTTTAGCAAATTACCTCACACGATCTATGGTCGAGTGGTGGTTAGCCAGATCATCCTTCCCTGGATGATATTCGCCTCCAAAGCGAAATGGGCGACCTT
>NZ_JBEVLL010000198.1:0-4677 GCF_040509215.1 Devosia sp.
GTGGCGGCGATCTGGCTGAGGGTGGGTGCCGAAATGAAGAGGTTCTGCTGCAGGATTTCGGCGCGGCGGATCAGGGCTTCGGGGAGCACCATCCAGCCGATGCGCCAGCCGGTCATGCAATAGTATTTGGAGAAGCTGTTGATGACGATGGCGTCCGAAGTCAGCTCCAGCGCCGATACCGAGGGGCCACGATAGTCGAGGCCGTGGTAGATTTCGTCGGAGATCAGGGTCACGCCGAGACGGCGGCAGGTGTCGATGACGTCGGCGAGGCCGGCGCGATCAATGGCTGCGCCGGTGGGATTGGCGGGGCTGGCGAAGAGGAGGCCTTCGAAGGGGGTTTCGCGGTAGGCGGCTTCGATGTCGGCGCCAGTGAGGTGCCAGTTATTGGCGGCCGTGACCGGGATTTCGGCATATTCGAAGCCGAGGCCGATGAGGGTGTTGATATAGGCGGGGTAGCCCGGGCGGGTGATGGCGATGCGGGCGCCGGGGCGGAAGGCGGTGTGAAAGGCGAGGATGAAGCCAGCCGACGAACCCATTGTAGCCAGAATCATTTCCGGGTTCACGGAGACGCCGTGCTGCTCGGCATAATAGCGCGAAAGACCCTCGCGCAGATCGATGCGGCCCTTGGCGCTGGTGTAACCCTGAGGATCGGGCAGAGCGCGGGCAACGGCTTCGAGGACTTTTGGGGCGGGCGGATGGCCGGGTTCGCCCAGCTCCAGATGGCAGATGGCGCGCCCCTGCCCTTCGAGCACCTTGGAACGGTTGAGAATGTCCATGGCGAGAAACGGCATGAGGCCGTCGGCTGCGGGGGTCATAGGCGGCTCCTTCTGGTCCATGGGGACTAGCCGGAAGCGCCGGTTCACTCAACAACAATTGAAGCGCAGCTTTAGACTGCGGCAATTGTCCGGTGCCAGATTGGCCGGAGGTCTGCTAGAAGGCCTAGCGCAGAATCTCTGGGAGCACTCGTCTGATGAATCGTCTGTCTATCGTGCTGGCCGTTGTGGCGGGGATTCTCGCGGGGGCGCTCGGATATTCCCAGCTCAACCGGCCGGAGCCGGAGACAGACACGGTCGCGGTGCGCGCTATTGTCGAGAGCGTGCTCACCGAGCACGAAGCGACTGCCAGCGCGGCGCCGCAGGCCGTGGCGGCAATTGACCCCGCCGTGCTCAATCCCATGATCGAAAGCTTCCTCATGAGCGACCCCAAGCTGCTGCAGCGGCTGTCGGTGGCGCTTGATGAAACGCTGCGGACCGAGGAATCGGCCAAGGCGCAGGTCGCCATCACCGAAATGCAGGACGCGATTTTCAACGATCCGGGCCAGGTGGTGTTGGGCAATCCCGAGGGCGATGTGACGCTGGTCGAGTTCTTCGACTATAACTGCGGCTATTGCCGCGCGGCGCTGCCGGATCTCGCGACATTGCTGGCGGAAGACCCCAACCTCAAGGTCATCCTCAAGGAATTCCCCATTCTCTCGAACGAATCCATCGACGCGGCGCGCATTGGCGTGCTCGTCGGCGAAGCCGATGTCGACTACTGGACTTTCCACGAGGCGCTGTTTTCGAGCCGCGGCAAGGTGGACAAGGCCGTGGCACTGGACGCCGCCAGTTCGCTGGGCCTGAGCAAGGTCGATCTGGAACTGAAGATGGGTGAGCCGGCCGTGGCCAAGACCATCCAGACGTCCTACGAGATTGCGCAGGCGCTCGGCATTACCGGGACGCCGACCTACATCATCGGCAATGAAATCATTCCGGGCGCGATCGGCGTCGATGACCTGCGGACGCGCATCGCCAATATGCGGGCCTGCGGCCAGTCGATGTGCAGCTAACGTCTTTTCGCGAGATGGATTGCCAGGACAGGCCTGGCTATGACGACGGCGAGGAGGGCCAGTTTCCTCCAATCTGTCGCGCCAGCCTGAATCTCGCCCGACTCTCCGGTTAGACGCGCGGAAAGTACCGAGGAGGCTCGCCTTTTCGGTGCATTTCGTGTAACCGCCCTTGCACCGCCGGGAACAGCCGGTGCACAACGCAAAGATCATGGCAAAGCACGTTCTCGTCCTCAACGGCCCGAACCTCAACATGCTCGGCAAACGCGAGCCCGGAATCTACGGCGCGCAGACTCTCGCCGACGTGGAGGCCATTTGCAGGGCTTCCGGAGACGAATTCGGACTTTCCATCGATTTCCGCCAATCCAATCACGAAGGTGAATTGGTGACCTGGATCCAGGAAACGCTCGGCACGGCCGATGGCATCCTGATCAATCCCGGCGCCTATTCGCACACTTCGGTGGCAATCTACGACGCGCTCAAAGCCGTCGCCCTGCCGGTTGCGGAAGTCCATATCAGCAACATTCATCAGCGCGAGGCCTTCCGGCACCATTCCTATGTGTCGGCAGTCGCCTTCGGCGTCATTTGCGGCTTTGGTACGCTGGGGTATAGATTGGCCCTGGAAGCCATGGCTCAGAAACTCGCATAACGCTTCGACTGGAAGCCGGGAGACCGACAAGAATGACCAAGTCATCGCAGGTGGATCAGGACCTGATCCGCGCCATCGCCGAACTGCTCAACAAAGAAAATCTCGCCGAAATCGAGATCGAGCAGGAGGATTTCCGGGTCCGCGTTACCCGCTCCTATCCGGTCGAGGCCCCGGCCTACGCCCCTGCCCCGCAGTATTATGCGCCGCCGGCTGCACCGGCAGCACCAGCGCTTGCGTCGGTCGTTCCGGCCGCCGCGCCGGCCAGCAAGGAAGATCTCGCTTCCAACCCCGGCACATTGACTTCGCCCATGGTGGGCACGGCCTATCGCTCGCCTGAGCCGGGCAAGCCGTTGTTTGTCGATGTTGGCACCAAGGTGACCGAAGGCCAGACGGTCCTCATCATCGAAGCGATGAAGACCATGAACCAGATTCCGGCGCATCGCTCGGGCACGGTCACCCGTGTTCTCGTCGAGGACGCGCAGCCGGTCGAATATGGCGAGCCGCTCGTCGTCATCGAGTAAGGAGGGACTTTCACGTGTTCCAGAAAGTCCTGATCGCCAATCGCGGCGAAATCGCCCTGCGCATCCTGCGCGCCTGCAAGGAACTGGGTATCCAGACCGTTGCAGTGCACTCGACGGCCGACGCCAATGCCATGCATGTGCGCCTCGCCGACGAAAGCGTCTGCATTGGCCCCAACTCGGCCAAGGACAGCTACCTCAATATCCCCTCGATCCTCGCGGCCTGCGAGATCACCGGGGCCGACGCCGTGCATCCGGGCTATGGGTTCCTGTCGGAAAACGCCCGTTTTGCCAAAATCCTGACCGAGCACAATGTGACCTTCATCGGTCCTTCGGCGCACCATATCGAAATCATGGGTGACAAGATCACCGCCAAGAAGACGGCGGTCGAGCTGGGCATTCCCGTGGTTCCGGGTTCTGCTGGCGCGGTGGAAACCGAAGCCGACGCGCTCAAGACCGCCAAGGAAATCGGCTATCCCGTGCTGATCAAGGCAACCGCCGGTGGTGGTGGTCGTGGCATGAAGGTCGCGCAGACCGAGGCTGACGTGCTGATCGCCTGGTCGACAGCGCGCTCGGAAGCAAAGGCGGCCTTCGGCAACGATTCCGTCTACATGGAAAAGTATCTCGGCAAGCCGCGCCATATCGAGGTGCAGGTGCTTGGCGACGGCCAGGGCAATGCGGTGCACCTCGGCGTACGCGACTGCTCGCTGCAGCGTCGTCACCAGAAGGTGTGGGAAGAGGCCGGCGGCCCGACCATCGCACCGGACGAACGCGACCAGATCGGCGAAGTTTGCGCCGCGGCCATGCGCAAGCTGAAGTATTCCGGCGCAGGCACGATCGAGTTCCTCTACGAAAACGGCGAGTTCTATTTCATCGAGATGAACACCCGGCTGCAGGTGGAGCATCCGGTTACCGAGCGCATCACGGGCATCGACATCGTCTATGAGCAGATCAGCGTCGCTTCGGGCGAAAAGCTGTCGATGACGCAGGATCAAGTGCAGTTCTATGGCCATGCCATCGAAGTGCGCATCAATGCCGAAGATCCGCAGACGTTTGCTCCGTCGCCGGGCACGATCACCTTCTACCACCCCGCTGGTGGTGTTGGCGTGCGCGTCGATTCGGCCGTCTATCAGGGCTACAAGATCCCGCCCTATTATGACTCGCTGATCGGCAAGCTGATCGTTTACGGCCGCACACGCGAAGAGTGCCTCAAGCGCCTGAGCCGTGCGATCGATGAGTTCGTGGTGGATGGGGTCAAGACCACCCTCCCCCTGTTCCAGCGGTTGATCAAGCAGCCCGATATCATTGCGGGCAACTATGACATCCACTGGCTGGAAAAATTCCTGGCCGAAAACAAGGCCTGACGTCTTTTGAGGCCCGCACCCGCCATCGAGGCGCTTGCGGGCCTCATGTTTAATGGCGTCGCCTTTGCGGCTGATATGGCCATGTTTGATTTCGGTCCCACCAAACCCAAAATGATCCGCCATGGCGACCGCAAGGGTGAGACCATTTTTGTCGGCTCGCATTCTCTTCATGTGCAGTGCTCTTGGCGGCTGCGGCGCGGCGCGAGTGTGTTGGCGAATAGTGCCGGGCGGCTGGCTGTGGAAGCGGTTGAGCCGGCCATGCATCGTATGGTCGATAGCCTCGAGTGTGACCGGGGCGCGATTGTGCTCAAGCTGGGCGACCTC
>NZ_JBEVLL010000199.1:0-2768 GCF_040509215.1 Devosia sp.
AAACAGGGGTTCCCGCTTTCGCGGGAATGACACTGTGGAGGTCAGAGGGCTGAGTTTCGCTAAGGCTTCACTAGCCCACCGAAATAATCGAGCGCATAGGCCTCCACGCCATCCACCAAAATCACCTCGCGCCCGCGAAACTGCGCCGGACTGCCCTCGCTCCTGTCGCGATAGTGCCCATGCGGCCCGGTCCAATCAAAACCACCGAGAAACCGCCCCTCGCCATACATGGCCGTCAGCGCGCTCTTGATCGTGTCCCCCGCCTTTGCGCCATCAATCAGGTCCGGCCGTAGCACATAGCCATAGTAGTTCATGGCCCAGACCGGCTCCGCCCCGCGCAGCAGCACTTCCTGTCCCAGAAAATCCGTGCCGCCAAAGTAGCTGTCGAGATAGCGCCACTCGCCCTCGGACCACCCGAGATCATGCGATCCCGGTCGCGAGGCCAGCGCCTTCACGCCGCCTCCGACATAGGTCGCGGCCTTGGCCCGCACGATCACGGCGTTGAGTTCGTCTGCAGTCATTCTGTTCCCCTGAGGTTCGGGGGAACAGTCGCGCCCACCCGCGCCAAAACCTGTCAGGACTCCTTGCGCATGAAGGCCGTCGCCTCCAGCATCCAGTCGCGGAACATCTTGATCTTGGGCGCATTGCGCCGGCTTTCGGGGTAGACGAGGTAATAGGCCCGCCCCGCCGGCGCCAGCAGCGGAAACGGCTGGATCAGCCTGCCCGAAGCAATCTCTTCGCGAAACAGCGCCGGCGTCAGCATGGTCACGCCACGCCCCGCCATTGCGGCCGTACCAAGCAGGCTCTGCCAATTGAGCATGCTCATCGGCCGACCCTCCGCCGAAAAACCCGGAACCCCGGCAATCTCGAACCAGAGTGCCCACCATTCGTCCTGCGGATCGAGCATAGGCAGTTTCAAGAGGTCCGCCGGCTCCTTGACCCCACCGATGCTCTCAGCCAAAGCCGGACTAAGAAGTGGCGTGAAGTCCGCCTTGACCAGAAGGTGCGAAACAAGCCCCTTCTCTGGTGGCGCCGCGAGCGTGCGAATGCCGATATCGAATTCATCATTGAGCAGATCGACCATGTCGCTGGTGCTGTCGACGCGCACCGCAATTTCGGGATGGTCGATCTGGAACAGCCCCAAATTCTGCGCCAGCCACTGGCTGGCAAAAGTCGGCACGGTGGTCATCGAGAGCAGCCCATCCACTTCGCCGCGCGTATCGGCAAAAGCCTCGCGCATGATCTCGAACGCCTGCTGCACCTGCGGCGCGAGGCTGGAACCCACTTCGCTGACCGCAATCTGCCGCGGTTTCCTGAGGAACAGCGGCGCCCCGACGCGCTCCTCCAGCATCTTGATCTGATAGCTCACCGCCGCCTGCGTCATGCCCAATTCCTCGCCCGCACGGGTGAAACTGAGATGCCGCGTCACGGCCTCGAAAACCCGGATGGCACTGAGCGGTGGCAGCGACATGGATAAACACCCCTTATGCGTCGTTATCGAGCTTTAGTTGGATACCGGCAGCAATCAGGTGCATTTTTCATCTCATGTCAAATCCAAAGAGGACGCCGGCCATAAGGCCAGCGAATGCATCAAATGCTCGCTTTGCCCAGCTTTCTTGGCTTTCTCCTGCCCCTCCCCGCTGCCCTCCTGCACCGGCAGGACGCCACGGAGCCCAAGCGTCGCCGCGCCATAAGGGCGCTTAATCTGTCCCATCACATCCTTCGGGATGTGGGTCTCGACGATCTCGAAAATCCCGCCGACGATCCGCGCTGGTCGCAGCGCCCTGATCTCGAGCGCTGAAGCTTGAGCTTTGCCGCCGACGGGTTAAAACAGGCATATGTCCAAGACCACGCCCGCCACGCAGGCCCTCATCAAGGCCGGTATCAGCTTCACCCTCGCCAACTACGACTATGACCCGAACGCCGAGCGCGTCGGGTTGCAGGCTGCAGAGGCCATGGGCGTATCGCCGGGCGAAGTATTCAAGACGCTGATGGCCGAACTCGACGGCAAGCCGATCTGCGCGATCGTCCCTTCCGACGAGGAGGTGAACATGAAAAAGCTCGCCGCGGCCCTTGGCGGGAAGTCCGCCCACATGATGAAGCCCGCCGACGCCGAGCGTCTGACGGGCTATAAAGTCGGCGGCATCAGCCCCCTCGGTCAGCGCAAAATCGTCCCCACTGCGCTCGACGAAATGGCCCAGCTCTACGATGAGATCTTTCTCAACGGCGGCCAGCGCGGATTGCAGATCCGCATCAAGCCCGATGATCTCGTAAAGGCGCTCGATTGCGTCGTCGCGGATCTGACGCGGTAGAAAAAGCGGAATTCTAAAAAGACAAAAGGCGCCCGAGAGGACGCCTTCATCTTACATACCGATTTGCCTAAAGCTTAGGCGGCGTAGGTACCGCGCGCAATCGACTTGATGTCGGAGCGGGTGATGCCCAGGTCGTTCAGCTGGCGGCTGTCGAGCGAGTTAAGCTCGCGCAGGGTGCGCTGGTAACGGGCGAAATCGGCGATCTTCTTTGCAATGTTCATTTTGGTTCCCCTTCGTTTGATGACCTCTATGTAGACCGGAGGGGTCGTGATTAGTAGATGGACCTTCTGCACATCCGTTATGCACTGGACGCACAGAAATGAGGCATATGGTTCATATTCGGTTTAGGTAGATTTCTGGCCGATTTCAAAGAGGCGGCGATCGCCGTCGCCCTAACTCCTTGTTATCAAAATTAAAAACCGGGTCCCGCAGTTGCAGAACCCGGCTTTTCAATTT
>NZ_JBEVLL010000200.1:0-3075 GCF_040509215.1 Devosia sp.
CACCCGCTGGACTGCCCGATCTGCGATCAGGGCGGCGAGTGCGACCTTCAGGACCAGGCCATGGCCTACGGTGTAGATAAGTCGCGCTTCCACGAAAACAAGCGCGCTGTCGAAGACAAGTACATCGGGCCGCTGGTCAAGACCTCGATGAACCGCTGCATTCACTGCACGCGTTGCGTCCGCTTCACCACCGAAGTCGCCGGCATTGCCGAAATGGGTCTGCTTGGTCGCGGCGAAGATGCCGAGATCACCACCTATCTCGAAAAGGCGCTGTCGAGCGAACTCCAGGGCAATGTCATCGACCTTTGCCCGGTTGGCGCTCTGACCTCCAAGCCCTATGCCTTCAACGCCCGTCCGTGGGAGCTGACCAAGACCGAATCCATCGACGTGATGGATGCCGTCGGTTCGGCCATCCGCGTCGATAGCCGTGGCCGCGAAGTCATGCGCATCATGCCGCGCGTCAACGAAGCCATCAACGAAGAGTGGATCTCCGACAAGACCCGCTTCATCTGGGATGGCCTCAAGAACCAGCGCCTCGATCGCCCCTACGTTCGCAAGAACGGCAAGCTCCAGGCCACCACCTGGGAAGAAGCGCTCTCGGCTGTTGCCGCTCGCGTCAAGAAGGCCGGCCACAAGGTCGGCGCCATCGCTGGCGATCTCGCTGCCGTCGAAGAAATGTACGCCCTCAAGGGCCTGCTCGCTTCGATCGGCTCGGGCATGACCGACGTGCGTCCTGCCATGTCCGGTATTGATCCGTCGATGCCGCGCTCGGCCTATATCTTCAATCCGACAATTGCCGGCATTGAAGAAGCCGACGCCGTGCTGATCATCGGCGCCAATCCGCGCAAGGAAGCCTCGCTCATCAACGCGCGCATCCGCAAGACCTGGCGCGCCAAGAACATCCCCGTGGGCGTGATCGGCGAACGTGCCGACCTCACCTACACCTACGACTATCTCGGCGAAGGCTTCGAAACCCTAGTTGACGTGGCTGCCGGCAAGGGCTCCTTCGGCGAAATCCTCGCCAAGGCCCAGCGTCCGATCATCATCGTCGGCGAAGCTGCCGTCTCGCATGCCAACCTCGGCAAGCAGGTCGGCCGCGATGTCATCGCGATTGCCTCCAAGCTCGCTACCGGTGCCAATGTCGCCGAAGGCTGGAACGGTTTCGCGCTGCTCCACAATGCGGCCAGCCGCGTTGGTGGCATCGACATCGGCTTCGTGCCGCATGACGGCGGCGTCTGCTCGGCCGACCAGATCGCTCTGGCCGGCAAGGGTGAACTCGACGTCCTGTTCCTGCTCGGCGCCGACGAATACGACATGTCCGCCATGGGCAAGGCATTCGTCGTCTATGTCGGCTCGCACGGCGACCAGGGCGCACACCGCGCCGACGTCATCCTGCCGGCTGCGACCTACACCGAGAAGTCTGGCACCTATGTGAACACCGAGGGTCGCGTCCAGCAGACCGCCCGTTCCGTGTTCCCGCCGGGCGACGCCAAGGAAGACTGGGCCATTTTCCGTGCCCTTTCCGGCGCCATCGGCAAGCCGCTCCCGTACAACTCGCTGGCCCAGCTGCGTTCGGCCCTCTATGCCGAATTCCCGCATTTGGCCAATGTCGACGAGATCGCTCCGGGCAAGCTGGCCGACCTCGGCAAGCTCGCCAAGGCTGCCATCAAGACCAAGTCGGCGCCGTTCGGTTCGGCCGTCGCCGATTTCTATCTCAGCAACCCGATTGCACGCGCTTCGGCCGTCATGGGTGAATGCGCCGCGCTGGCTGCCGGTCTCCGGCAGGCCGCGGAGTAGGGGACCACAATGGATTTCGTTACTACGGCCCTCGACTATCTGCTCGGCATCCCCTTCCTCGGTTGGGGCGTGCAGATCGGTTTTATCTACAAGGCCCTGGCCTTGCTGGTTGCCCTACTCGTCTTCACGGCCTTCATCCTTCTCGCCGACCGCAAGATCTGGGCTGCCGTCCAGATGCGCCGCGGTCCCAACGTCGTTGGTCCCTTCGGCCTTCTGCAGTCCTTCGCTGACTTGCTGAAGTTCGTCTTCAAGGAGCCGATCATTCCGGCCGGCGCCGATAAGGCCCTGTTCCTGCTCGCGCCGCTGCTGACGGCAACGCTGGCTCTCGCCGGCTGGGCCGTCGTGCCGGTCGACAATGGCTGGGCCATGGCCAATATCAACATTGGCATCCTCTACCTCCTCGGCATTTCCTCGCTCGGCGTCTATGGCGTGATCATCGGCGGCTGGGCCTCGAACTCGAAATACCCCTTCTTCGGCTCGCTCCGCGCCGCCGCCCAGATGGTGTCCTACGAAGTCTCGATCGGCCTCGTCATCATCACCGTCCTGCTCTGCGTCGGTTCGCTGAACCTCAATGACATCGTCATCGCGCAGAAGGAAATGGGTCTCGCCCACATGCTCGGCGTGCCGTGGCTCTCGTTCCTGAACTGGTTCTGGATCCCGCTCTTCCCGATGTTCGTGATTTTCTACATTTCGGCCCTCGCCGAAACCAACCGTCCGCCATTCGATTTGGCTGAAGGCGAATCCGAACTCGTCGCCGGCTTCATGACCGAATATTCGGCTTCGCCCTACATGCTCTTCATGCTTGGCGAATACATCTCGATCCTCCTGATGTGCGCCATGACCACCATCCTCTTCATGGGTGGGTGGGCCGCGCCGATCGATCTGCCGCCCTTCACCTGGATTCCGGGTGTCATCTGGTTCTTCATCAAGCTGAGCCTGGTGTTCTTCATGTTCGCGATGGCCAAGTCCATCGTGCCCCGTTACCGCTATGACCAGCTCATGCGGATTGGTTGGAAGCTGTTCCTGCCACTCTCGCTGATCATGGTCGTGATTGTTGCCTTCGTCCTCAAGCTTACGGGCTGGGGTTGGCACGGAGGAATCGTCTGCTGCGCGCGATGCAACTCGTCAACACGCTCCTGCTCAAGGAGTTCGTATCGGCCTTCTTTCTGGCCATGCGCTACTTCTTCGCGCCGAAGCCGACCATCAACTACCCCTTCGAAAAGGGTCCGGTGTCTCCGCGCTTCCGCGGCGAACATGCGCTGCGCCGCTATCCCAATG
>NZ_JBEVLL010000201.1:0-10369 GCF_040509215.1 Devosia sp.
GGCGCACCAATACACCAACAAAGGCCTCAGCCTCGGCGCGCGGAATGATCAGAGCAACCTCCCCAGCCTTCGGAAAATAGAATTACATTTATCAATTCTTGGCAATCGCCATTCGCAGGGCCCCGGCTGCAAATCTTTCCACAAAACCAGTGTTCAGCGCTGGACAGAGCACTCGCCTGGTGTTGATTATGGTTAACAGGACGTTAAGCAGATCAAGAACACTGGGCGACTTCAATGAAGCGCACGACAGATCGAGTTGATCCAAAGACAAGTCGGTTGCTGGCGGAAAATTCCTTCCGCAGGCCGGCGCGTTATGACTTTCCCAAAACCAATTATGTCCCGCGTGTGCTGACCCGCCCCCAGAGCGGCCTTGCCGTGCGCTGGCATGAAGGCGGCGCCGTCGCGCCCGAACTAACCCTGGCCCGCTCGCTATCGCTGGTTGCCAAACGGTCCATCGATATTCTGGGTTCGGTGATCGGCCTTCTCCTCCTTTCGCCGCTCCTTCTGGCGATTGCCGTCTGGATAGACCGGACCGACAAGGGGCCGATCCTGTTTCGGCAGTGGCGCCTCGGGCGCGATGGCAAGGTTTTCGCGCTGCTCAAATTCCGCTCGATGTATGCCGATCGCTGCGACGCCGCGGGCATCGCCCAGGTCACGGCCAACGACAACCGCGTGACGCGCATCGGCGCGTTCATCCGCCGGACGAGCCTTGATGAACTGCCCCAGTTGATCAATGTCCTTCGAGGAGACATGTCCCTCGTCGGCCCGCGGCCTCACGTGCCGGGCATGCGGGCGGCGGGAATGGACTACGAAGAGCTGATGCCAGACTACGCTTTTCGCCAGTCGATGCGACCGGGCCTGACTGGTTGGGCCCAGTGCCACGGCCTGCGTGGCCCGACCACAGACCAGATCAAGGCGCTCCGCCGTATCGGCCACGACTTTGCCTATGTGCAGAATTTCTCGCTTTGGCTCGATATGAAAATCATCTGCAAGACATTTGGCGAAGTCTGGCGCTCCACAGCCCCCTGATGTGATTGCGCGAGGCGCCGAGGTGGGTGACAAAGCACCGCCGAACCTGTAGGCGGGTAGTATCCTTCCCGCCCGCCAGCCTCCCGCTATGCCCCTGCCCCAGCCGAAGAATTTTTTCGTCCTGCTCCTGACGCTGGCCATTTCCGCCCTGGGTGGCGGTCTTGCCACGCTGCTGGGGCTCCCGGCTGGCTGGCTGATGGGCGGCGCCCTTGCGGTCACCATCGCCGCTATGGCCGGCGTGCCGGTGGTTCTGCCCGACTGGCTGCGCACTGTCGTCTTCGTCCTCATCGGCATGTCGATGGGCGCCAGCGTCGCCCCCGATAGTCTTTCGCTTATTGCCAGTTGGCCAATCAGCCTCGCCGCGCTCGCCATCGAACTGGTCGTCATCGTCGCGACCACCGGCTGGATGCTCAGCCGCGTCTTCGGGCTCGATGCCGGCACGGCCTATCTCAGCTCGTTTCCGGGGCACCTCTCGTTCGTCATGGGCATTGCCGCGACCGGGGTTGGCAATTCCCGGCAGATCGTGATCATCCAGGTCATCCGCATCCTGATGCTGACCATCGCCGTGCCCATCGGCGCGACCTTCCTGCCCATCGACCATTTCGAAGTGGCGACGGCCAGCGCCTTTCTCTCGCCCCTGCAACTGATCCTTCTCGCGCTTGGCTGCGTCGTCGTCGGTTGGATTTTCGACCGGCTCCGCATCCCGGCCGGCATGGTCCTCGGCGCCATGGCCGCCGCAACCGCAGCCAAGCTTGGCGGGCTCTATTCCGAAGCTATGCCGACGCCATTGGTAATCATCACCTTCATCCTGACCGGCGCCATGATCGGCGCGCGCTTTGTCGGCATTACGCGACGGGAATTCATGGCGGCAGCCAAGGGCGGGCTCATCGCCACCGCCATGACCGTCGGCATCGTCACCCTGATGACGCTGGCCGTCGCGCAACTGGTCGACATGCCTTTTGGCCAGATCTGGCTCGGCCTTTCGCCTGGCGCCCTCGAAGGCATGGGCGCGCTCGGCATCGCGCTCGGCTATGATACGGCCTTCATCGCCGCCCACCATGTCATCCGGCTGCTCATGCTCAGCTTTGCTATCCCTGCCGTCGTTGTTATTATTCGCTGGCAGGAGCGTCGCTCGGCCCAGCAACGCCACAATTGATGTTCAAGTAGCTTCTGACTCTGGAGATTTGAGATGATCCGCCACCTCGTACCCGCGCTCGGCTTTATCGTCCTGTTGACCGGAAGCACCATGGCCGCTCCCTTCTGCGACGGTGCCTTCGAAAGCGGACATGTAGAATTCGGTTTTTCGATCGGCGGAAAGATGTCGGCGGAAGACCGGGATAATTTTGACATGATGCATCTGCGCCAGCGTGGCGTCGACGCGACCCGCGTCGAACGCTGGAATGGCTGCATCCGCGCTTTCGTGCGCAAGCCCGACGGCAGCGGCGAAGAAATGCAATTCTTCGAGCCCGGCACTTACCGCCAGGTCTACTAGCGCTCGACCAGCGCCGCCAATTGCGCGGCGACGGTGCCCCAGCCGTCAAAAAAGCCCGTTTCCTCGTGCCAGGCGCGCGTTTCCTCGTCCTTGTGCAGCACATGGGCCCGATAGGCCGTACCCTGATCGTGGTCGTCGAGCGTGATGACCGCGGTCATGAACGGGCTCGTCGCCGGCCGCCAGCCACCGCTCAGCGCATTGGTGAGGACAATCTTGCGTCCCTCTTCCACCGCGAGATAGCAGGCGTCCATATGCGGCCCGAAAGCGCCACCGCCCTCGCTCATCTCGGTCAGCAGCGCGCCGCCGGGCTGCACTTCCATTTTGACGACACGGCACAGCGCCGGCGCCGGAATCCACCACTGCGCGAACTGGTCCGGATTGGTCCAGGCCTGCCAGACGGCCTGACGCGGCGCCTTGATGACGCGCGTGATTTCGAGGTCCGTTTCGGGGCGAAAGTTCATCGTTCCTGCTCCTTCTGTTTTTCGACAACAAAGCGCTCGAGCCGATCGGTGCGGCTCTCCCAGATGGCGCGCTGCTCATCAAGCCACGAGCCCACTGCCGCCAGCCGCGCCTCATCGATTTCGCAATAGCGCACCCGCCCCGCCTTACGGGTGTGGATCAGTCCGGCCGCTTCGAGCACGTGCACATGCTTCATGAACGAGGGCAGCGCCATATCGAACGGGGCCGCCAGGTCCCCCACGCTTGCGGCACCTTGCCCCAACCGGCCAAGAACCGCCCGTCGTGTCGGGTCGGCCAAGGCCTGAAAGAGCGCATCGAGAGAATACTGATCCATAAAGCTAAGTATCACGCCACCACACTTAGCGCAATGGCTAAGCTTTCCTGGTACCTCCGCCCATGGACAACGAAAACCGGATCGTCTAAATCCCGTGCAGACGGTCTAGATTCCGTCGCCGGCAGGGACGACCCTGAAATTCGGTTCTATTGATCGGGGACGACCTCGTGGAGATAGCAACCGTGTCCACAATCCGCGAACACATCCCCAACAAGACCATCGCCACACTGCTTGTGGCCTGGGGCGTCGTGGTCATTTTCCTCATCTTCGGCCCGACCTGGCTGCACGAACCGATCGAACTATGGATCGCCGTCGTCTGTTTCGTCGTGATCTTCGCGACCATCCTCCTTGCCGCCTTCGGGGTGGTACATGAAGCCGACTACCTCGCCCATCAATTGGGCGAACCCTACGGCACGCTGATCCTGACGCTATCCATCGTCATGATCGAGGTCATCCTTATCGCTGCCGTGCTCCTGGGGCCGGGCGAGAACCCCACCATCGGCCGCGATTCCATTTTCGCGGTGATGATGATCATTCTCAATCTCGTCATGGGCATTTGCCTGATCCTTGGCGGGCGCCGCTTCGGCGAGCAGGAATACAATTCACAGGGCGCCATGGCCTATGTGTCGATGACGCTGCTTCTGGCCGGTATCGGCCTCATCCTGCCCAATACCCTCAGTACGGGAGACGGCACATTCTGGCCAATGCAGGCCGCCGCCTTCGCCATTCTCACGACGGTGCTCTATGGCGTTTTCCTGCTGATGCAGACGCGCGGCTACAAGCGCTTTTTTATCCAGCCCGACATCGGGCAGCTCGTCGTGCCCATCCGCCCATCCATCAACGGTTCTCCAACCGAGCCCGCCCGCAATCTCGACAAGCGCGCCATCGTCATTCGCTCTGTCCTGCTGGTCGCGCTCATGCTGCCGATCGTGCTGCTGGCCCATGACCTGGCTCTGGTCATCGATTTCGGCATCGGGGCCGTCGGCGCCCCGGTCGCGCTTGGTGGGGTGTTGATCGCCATTATCGTCTTCACGCCAGAGTCGATCACCGCCATCCGCGCTGCCGTCGACAATCAGTTGCAGCGCTCGATCAATCTCTGCCTCGGCGCCTTTGTCTCGACGGTCGGGCTCACCGTGCCCGCCGTGCTCTTTGTCGGCCTTTTCACCGGCAAGACGGTGATCATGGGCGTGACGCCGACTGAAACCGTCCTGCTGCTGCTCACCATTGGCCTCACCACCCTGACCTTTCTCGGCCAGCGCGCCTCGGCACTGCAGGGCACGCTGCACCTGACGCTTTTTGCCGTCTACGGCGTGCTGCTGTTTTCAACCTAGCAGCGCCAAGGCCCGCCATCGGGACGACCTGATGGCATGGGGAGAAACGGGGACGACCCCTTTTCGAGGTGTCCCATGTCAAATCCGCTCAACACCGTCGTGCTTATCGGCTGCCTGATCGGCTATCTCGCCGCCGATATTCTTACCGGCATGGGCGCCGCCCAAGGCACAGCCGGCTCAATCATCACCAGCCTCCTGCCCTCTGCCTTTGGCCTCGCCGTGGGCCTCGTGGCGCTGCGGCTGACCAAATAACCACTATCCGAGGATATGCCATGGCCAATGACCCCATCCATCAGTTCGTCGTCGAGCCGATCTTCCCGCTGAGCCCGATCGCCGGACACGATTTCAGCTTCACCAATGCGTCGGCCTATATGCTGCTGACCGTAGCGATCGCTGGCGGCTTCATGGTGCTGGCGGGGCACAGGAAGGCATTGCTGCCCGGCCGCCTGCAGGTGGCCGGCGAGATGCTTTACGAGGCGATCGAAAGCCTCGTCCACTCGATCATCGGCAAGGAGGGAATGCGTTTTTTCCCGCTGGTCTTCTCGCTCTTCAGCTTCATCCTCGTCGCCAACATGATCGGCATGTTTCCCTATGCCTTCACGGTCACCGCACAGATCGTGGTGACGGCTGCCCTGGCTCTCTTGGTCTTCGCTGTGGTCACCCTTTATGGCGTCTTTAAGCATGGCCCAAAATTCTTCGGCCTCTTCATGCCCAGCGGCCTGCCGCTCTATCTGGCGCCGGTCATCGTCCCCATCGAGATCATCTCTTATATCTCCCGCCCCATCAGCCATTCCGTGCGCCTTTTCGCGGTCATGCTGGCCGGCCACATCACGCTAAAAGTGTTCGCCGGTTTCGTCGTCGACCTGTCGGCCCTCGGCCCCTTCGGCATCGCTCTGGCCATAGCGCCCATGATCATGACCGTGGCCATTACCGCGCTGGAACTGCTGATGTCGGTGATCCAGGCCTATGTCTTCACCCTCCTCACCTGCATGTATCTCAACGACGCCATGCACCCCTCCCACTAGCGCGAGCTTGCCGTCGGAGGATGGCGAAGGATTTTCTCCATCCTCCTTCATTGCCGAAAAGCTGCTGCGGATTCCGCGCTGAAAACGCAATCGACAATGTCTATAAATTGACTAGGGTTTCATCTCTCAAACCGAGGTGATCCCATGGCTGCCATCGAGACCGGTAATCCCCGAATTCTCACTAGCGCCCGCTCTGCCTTTCATCGGCGCGCGGTCGAGTGGCTCGTGCTCGCGGCTGCGAGCGTGGCGTTCCTGTTTTCACTCGGCATCGCCTTCGGCCTCATCAGCGGCTGAGCCAGTCTCCAGGAGTTTTGGATGGCAGCGGAATTCATCGGTCACACCTCCAATCGCGAGGGGTCCGACATCGTCCCCACGACGGGTCCCGTCATCGACAAGACCTATATTCGCAACCACGTGCAGGCAGCCGAGGCCGCAGGCATTGATCGCCTGCTGATCGGCCAGTTCGCGCAGTGGCCGGACAATAACCAGATCGCCGCCTACGTCTTCGGCCAGACCGAACGCATTGGCGCCCTCCTCGCCCACCGGCCCGGCCTGATGGCGCCGACGCTTGGCGCACGGCAATTGGCGACGCTCGACCAGTTTTCCGAAGGCCGAGTCTGGGTCCACATCATCACCGGCGGCTCCGATGCCGACCAGGCGCGCGATGGCGATTTCGAGGACCACGACACCCGCTATGCCCGTACCGACGAATATATCGAAGTACTCAAAAAGGTCTGGGAAAGCGACGCCCCTTTCGACCACGAGGGGCGCTTCTACAAGTTCAAGGGCGCCTTCAGCCAGGTAAAGCCATTCCAGAAGCCGCGCATTCCGATTTCCTTCGGCGGATCGTCGGATGCGGCAATTGCCGTCGCCGGCAAGCATGCCGACATCTATGCGCTCTGGGGCGAACCACTCGATGGCACGCGCGAAACCATTGCCAAGGTGCGCGCCGCTGCCGTTGCCAATGGCCGCGATCCCTCCGAAATCCGCTTCACTTTGGCCTTCCGCACCATCGTTGCCGATACCGAAGACCAAGCCTGGTCCAGCGCCGCCGATATCCTTGAAAAAGTGAAGGCAGGCGTGGCGCGTCAGGCTGGCGGCAATGGCGAAAAGCTGCCGAGCAATGTTGGCTCGGTGCGCCTTCGTGAGGCTGCCAAGCGCGGCAAGGTGGTCGACAAGCGGCTCTGGACCGAAGTGGCCGAAGCCAGCGGCGCCGGCGGCAATTCCACCGCGCTGGTTGGCACGCCCGAACAGGTCGCCGAAGCCATTCTCGACTATTACGACGCCGGCATTTCCAACTTCCTCGTCCGCGGCTTCTACCCCACCGCCGATACCGTCACCTATGGCCGCGATGTCGTGCCGCTGGTCAAGGCCGGCATTGCCGAACGCGAAGCCCGCAAGGTTGCAGCAGAATGAGCGCTCCTCTCGATATCGTCGACATCCACACCCACCTCTGGCCGCCCGCCTGGGGTCCGGGCGGCAAATTCGCCAAGCCTGCCGGTGGGTTCTCGCCCGAAATCTATCGCAAGATCACGACCCCATCAGCGCTGGTCGATGAGTTCAAATCCGCCGGCGTTTCGCTCGCTGTCGTCACCGCCACCATTGAGAGTCTGTTTGGCGCCGAAGGCCCGGTGGATTTTGCCGGCATTGCCGAAGCCAATGACTGGCTGGCAAGCCTCGTCGCCGCCGAGCCATCACTGGCTGCCTTCGCAGTCACCGATGTTTTTGCAGGCGAAGAAGGCGCGGCAGAAGCCGAACGCGCTATCGTGGACCTCGGCCTTTCAGGCCTCGTCATCGACTCCTCGCGAAATGGCAAATTCCTTGCCGATCCGTCGGCGCGGCCAACGCTCGAAGTCGCTGCGCGTCACCGCGTTCCTGTCTTCGTCCATCCGGTCGCCCATCCCAATTCCGAGGTGCTGATCGCTGGCGCCGGCACACTGGGCAATTCGCTCGGCCGCGGCCTGATGAATGGCGTCGCGTTCCTCTCCATCATCCAGTCCAGCATTCTCGATGAGCTACCGGATCTGCACCTGATTTTTGCAACGCTTGGTCTCGGCGGCATCGTGCAGGCGGCACGCGGCGGCATTTACGGTCGCACCGAGCGCCAGAAGCGGCCGCGCCCGAACATCTATTTCGATACGATGGGCGCCGATCCCGCCATCGTCCGCACCCTTGCCGGCTTCTTCGGCGTAGACCGCGTGCTGGCCGGCACCGACTGGCCAATCCTGCCGGCGCTGCAGGCCGAGAGCCTTGCTGCCAGCCTCGCCGAAGCCGGGCTCAACGAAGTCGAGCAACGCCTGGTCGCAGGCGGCAATGCGCGTCGCCTACTCTCCCTGCGCGCGGCAAAGGCCGAGGCCGCGGAGTAGCTCCGCGGCTTGTCTGCCGGACGAATTGACTGTAAACTTTACGCATGAATTACAATTCGTCCGCCACCACCGACGCGCTGAGCGAAGTCCTGCAGGATTTTCGCTTGAGCGGGGTCAATTATGGCCGCTGCGAGCTGCGCCACCCCTGGAGCATCAGCTTTCCCAAGCAACCGCTGCTGCGTTTCCATTTCGTCAGCAAGGGCCCGTGCTGGGTGCATACGGAAGCCGAGGGCTGGCAGGAACTGGGCGCGGGCGATCTGATCCTCTTGCCACAGGGCGTCGAGCATCGTCTCGCCAGCTCCCCCAGCGTTACCGAAAACTCCCTGTCGGCCTGTCAGGTCACCGGGCATGGCGGCAATGTCTGCGAAGTGGTGCAGCAGGGCGATGGTGATGTCAGCATGATCTTTTGCGGCTCCATGGCGCTCGGCGCCTATGCGCTGCATCCGCTGATCAGCCTCATGCCGTCCATCATCCGGGGCTGCGATGTCGCGACCCACGACCCCATGGTCAATCCGCTGCTCGAAGCCATGGCCATTGAAGCGAGCCAACCGCGCATGGGCAGCGCCACGATCCTCTCGCGCATGGCCGACCTGCTCACCGCCCGGCTGATCCGCTGCTGGGTAAAGAGCCACGACACCTCCGCCACTGGCTGGCTCGCCGCCATCCGCGATCCCCATATCGGCCGCGCCCTTGTCGCCATGCACCGCAACCCCGGCGCCAACTGGACACTGGAAAGCCTTGCGGGCACTGCCGGGCAATCGCGCTCGATCTTCGCCGAGCGTTTCAGCGCCATTTTAGGCGAAGGCGCTGCCCGCTATCTCACCCGCCTCCGCATGCAATTGGCGCAGGAATGGCTGGGTCAGAGCGGCATGCCGGTCGCCGAAGTGGCGTCCAAACTCGGCTACGAATCCGAAGCCAGCTTCGCCCGCGCCTTCAAGCGCGTCACCAGCGCCTCCCCCGGCGCCGTCCGTCGTAGTGTTTCCGGACGAATTGATATGGAATTCGGATTTTAGGACACATATCGTCTTTTAGATCCTGTCTATGAACGTCTCCCGATCTGGAGACCTCTTCATGACTGACACTTCAATTTCCGCGGGCATTGCCGCCGACACATCCGTATCGACCGGCTGGAGCGCCAAGACCTGGCTCGCCATGCTCGGCATGCTTGCCACGAGCTTCGCGCTCGTATCAGCCGAATTCCTGCCCGCCGGCCTTCTCACCCCCATGGCCCGCGACCTCGGCATCAGCGAAGGCATGGCTGGCCAGGTCGTCACCGTGACCGCCCTTGTCGGCGCCCTCGCCGCACTCTTCAGCAATGTCCTCATCGGCCGGATCAACCGCAAGACGGTGCTGGTCGGGCTAAGCGCCCTCGCCATCGCCTCCAATCTGCTGGCCACCTTCGCCACCGATTTCTGGGTGCTGCTGATTGGCCGCGCCGGTCTCGGCATCGCCCTCAGCGCCTTCTGGGCCCTGTCCGTCGCCGTGGTCGCCCGGCTCGTCGGCACCGGCGCCATCGGCCGTGGCACGGCCATGGTCAGCCTCGGCGTTTCCCTCGCCACTATCGCTGCCCCCTCCATGGGCGCCCTGATCGGCGATTGGCTCGGCTGGCGCAGCGCCATGGGCCTCACCGCCGCTCTCTCCGGCCTCGCCATCGTCCTGCAGCTCGTCGGCCTTCCCAGCATGCCCGCCTCGGATGGCAACAGCATGGGCGACATGGTGCGCCTCCTCAAGCGCCGCGGCGTTCAGCTTGGCATGCTTGCCATCATCCTGCTCATGGCCGGCCACATGACCGGTTCGGTCTATGTCCGGCCCTTCCTCGAACAGGTGACGGGCATTGAAACCGGCATGATCGCCCTCGTCCTCGCCGGCTTCGGCGCCGCAGCCGTGCTGGGCACGATTGCCGGCGGCAAGCTGGCCGATATCGACGCCAGCCGCGCCCTCGCCACCACCGGCGGCATCATGGCCCTCGCGGCGATCGCGCTGGTACTCTGGGGCAGCCAGATCGCCGCCGCCTTCACCTTCGCCGCGCTCTGGGGTTTTGCTTTCGGCATGGCGCCTGTGGTCCTGCAGGCCAACCTCTCGCGCTCGGCCACCGATGCGCTGGAAACCTCGGGCAGTCTGATGGTGGTCTCCTTCCAGGTCGCCATCATGACCGGGGCCCTGGTCGGCGGCTACATCGTCGACACCTATTCGGCGGTTACCAACCTCATGGTCACCGCCCTCCTGGCCGGGCTCACGCTGGTCCTGGCGCTGCTGCAGCCCAAGCCGTCCCTCACCCGATAAATCGCAAAAAGGGCCGGCCACAATGGGCCGGCCTCACCTCGAAAGAATTT
>NZ_JBEVLL010000202.1:0-5551 GCF_040509215.1 Devosia sp.
AGTGGAAAAGTCCGGTCAGCCCCATTCCTGTCGCAGTCGCAATAGGCTCGCGGCCGCAGCACTGCTGCGTCCAGCCACCGCACTCTGCCTTTCTTTTCGGGACGCCATCTCGCCCAGAAAGGCTGTTACTTCATCAACCGAAGTCGTTTTTTCTAGCAGGCTAACAACTGCAGGCAAGTCATCGAGATATTCGTTCCACGTCGGGGGATTATGGCTCGCGTTAATAGGATCCCACTTCAGTTGCAGAACTTCCCGAACGGCGTTGATTTTCTCAGCACGCCTCACGATAGGTTCTGTGCCCGGCAGTAGATTTGCCTTGAAGAACTCGTCGTGCGTAAGCACTAGCCGAATTTCGTCCTTGCTCAGAATGCTGTCCGGATATTCTGGCCGTGCTGCGAACTTGCGATCAAGCCCGATGGCAACCTCGCGCATTTCCTGCGGTAGCCGGGCCGTTGATACGATCGTGCACGAGCCGCCGTCGTGAACCCATGTACTCTCTCCATCACGACCGAACTTGGCCGTCGTCTGGGAGGTCACGTGGCGGGCCCAGAAACTCGTTGCATCGGCCTCATAGACAAAAAGCAATTTCTCCTGACCACCGGCAGCGATGCCGAAAATCAGATCGCCAACCTTCACTGCCTCGAGGGCTTGTGCTCTTGATAACATCTGTCCCACCCTGCCGGTAATCTGGATCTAGTCGCCCAATGTATCTGAGCTGCTCTGTTCCCGACAAATCCTCGATCGCCAGTACCTTCACGGCGCAGTCCCAACAAAGATTTTTGCCGTAGATTCTGAACATCCCCGAGGTACCAGAGGTGCCGCCAGACTGGCATCCTCCGGAAAACCCATCGCATCGTGGACCGGCCACGAGGATGCGTTCAGGTTCCGCTTCTACGGCTACAAGGCGCAGTAGATCATCAATCCACTGGCCACCCTCTGGCGTCCCTTTCGGCATCCGGGGCTGGTCCGGGCGATAGCGCCGCTCTAGCGCGCCAATCAGTACATCAAGCTTCAGCGAAAGCGTTGCCAGCCGGATTTCCCACCCAAGCGCTTTCAGCGCTGACCGAGCAATTTGTGCCATGGCCTAGGCTCCCACCCCAACCATCTCCCGCTTCTCTGCATCACTGAGAAATTCCGCCCCACCCACACGCGCCCAGAGCGCCGCACGGTCCTCGGCAAGCGCTTCGACCTCGTCGAAGTCTGGCGCAACTTCCGCGCCTTCAAATGCAGGCCCAAGCCACAGGCTCAGTTCCTGGCTCACCCGCACCACCAGCGGCACAAGCGTCTGGCGCCACAGCGCCCGATTGGCCTCGGCCATATTCGCATAGGTATTGTCGCCGGGAATGCCGAGCAGCATGGGCGGCACCCCAAAGGCCAGCGCAATATCGCGCGCCGCCGCGTGCCGGGCCTCGATGAAATCCATCTCTCGCGGGCTCATGGCGATGGCCTTCCATTCGATCCCGCCATCGAGCACCATGGGCCGCCCGGCATTGGCGGCGCCAGAAAAATTCTCCTCCAGCTCCTCCTTGAGCCGGCGGAACTGCTCTTCCGTCAGCGTGCCGCCACCGGCCGAATAGACCAGCGCCCCGCTCGGCCGCGCCGCGTTGTCGAGCAGCGCCTTGTTCCACTGCGCCGAAGCATTGTGGATATCGAGGCTCGTCTGCGCCGCCTCGAGCGGCCCCATGCCATAGTGGTCGTCCATGGGGTGAAACAGCGCCATATGCAGAATGCCCGGCAGCGGCGCGCTCTCTTGCGAAATCCGCACCGTCTTCCCGCCCGCCGTATAGTCATAGGCAACCGGCCAGCCATCGCCCCCGGCCACCACCCGCATGCGATCGGGCCGCAACACGAACAGCGCCTTCACGCCCCCGTCGACAATGCCCGCCTGCAAATAGGCATTCCCCGCAGTTTGCAGATAGGCATAGACCGCCTCGAGCACTTCCGCGCCCGATTGCCGCCCATTGGGCCTCTGCAACAGACCTTTAAGCGGATGCTCGCTGACCACCTTGCCATCCACCCGCACCGTGAGCGGCACCCGGTTCGCCGTCTCGGCGATCAATCGCACACAGCGATAGACCACCGGATTGCGCATGAAACCCTGGCTGACAAGGCTCGCATAACCCCGCCCGCTCCACTGCGCCGGCCCCAATGCACTCAGCGTCATCAGCGTGTGCCCTGCAAAATTCTTGATTTCGCTGGGCGTGTTCGTCCGTCCGCCGAAAAGGCGGTTCATCCAGTTCGGCATTCTTTTGATCCTTGTCTATTCGCGGCCTAGACCCAGCGCACGCGCGGTCCAACACCCTTCAGAAGCAATTCCGTCAGCGCCCAGACCAGCGCATCCACCCGGTCCGGCGAATGCCCATCGGCCTTACCATCAGGCCCAAAGGCGCAGAGTTCATCCTCCAGTGCCGTCAGCCCCGGCACGTGCCCCACAAGCCCGCGCCCATAGAGCGCCGCCACCGGCTCCGCCCGCAGCCATTTGCCCCGGTTCGCCCGCACCGGCACCACCGGTAAAGAGGCATCCACCTGCTCAATCAGGTTCCGCACCAAATCCCCGCCCTGGTTGACCTCAACGACAATCGCGTCGGCCGCATGCGCTTCAAACGCCGCCACCGCCCGCCGCGCCCAGGTCAGCGGCGCCACGCCCTTGAGCGTCGCATCCTCCAGCACCACTGCGCCGTCGCCACTCCGCCCGGCCACGACAATCCCGCAAGCATCCGACCGCGCCGTCCCCGTCACCGGCGGGTCAACCGCCACGAGGATGCGACCCGTCACCGGCCCGCCGTCGCGAAACATGCCCCGCTGCCAAAGCGCATCGGGCCGGTCCTCGATCAGCTCGCCATCCAGCTCCTGCCGCCCCAACACCGTGCCGCGATAACGCGCCACCACGGCATCGAGAAACTGCGGCGCCAGTTGCGCCTTGTTCTCCGCGGTCGTCATCCGCACCGTTACCGTATGCGGATCGGCCAGCAGCCGCTTGATTAGCCGCGTCGGCCGCGGCGTCGTTGTCACCAATTGCCGGGGCCGATCCCCCAGCCGCAGCCCGAACTGCAACTGGTCGAACGCCTCGTCCGCATGGGGCCATTTGCCGGCCTCGTCACACCACGCTGCCGCAAATTGCGGCCCGCGAAACCGCTCCGGGTCCGATGCTGTCATGATCCAGGCTTCGACCCCATTGGGCCAAACGAGCCGATTGCCACCGCGCAGGATCGGCCTGTCATCATCGGGATGCACGGCAATGATGCCGCTCTCGCCCCGAACCATGATGCTCAGCGCCTCGGTCATGGTTTCGCCAACCAAAGCGATTGGGGTCACCCTGTCGCGCGCCAGTTCGCGCACCCATTCCGCCCCGGCCCGCGTCTTGCCCGAGCCGCGTCCGCCCATCAGCAGCCAGGTCGTCCAATCCCCCGCCGGCGGCAGTTGTTTTGGCAAGGCCCAGCGTTTCCATTCGAAAAACCGCTTCTCGACCACATCATCATCGAGAGCGGCGACTTGGCGTTCCTCGGCACTTGCCATTCCTTGCCGCCCCGCTGGTTTCCGTCACCGCGCCTTGAACTGCTCCATGCGCTTGACGAGCTTGGCCCGCAGGTCCGTCATATCCTTGCGGCTCGCCGGCTCGACATTGGGCTTGGCCGCGCCAAGCTCGATCAGCTTGTCGAGCGTCTTCACTTGCGTGGCCAAGACATTGGCCTGTTTGTCGATCGGCTCGTTCACCGCCGCCTCCAGCTTTCTGATCTGCTTGTCGAGCACCTTGAGCATGCGCGCCACGAGGTCTGCTTGTTTGGGCACCCTCGCCCGTGCGCTTAGCCAGCCTTCCATTTCGCGGCGATAGCGCAGTTGGGCGACGCTGATCCCATGCCGCCGACAGATCACTGTCGGCAGAAACTGGCGGCCCTCATATTCTTCGCGAATGGAGGCCCAGTCGGGCACCGCTATCTCGCTCATGCCCGCCTCCTGCTCTGCCGAAACCCAATTGTTCGACTATGCCTGAAGACTAGCAGATCAGCGTGACGCGGGGATTAGTTGGATAAGTTGCATAAGTTTGCGCTCGGTTCAGGCGCCGAAAACGCGCTTGGATTCAATGGCAAGGCCGAGGCCAACCGAGCCAAGCACGTCGGTGCGCACCACTTCTGCTTCAGGGAACAACGCCTGCAGCCGCCCGGCCACTGCCGGCACCAGTGTCGAACCACCGGTCAGGATTAGACTGTCCACCGCCTCGGCGCCGACACCGGCCCGCCGCAACGTCTCGACAATGGTCGCTTCAAGCCGCCGGATCGAGGCCGCCAGTGCTTGTCCCAGTTCCGCGGCCGTGATCGGCGTTGAAATCTCGCGGTCGCGTACGGGAAATACGAACTGCGTCACGTCTGCGTCGGAGAGCGCAATCTTGGCCTCTTCCACCCGCCCGACCAGTCTGTGCCCCAGCCGATCCTCGACCAGCATCACCATGGTTTCCACCATGTCTGGCTCGGCGGCTTCCCGCACGGTCGATCGCAGGTCGCGCATGGCCTTGGCGTCATAGAGCCGGTTGATCCGGTGCCAGGTCGATAGATCCACATAGGGCGCCACCGGCAGGTAGCGCTTGCCGTCCCGCGTTTCGCTACCGAGCCCAAGTTCCGGCATCACCTTGGCCATGGCCAGCAGCCGGTCAAAATCGGTACCGCCTATATGGACGCCCGCTGTCGACAAGATATCGCCGCTGCGATCAGCCAGTCCGCTGCGCTCGGGCGAAACCCGCACCACCGAAAAGTCCGAGGTACCGCCGCCAAGGTCGACGATCAGCGCCAGCTTTTCCCCGCTCACCTGCCGCTCATAGTCGAGTGCCGCCGCAATCGGTTCGAACTGAAAGGCAATATCCTTAAAACCCTGGGCGCGCACGGCGGCCTCAAGCTGCCCCTGCGCCTCGGCGTCGGCCACCGGGTCGTCATCGACGAAATGCACCGGTCGGCCCATCACCACCTGGGTCAGCTCACCACCCAGCTCCGCCTCCGCACGTCGCTTCAGTTCGCCCACAAAGCTGCCGATGATTTCCCCAAAGCCCAGCCGCCGCGCCTTTACGCGGGTCGTGTCACCATAGAGCGCGGTGCCGAGCACGCTCTTGAGCGAGCGCATCAGGCGCCCATCGGCGCCCGAAACATATTCAGCGACCGCAGCGCGCCCGAAATAGAGCTTGTCGTCTTCGAAGTTGAAGAACAGCACGCTGGGAATTGTCCGGCTGCCGCCTTCCAGCGCCAGAAGATCGGGATGCCCATCGGCGCCGACGCGTCCGAGGGTCGAATTCGAAGTGCCGAAATCGAGGCCGCAGCCAAGCGCCATTTTGAGCCGTCCTTATCTAGGGAAAGGCGCGGCAACCGCGCGAGGGACGGCCCCTATAAGGGGTTAGGGGTAGATTGGCAACTTCGAACCGTGCCGCAGGCCAAATCGCTCCAGTGGAGCGATTTGAGGTGAGAAGGCCATGAGAGCTACGCTCGAATGGCAAAGACTGGAAGAACCTCAGCGGCTTAGTCGCCGGGCCGCTCTACCCAAAGGCGAGCCAACACCAGCCTACCCCGTC
>NZ_JBEVLL010000203.1:0-11190 GCF_040509215.1 Devosia sp.
AAGGCGTTGAGGATCGGGGTCCAGCGGCGGGCGAGTTCGTCGAAGGCTTCTTCGACGAGGCCAGCGGGGCGCTGCGGCCACGGGTAGATATAGGGCCAGGCGAGCGAGCCGGAGAAGGTGGCGTGGGCGTTGAGGCCGAGGTTCTTCGAGGCCTTGGCGGCATTGAGCAGGGTCTGGACAGCCCATTCCTGACGCGCCTTGGGATTGCCATGGACGGAAGCCGGGGCAAAGCCATCGAAGGCGGCGTCGTAGGCCGGGTGAACGGCGACAAGCTGGCCCTGAAGATGGGTCGAGAGTTCGGTGATCTCTAGCCCATGGCTGTTGACGATGCCCTTGATCTCATCGGCGTAAGTCTTGGAATTGGCAGCCTTTTCGAGATCGATGAAGCTCGATACCCAGGTCGGGATCTGGACGCCCTTGTAGCCAAGCCCCGCTGCCCAGCGGCAGATATTGTCGAGATTGTCGAAGGGAGCCTTATCGCCGGCAAACTGGGCGAGAAAGATTGCGGGGCCCTTGATGGTGGTGGCCATGAGATTCTCCTCGTGTGGCCCCGTAAACCGCCTCAGCCGGGGCTCCTAGTTGATAGTACAGGGCGACGATCGCTCGCCGCCCTGTTATGTCGTATAACATTTTTGACTGACGCGCCGCGCCTGTCAATGAAGTACGTTCTTCAAGCCTTGAGCAAGGCCTTTGCTTCCTCGATGCCGAGGGCAAGCGGACGCTCGCAGGTGGTCTGCAGAGTAAGCACCTGACCGGTTTCGCCGGCCTTGAGCAGACCCGTCATCACTTCGACGACATGGAGAGCGACGTCGAGGCCGCAACGGGCGTTCTGGCCATTCTCGATCGACAGCATCATGTCGGCAAGGCCAGCGCAACGATAGTTGGCGCGCGGCACTTCCTTGTCGAGGTCCTGGTTCGGCTTGCCGAAGGGGTGATCCCAGGGCGTGACAGCCGTGCGGATGCCTTCGATGCCGGTAGTGGTGAGATCACCGCCGAAGAAGTTCGGATCGGGAACGAAGATCGAGCCGTCTGTGCCGTAAAGCTCGATGTTGTGGTGGCCGTGCGCCGCCACGTCCCAGCTCGCGCCGATGGTGATGATGGCGCCGGAGTGGAATTCGAGCACGCCGTGGATCGTGGTCGGAGTGCCGACCTTGATCGTGGTGCCCTTGTAGGGGCCTTCGGCGCTAACGATACGTTCGGCGCGGGCGCTGCCGGTAAAGGCAGAGAGGCGCTTCACGGGACCGAGCAGGTGCACGAGGTCGGTGATGTAATAAGGACCAAGGTCGAGGATCGGGCCGCCGCCGGGCTGGAAGAAGAAGTCCGGATTTGGATGCCAGTGTTCCATGCCACGGCTCATGACGTGGGTCGTGCCGCTCATGATCTTGCCGAGCTTGCCACTATCGATGATGTCGCGAGCCTGCTGGTGGGCACCGCCGAGGAAGGTATCGGGAGCCGAACCGACCTTGAGACCGCGCTCATCGGCTGCCTTCTTGAGGGCGAGGCCCTCTTCGACTGATAGCACGAAGGGCTTTTCGGAATAGGCATGCTTGCCGGCCGAAACGATGTCGGACGACACCTTGTAGTGGGTCGCCGGGATCGTGAGGTTCACGATCACGTCGATTTCGCTGTTTTTGAGCAGCTCGTCCGGGGTCTGGGCGGCAACGCCGAACTCGTCAGCGCGCTTCTTGGCGGCTTCGGGCAGAATGTCGGCCACGGCGCGCACTTCAAGCCCGTTGAAGAGGGGTGCGAGGCGCAGATAGGCGGCCGAGATATTGCCGGCACCCATGATGCCGACGCCATAGGTCTTTGCCATTTTGACTTACTTCCAGTTCTTGGCGGCTGCGATCGAATTGGTGGCGAAGCGCACCGGATCGGACGGCTTGTCGTGCTCGGCGACGAAATAGGCGGCCTTGGTCTTGGCCTTGACCTTGGTGATGAGATCATCCCAACCGACAACGCCGGTGCCGACGTCGGCCCAACCATCTTCGTCGGTCTTTTCGCCAGCGGGGGCGATATCCTTGACGTGGACGGCAGTGATGCGGTCGCCATATTTGTCGAACCAGGCGATCGGATCAGCCTTACCGCGGATCACCCAGGCAATGTCGCATTCCCATTCGATATTGGGTGCGGTTTCGAGGAGAATTTCCATCGGGGTGCGACCCGAGCTGGTGGGCACGAATTCGAAATCGTGGTTGTGCCAGCCGAAGGCATAGCCTTCCTTGGTGTAGGTTTCGCCATGGCGAGCCAGGGTCTCGGCCAGCTTGAGCCACTTGGACTCGTCTTCGCTGCGATCTTCGGGGCCGATATGGGGAACGATGATCTTCTTGATGCCGAGCGTTTCGGCCGTCTTCAACGTGGTCGAGACGTCGGCAGCCTGAGCCGGGCCAAAATGGCCGGTCGGCATGGTGAGGCCGTTCTTCTTGAGATTTGCCGCAAGGCCCGCAGCGTCGGCGTAAAGGCCGCCAAAGCCTTCTACCTGCTTGTAGCCGAGGGCGGCTAGCTTGCCGAGGAACTCGGCCAGATCGGGATAGTTGCGGGCGCTATACAGCTGGAAGGACAGCTCGGTCATCTTTGCCTCTTGGTCAAATTGGAAGCGGAGTCGCGTCGTGGGGAAGGAGTTAGCTGGAACGCAGGTCCGGCGTCACCGCGCCCGGACAGATCGACTGCCGCGAAAGTAATGTCGAACACCGGCCGGGCCGGCAAAACGGCGCCCCATGGGGCGCCGTCAATGGTGGGACGTCTCTCAGAGACGGTTTTCGGTCTCGGCGTTGAACAGAGAGCCGCGAGCAATGTCGAAGCCGATGGTCACCTTGTCGCCGACGTTGAGCGGAATGTCGCTCGAGCAGCGGAAGGTCACCGGCACGCCGGCAACCTTGGTCCAAGCCAGGGTTTCCGAACCCATGGGCTCGACGATTTCGATTTCAGCCGTGGTCTTGAACGGCATGCCCTGGGCGGCATCGCCCAGAAGAATGTGTTCGGGACGAACGCCGAGGACCGCCTTGAGCGAGCCTGCGGGCGAGGTGGTGAAATCATAGGCGCCGACGGGGATCTTGGTGCCATCGGCAGAGGTGAAGGTGGTGCCATCGACCGAGCCGGTGATGAAGTTCATCGAGGGCGAACCGATGAAGCCGGCCACGTAGAGATTGGTCGGCTTGTTGTAGATGGTGTGCGGATCGGCGAGCTGCTGAATGACACCGTTCTTCATGATGGCGATGCGATCGGCCAGGGTCAGAGCTTCGATCTGATCGTGGGTCACATAGATCATGGTGTTCTTCAGGCGCTGGTGAAGGCGCTTGATTTCGACGCGCAGGTCGCTGCGGAGCTTGGCGTCGAGGTTGGACAGCGGCTCGTCGAAGAGGAACACATCGACGTCACGCACCAGCGCCCGGCCGATGGCCACGCGCTGACGCTGACCGCCGGACAGATTGGCCGGCTTGCGACCCAGCAGCGGCTGGATCTGCAGGATTTCCGCGGCGCGGGCGACGCGGCGGGAAATCTCGTCCTTGGGCATGCCGGCGACGCGAAGACCGAAGGAGAGGTTCCGTTCGACCGTCATCTGCGGATAGAGCGCATAAGACTGGAACACCATGCCGATGCCGCGGTCTTTTGGCTCAAGCCAGGTAACGTTCTTGCCACCGATGAAGATCTGACCGTCGGAGACTTCGAGAAGGCCGGCGATGCAGTTGAGCAAGGTCGACTTGCCGCAACCCGACGGCCCGAGCAGCACGATGAATTCGCCCTGCGCGATGTCGAGGTTGAGGTGCTCGAGCACCTTTACGCTGCCAAAATTGAGCGACAGATCGCGAATGGAAACGCTGTGTTGCATTGGGTTATCCCTTCACCGCACCGGCGGCAACGCCGCGGACGAACCACTTGCCGGATACGAAATAGACAGTGAGCGGCACGAGACCGGTCAGCACGGTGGCGGCCATGTTCACGTTGTATTCGGGCGTGCCCTGGGCCGAGTTGACGATATTGTTGAGCTGGACGGTCATCGGGTAGTTCTGCGTGCCGGCGAAGACGACGCCGAACAGGAAGTCGTTCCAGATGCCGGTGATCTGCAGGATGAGCGCCACGACGAAGATCGGCAGCGACATGGGGAGCATGATCTCGAAGAAAATGCGCCAGAACCCTGCCCCGTCGACACGGGCCGCCTTGAACAATTCCTGCGGAAGCGAGGCAAAATAATTGCGGAACAGCAAGGTCAGGATCGGCATGCCGAAGACCGTGTGGATGAGAATGACGGCCTGAAGGGAGCCGAAAATACCCAGTTCACGGGTGATCATCACCAGCGGATAGAGCATCACCTGATAGGGGATGAACGAACCGAAGATCAGGATGGCGAAGAAGATTTCCGAGCCCTTGAAGCGCCAGTTGATCAGCGCATAGCCGTTCACCGCCGCAATGAAGATCGAGACGATGGTGGACGGAATGGTGATCTTCACCGAATTCCAGAAGCCCGGCGCGAGGCCCTGGCAGTTCAGACCCGTGCAGGCGCTGCTCCAGGCCTTGACCCATGCATCGAAACTGGGCGCCTGCGGCAAAGCAAAGATATTGCCGAAGCGGATTTCGGGCATGGTCTTGAGCGAGGTGACGACCATCACGTAGAGCGGGAAGAGATAGTAGAGCGAGAAGAACACCAGCACCGAGTAAATGATGATCTTGCGCGGGGTGAAGAACGGCTTGGGACGCGGGCCCCGAGCCTCGACGACTTCCCCGGAAGCGCGCGGTGCGGAACCGGTCATGGTTGCGGTCTGGCTCATGTGCGTTTGCCCTTTCCGCCAAATTCGAGATAGGCCCACGGGATCATGATGATGAGAACCGTCAGCAGCATCATGGTGGCAGCGGCCAGACCCTGGCCGATATTGCCGCCCGAGAACATGTAATTGAAAACGTACTTGGCCGGCACTTCCGAGGAGATACCCGGGCCGCCATTGGTGAGCGCCACCACAAGATCATAGAGACGGACAATGCCCGAACCGATGATGACAAGGGCGGTGATCAGGACGCCGCGCATCATGGGAAGCACGATCGAGACGTATGTGCGCCAGGTGGGAATGCCATCGATGCGCGCGGCTTTCCAGACTTCTTCATCGACGCCACGCAGACCCGCGAGCATCAGCACCATGCAGAAACCCGTGCCGTGCCAGAGGCCGGCAATGAGCATTGCAAAGAGCACCATGCGCGGATTGGCGATCCAGTCGAAACTGAAGTTGGTCCAGCCCAGGTTGCGCAGGGTTCCCTGCAGGCCGAGCGTGGGGTTCATGATCCACTGCCACACAAGGCCCGTCACGATGAACGAGAGGGCGAAGGGGTAGAGCATGATCGTGCGGAAGGCGCTTTCGAAGCGGATCTTCTGGTCAATCAGCACGGCGAGAATGAAGCCGATGGTCAGGGTGAAAACCAGCGACATGGAGCCGTAGGCAACCAGGTTCCAGACCGAGACATTCCAGCGCGAGGTGGCAAAAAGGCGCTCGTACTGGTCGAAACCGACGAACTTGCCGGTGGGCAGGAGCTTTGAGTTGGTGAACGAGTAATAGATCGTCCAGATCGTACAGCCGACGAAGACGACCAGCACCGTTGCCACCATGGGCAGGGCTGCAATTTTTGCGGGCAGGTTGTGTAGTAAGGTTCTTTGCAGCAGGCCGGGTCGATTGACCGTCTCGGCGCCCGCCTCCATCGGAGCGGCAGTGTCCGCCATGTGTCTCTCCAAGAGCGCGTGGCCGACCTTGTCGAGCAAGGCCGACCACGGATTTCAAAGGTGGGAGCGTACTCCCACCAGGCTAGACGATGGCTTAGTCAGCCGACTCGATGATCGAGGCATAGCGCTCGATGTAGTCGTCGACAGTGATGCTATCGTCGTCGAGGAACTCGGTGTTGAGGTCCTGCGTCTGCTGCTGGGTGTCGCTCGACAGAGCAAAGTCACCGGAGGGCAGCAGGCCGTTCTTGAGGAGGCCAAGGGCCTTCTGCATGCACGGATTGGCAGCAGACAGGTCGATGTCCGTACGGATCGGCATGGAACCCTTGACCAAGTTGAACTTGAGCTGGGCTTCAGGCGAGATCAGGATACGAGCAAGCTGGGCCTGGGCTTCGATGACAGCCGGATCGGTACCTTCGGGGAGAACCGGGAAGTAGAACGAGTCGCCACCACCGGTCAGCTGGTCACCAAGACCAAGAGCGGGGAGACATTCGTAGTCCTTGCCGGGGACGCCGCCAGCAACCTGAAGGTCGCCCTGCAGCCAGTCGCCGTGGATGTTGCCAGCAGCAGTGCCTTCGAGGATCTGCGTACCAACGTCGCCGAAGGACGGCACCATGGTTTCAGGCGAGATGACCTTGCGCAGAGCGTCGAGAGCTTCGGCAACCTTGCGGAATTCCGGCCCACGAACGGCTTCGGCATCCTTGTCGCGGTTGATGGCGAGGACGAGGTCCGAACCACCGAGGCCGGACATCAGAACGCCCGGGATGCCGGAGAAGGGCCAGCCGGTGGCAAGACCGAACGGCAGGATGCCAGCTTCTTCGAGAGCAGGCCAGGATGCGACGTATTCGTCCCAATTGGTCGGAACGGGCTGGCCGATCTTTTCATAGGCCTTGGTGGAGAGCCACAGCCAATCCCACGAGTGGATGTTGATCGGCAGGCAGTAGAGGCCGCCTTCGTAACGGCACGGCTCAAGCAGGCTCTGGTCGACGTAGAAGCTGTCGAGATCGAGATCAGCAACGACGTCGGTGAGGTCGCGGATCAGGCCGGCCTGGATGAGCTCTTCAGCGTCACGGCCGGTATTCATCTGGGTGGCGCCCATCGGATCGCCGCCAATGATGCGGCTGATGATCACCGGGTTAGCGCCAGTGCCGGAACCGGCAAGCGCAGAGTCGACCCAGGTATTGCCGGTTTCTGCCTCGAAAACCTTGGCGAATTCGGCGATAGCGGCCGCTTCACCAGCGGACGTCCACCAGTGGGTCACTTCGAGATCGACCGCAAATGCAGACGTCGAGCCGAGCAGCGCGGTTGCCATTGCGGCAACCACTGCAAACTTCTTCATAGGAATGTCCTCCCAACGAACACGAGGGGCTATGTACCCCATTCATGCTGCCGACCTGCGGGTCCCCGTTTCCTCCAGACACCCCGACCGGCCGCGTGTAATCGATTGCATAACTAATCGAAACTGGTTGTGCAATCGATTTCAGGAGTTTCATACACGTCTTGCGGACCTGTCAAGATCGATTTAGACAGAATGCAATCCTGACAGCGAGAGGGGGCGCTGCCGGACGTGTCTATGGAAAGAAAAACACCGACGATTCAAGACGTTGCACGGTTTGCCAACGTCTCGACTGCCACGGTCAGCCGTGCCCTCTCCTCGCCCGAAAAGGTGAGCGAGGGAACGCGTGCCCGTGTTTCGGAGGCCGTTCGTGTAACCGGTTACACGCTCAATCAGGCGGGGCGCTCGTTACGGCAGCGGTCGGCCAAGACCATCCTCGTCGCCCTGCCCGACATTAGGAATCCTTTCTTCTCCTCGATCCTTGACGCAATCGAACGGGAAGCGGCCGCGCGGGGCTATGGCGTGCTCGTGCTGAACCTCTATTTCGGGCACGAAACCATTCGACGGCTGCAGGATTTCCTGCTCTCGAACCGCGCCGATGGACTGCTTTTGCTGGACGGCTCGGTGGACACCCACCTGCTCCAGACCCTGGCCAGCCAGGCTGGGGCTATCCCGATCGTGGTGGCATGCGAGGAAATCCCGAATTCGGGGTTTCACACCGTGCTCACCGACAATGTGGACGCCGCCGAAAGGGCTACGCAGCACTTGATCGATCTCGGGCACCGCCGGATCGGGCACCTGCTCGGCCCGGAGCACAATGTCGTCTCGCGCGAGCGACTTGCGGGGTTCGGCAAGGCATTGGCCAGCTCCGGGCTGGTGATGGCTCCCGAGTGGAATTTCCGGGGCAATTTCGACATGGAAAGCGGCTTTGCCGCAGCGGCGCGTTTCCTCTCGATGACGGAACGTCCGACGGCGATTTTCGCCGCCAATGACGAATCGGCCATCGGCTTTCTGTCCGCGTTGCGCCAGCACGGCATCATCTGTCCGCAGGACATTTCGGTGGTGGGTTTCGACGACCTCGGCGTTGCCCCGCACTATGTGCCGCCGCTGACGACGATGCGCCAGCCACGCGAGGCACTCGGCCGCATGGCGGCCGAAGCCCTCATCGACCTGCTCGAAGATCCCGATGCGCTGGGCATGCCGCTCAGAATCGTGCTGCGCTCGGAGCTTGTTGTGCGCGAAAGCACGGCGAGAATCGCCCGTGGCGGGACTGACAGAACGCGAACCGATAGCCATTCTTCTTGAGGCCACAGGCATTTCTTTTTTCGCCAGATCAGCTAAAGGAAGGCGCGTGCGGTCCCGTAGCTCAGCTGGATAGAGCAGCAGCCTTCTAAGCTGAAGGTCACAGGTTCGAGTCCTGTCGGGATCGCCAAAATCCCCAATTTTGTTGGGTGAGAATAGATTTTCCCAAAAGTCAGGCATCTATCGCCTGAGAAGCCCTGATTTGCGGGATTTTCCACCGCTGCGGGATGCTTCAAATGCGAGAACCATTTTTCCCAAGATGGCAGCACGGGGCGAGAGATCAGCAATGTCGTGGCCGAACACTACTGCGGCCAGAGGGCCAGAATATTAGGCCCCTGCCCGGCCTGTGTCCCTCTCTTGCTTTCCCATTAGTTTTAGCCAAACCCCTCGAAATCTCCAACAAATCACCGTTTTCTTGTGGGATTACAATCATTTGCTACATTGCCGTTTACTTTGATCCAGGGAGTGCATTCTCGGGTGCGTTGCCATGGGGGTGGATTTGTGAAAATCGCAAGACGCGGTCCCACAACGCAGATATCCGTATGCAACTTAGAAGTGTGGGCGCCCTAGCTGTCCGAAAACCCGGGTCTGCAAAGAGGAGTTGTAGGGGGCGATATGCGTTCTGAATCGGAAAGACAGGCTACCGCTGCGAAGGCTCAACAGATCGGATACGTCGCTCCGCCGATTGAGTTGGAGCCGGCGGGATTAATCGGTGAGGACCGCCGCTGGAACGACTTGTGTGATTGGTTCATCGAGCAAGACTTGGACTGGCACGACGCCATCCTCGTCTACATTAGCGAGCGTTTCGATGACCCAATCCCGAAGGTGTACGCCGGCATCGACTCGTGGACAAAGAGCCGCTTCAACCACTACGAGCGACTCGCAGATCCCGATTTCGAGCCCAACCACAACTAAGCCTCGAAAAAGAGTTGCCCTCTCTCGTCTTTTGGCTCAACCGACCCGAACCATAACTGACAGGCAGTTCAATTCTCAATAAATCCGGGTCACTTCCGGTCGGGCGTCAACAGCCGCTGGCATGCACTCCGCAGGCTCCTCCGAAGCTGGCGGTGGACCTCGAATGTCTGATATCAACCGTCGGCAAAAACATCAGTCGGACATTTCGGATGCAGGAGCTTAGCCACGTTTTGGAGATTGCTACCGCCGCAATCGAGGCAAAGTACTTCAATCTCCCCATCGATGGCGGAAGTCCGATTTATCGAGAGCGTGTCTATTGCTACGAGCTGTATCACCAGCTGCGACGACAATGGCCGATTGGGACGCCATTTAGCGTGAATGGCGAAATCGACAAGAAGGGGCATCTCCAGGTGCAGGCCACTGGAGCAAGGGCAGCGTCACCGGATTTCCTCGTGCATATTCCCGGCTCGATGTCGGGTAACCACGCCATCATTGAGGTCAAGCCGGGCAACGGGAAGCTGCATGGCATACGGAAGGACCTGCGGACGCTCACCGAGTTTCAAGAGAAAGTCGGATATCAGCGAGCGATTTATCTCTTCTACGGTCACTTTCCCGAACGGAAGGTCAATACCGCAGTGGCCGGCCTCGTAGCGGAAAGAGGAGTCGCCCTGCCCGCGATCGAATTCTGGCTGCATGCTTCACCTGGCCCGCCTGCCAGTCTTTGTGCCAAGACATAATTCGAGGGTTCGATGCGGTTTCCAATCTTAGTCGTAGCGATCTGGTCGGCCGTCGCGATTTCAGCCGTCGCCCAACAGTACCCTACCATCGTTGGTGAATGGTACGACATGGAGCATGGAAAAGCGGACTGTGGGACCCCGTGGTCACTTCACATCATGCCTAAGGCAATGAGCGGGTCCGAGACCTATTGCGAGTTCAGTGACGTCCGCAGAGAAGGATGGATGGTGACCTGGAATGGCACCTGCGGTTCTGCAAACGATGAGCGGCCCGTTCGCGTGGTCGCGACTGAAGACCCGAGCAAGGGCGAATTGACGGTGTCCTACAGCACAGGTGTCACCGACACCCACAAAAGCTGCACCAGACGCTGACAGGGCCGTCTTCGAAAATTGCGCTGTCGAGCGCACCCAAACAACCTCAACGTGTCTCGTTATTTGTCGTTTTCGCCCAACATGACGTGCGCGACATGGGGCTGCGCTAGTAGATAACCGTCGATTGTGTTGATCGGCATGTTGATTGTACTCACAGCTATCGGTTGCTGCCTTTTCAATTCCGGCCGTACGTTAATGGCAGTCTCTCCATCGCTGTCAGTTGTCGTTTATCTCCGCCGATCGAGGGGTGGCGCGGGTACCTCGAGAACTAGATCAGGCTAGGGTCCGTTGGCCGCTTCTTGCCGATTGAACGCATAGTCTCGCGGGTCGCTGGCGACTCTGGTCTTGCCGACGATGTAGTCGACGGGCGAATGGATGTGGCCATGAACCCAGAGATCGGGAGCGTACTCTGCGTCCAACATGGGCTGAAGGTCGGAAGCGTAGCAGAAGTTAAGCTGAGTTAGCCGGAGATCCAACGAATAGGATGCGGCGCATGATGCGTCACGACCACGCTGGGTCCATCGTGTGCCTCTCGCAATGTGCGCTCGATAAAGGCCCGCGCAACGATTTGGCAAAGATCTTGATATTGATTGGTCGCTATTCCATTGAGATTTACCGCCTGAGCAGAGGGATAGATGCGATTTAGGGTCGTCACGTCATTTCCATTCGAAAGCAGTGGAAAGATGCTCGGACTGCTTTTCCCTGTTGCTTGGGATGACTGGTTTGAGTTTGAGACCAAATACACCCTCATCGTATTCGACGAGAACGGGCAACGGCACATACCCGGTACACTAAAGATCGGCCAAAGGGGGCTTGTCGGACGTGGAAGGGAC
>NZ_JBEVLL010000204.1:0-5466 GCF_040509215.1 Devosia sp.
CTTTTCGGCGATGCGCTTGGCAAATTCGCGCGTGGCGACGGGGGAGATGGAGCTCATGTCGATGACGAGCTTGCCGGAGGAAAGGCCTTCCGCCACGCCCGCTTCGCCGAAGAGCACCTTTTCGACGTCGGGCGTGTCGGGGACCATCAGGATGACGATGTCAGTGGCTTCGGCGACGGCTTTGGCACTGTCGAGCGGCTTGCCACCGGTTTCGACCAGATGCTGCGATGCCTCCTTGACCCGGTGCAGGAAGACTTCGTGGCCGGCCGCGACGAGATGGCCGGCCATGGGGCGGCCCATGACGCCGAGGCCAATAAAACCGATCTTCATGCCTGCGTCCTCCACGGCTCAAACCAGCCGAGCCCGGCGCTGGTGCCAGCCTTTGGCTTGTATTCGGCGCCGACCCAGCCGGTGTATCCGGCCTCATCCAGCGCCTTGAAGATATTGGGATAATTTACCTCACCCGTGCCCGGCTCGTGGCGGCCTGGATTGTCGGCGATCTGCACGTGCGCGATGCGGGACTGCAGGCGCAGGAAGGTCGGGATCAGGTCACCTTGCACGACCTGCATGTGGTAGAAATCGTACTGCAGGTAGAGGTTGTCGTGCTTCACCGCCGAGGCGATGCGCTCATAGTCGTCGGTGGAATTGATCAGGAAGCCGGGGATGTCGCGGGTATTGATCGGCTCGACGAGGAGCTTGATGCCGGCATCGGCAAAACGCGGCGCAGCGTAGCGTAGGTTGTCGATAAGGGTCAATTCGAGCGTCGAGCGATCGTAGCCTTCAGGCGCGATGCCGGCGAGGCAATTGACCTGGCCGCAACCGGTCGCCTTCGCATATTCTACTGCCTTATCAATGCCTTGACGAAACTCGACGATCCGATCGGGATGGCAGGCAATTCCGCGCTCGCCTGCCGCCCAATTGCCGGCCGGAAGGTTGAATAGCGCCTGGGTAAGGCCGTGCTGGCCAAGCAGAGCCTTCAGTGCGGACGGCTCCTGATCATAGGCGCCGACATATTCGACAGCCTTGAAACCATCGGCGGCGGCGGCAGCGAACCGTTCCATAAAGGGCAGTTCGGGGTAGAGCATTGAAAGATTGGCGGAAAAACGCGGCACGGGTCAGGCTCCCTTGAGCGGGCCGGGATAGGCGATGAAATCGCCGCCACGGGCAGCCTTGAGATAATTCAGCGCGTGGACCTGGCCAACCATTTCCAGCTCTTCGCGATAGACCGGATCGTGCCAGCCTTCGATATCGATGGAGCCGGACCAGCCGGCAAGGCGCAGTTCGGAAATGACGTCGAACCAGTTCGTATCGCCAAAGCCGGGCGTGCGCATCCAGACGGCCTTTTCCTTGCCGCCATAGCCCTGGGACTTGATGACATCCCAGCGAATGGTCGCGTCCTTGCCGTGGACGTGGAAGAACTTGTGCGCCCACTTCCGGATTTGGGGAATGGGATCAATCAGATAGACCATCTGGTGGCAGGGCTCCCATTCAAGCCCGAGATTGTCCTCCGGCACTTCGTTGAACATCATTTCCCAGGCGTCGGGATTGTGAGCGATGTTCCAGTCGCCGGTTTCCCAATTGCCGCGCATGGAGCAGTTTTCGAAGGCGATCTTTACGCCCTTGTCGGCAGCGCGCTTTGACAGTTCGGACCAGATTTTCTTGAACTGCGGCAGGCTTTCGGGGAGCGGGCGGTTGCGGATGCGGCCTGTGAAGCCAGCGACGCAGGTGGCACCAAAATGGTGGGCATTATCGATCAGCGCTTCCCAGCCGCGCAGGGTCTCGATGTCTTTAGGTTGTTCTTCCAAAGGGTTACCGAACATGCCGAGGGTGGACATGGTGATGTCGCGATCGCCGATGACGTCCTTGAGACGCTTGGCGAGTTCGGGGAGGTCCTTGTTCACCGTCTGCCAGAAATAGGGCTCGATGCTTTCAAAGCCGTGCGGCAGGATTTTTTCGAGATAGCCGACTGGATCGGGCTCGTGGCCGCGGATCATTGTTCCGATGCGGATGGCTTTTGGGTCGATGGCCATAAGTACTTCCCTTAAATGATGATTTCGACGCGACGGCCGGAGGTGGAGCTGTCGATGGCTCCGAGGACCATGCCGAGGCTTTTGATGTTTTCGCGGCTGACCGTTTCGGGCGTGGGCCCGCCGCGGGTGGCCATGAGAAAATCGGTGATGACGCCGAGGTGGCCGCCGATGCGGTCGGCCGGATCGAGTGCTGGAATTTCAAGGGCTTGCGTATCGGGGAGGAGTCTTCCCGCGACATGGGGAAGCGAGCGTTCGGCGCGGATATCGTCGGCGCCGTCCCAGAGGATGGAGCCTCCGGTGCCGGTGATGCGCCAGGTACTTTCCCAGGAGGTGCGGAAGCCCGGAGCCGCCCAGGAGCCGCGATAAGTCATTACGGCGCCTTGCGAAAAACGGAAGCTGGCAAGGGCCGAGGCATCGCGCTCGTACCAGGAGCCGGCCGGGTTCCACTCTTCGGCATAGACCGAGGTTGCGGCGTCGTCGATGACGAAGCGGGCGGCGTCGAAGGTGTGGACGGCCATGTCCAGAAGGAGGACGTGGGGCATCTGTTCTCGGAACCCGCCGAAGTGAGGGTCGAGGAAGAAATCGCAGTGGACGCCGGTGATTTCGCCGATGGCGCCAGAGGCAACCAGGCGATGGATGCGGCGGAGCTGGGCGAGGTAGCGGCGGTTCTGGATGACGACGTGGAGGCGACCCGCGGCTTCGGCACGGGCGACCAAATCGCGAGCCTGATCAAGGGTTTCGGCCATGGGTTTCTCGGACAGCACATGGGCGCCGGCGCTCAGGGCGGTCGAAACGATGCCGTGGCGAACGGCGGGGATGGCGACGTCGAAGACGATCTCGGGCGTCAGTTTGGCGAGCATGGATTTGAGATCGGTGCCGATCTCGGGATTGATATTCTGCTCGGTGGCGCGGGCTTCGGCATTGGCGGGATTGATGTCGACGATGCCGACGATATCGACGCCGCCCACGGTTTTGACGGCTTCGAGCCACTTGCGGCTCATGGCGCCGGCGCCGGTCAACACGGCACGCTGATTGGTGGTCATTTGGCTAGCAGACTGTTCACGTTGAGAGGGCGGAGAGGCGGGTGCGATGAAGCATGCGCTTGTTTCTGGGATCGGGATTGGGAACGGCCGAAATCAGGGCGCGGGTGTAATCGGCGTCGGGCGCGGTGCAGATCTTTTCGGCGGGGCCGACTTCGACCAGTTTGCCGCGATGCATGACGGCGACGCGATCGCAGAAATAGCGAACGACTGAGATGTCGTGAGAGATGAAGATGAAGGAGAGATCGAGGCGGCTCTGAATTTCGAGCAGCAGGTCGAGGATCTGGCTGCGGATGGAAACATCGAGCGCGGAGGTCGCTTCATCGGCGATGATGATGCGCGGATCGAGCGCCAGGGCCCGGGCGATGCCGATGCGTTGGCGCTGGCCGCCGGAGAAGGCGTGGGGGTAGCGCTCCATGACGTCGGGCGAGAGACCGACAAGGCGGAGGAGTTCGGCGACCTTTTCCTCGATCTGCTTGCCGCTGAGCTTGCCTTCGACGACCAGGGGATCGCCGATGATCTGGCGGATGGTCATGCGCGGATTGAGCGAGGCGAAGGGGTCCTGGAAGATCAGGCGGACGTCGGCGTGAAATTTCCTGAGGTCGGCCTTGGAGAGGGCGGTGACGTCGATCTCCTTGCCGTCCTTCTGGCGGTAGAGAACCTGGCCCGCGGTTGGTTCGACGGTGCGGAGGATGAGACGGCCTAGCGTGGTCTTGCCCGAGCCCGATTCACCGACGACGCCAAGATTTTCGCCGGCGTGGAGGACGAGACTGACGTCGTCCACGGCCTTGAGGGCGAATTTCTTTGTGCCCAAAAATCCCTTGGCGCCGCCATAGACCTTGGTGAGGCCCTTCAGCGTCAGGATCGGCTGCGGCGTGACGACGGCTTCGGCGCGGGCGTCGGCGGGTTGCTCGAGTTTCAGCGTGGAGGCGAGGAGGCGCTGGGTATAGGCGTGCTGAGGCGCGTGGAAGATCTCGTCGACGGTGCCGGTTTCGACGATGCGGCCAAAACGCATGACGGCGACATCATCAGCGACTTCGGCGACGACGCCCATATCGTGGGTGATGAGCAGCATGGCCATGCCGCGCTCGGTCTGGAGGCGTTTGATGAGGTCGAGAATTTCGGCCTGCGTCGTCACGTCGAGCGCCGTGGTTGGTTCGTCGGCGATGAGGATGTCGGGATTGCAGGCCAGCGCCATGGCGATCATGGCGCGCTGGCGCATGCCGCCGGAGAATTCAAACGTGTAGCGATCGGCCATTTCGGCGGGGTTGGGGATTTCAACCTGACCCAGCAGCTCGACGGTGCGGGCACGGGCGGCGCGCTTGTCGAGCTTTGAATGGAGGCGGACAACCTCGTCGATCTGGCTGCCGATGGTGTGGACCGGCGAGAGCGACGACATCGGCTCCTGGAAGATGAGGCCGATGCGCGCGCCGCGGACGGCGCGGACTTCGGCGCTGTTGGAGGCGAGTTGGGCGAGGTCGGTCTCGTTACCTTCGGTGCGAAGGATGATCCGGCCACCCACCATGACGCCCGGCTTGTCGACGATGCGCATGAGCGAGCGGGCAGTAACGGATTTGCCGGAGCCGCTCTCGCCGACGAGGGCGAGGGTGCGGCCGCGATGCAGCTCAAAGCTCACATCGCGAACGGCGTGGAGAATGTGGGTGCGGAGGTGAAAATCGAGGGAGAGATTTTCGACGCTGAGGACTGGCTTTTCCATTGTTCTCTCCTCAGGACTCGTAGGGGTCGGCGGCATCGCGGAGGCCATCGCCGAAGAAGTTGAAGGAGAGGACGGCGATCACGACGGCAAGGCTTGGCCAGATGAGGAGCCAGGGCGCGGTCGAGATGGAGCGGATGTTCTGCGCATCCTGCAGCAGCACGCCCCAGGAGACGACGGGTGCCTTGAGGCCGACGCCGAGGAAGGAGAGTGAGGTTTCAGCGATGATCATCGAGGGGACGGCAAGGGTCGTCACGGCGAGGATGTGGCTCGTGAGCGAGGGCAGGATGTGGCGGAAGATGACGCGGCGCTCGGAGGAGCCGTCGAGCTTGGCGGCGGTGACGAAATCCTCGTTGCGGAGCGAGAAGAAGCGGCCGCGGACTTCACGGGCCAGACCCGTCCAGCCGAGGAGCGAGACGATTATGGTGATGACGAAATAGACGTGGATTGGCGACCATGTAAGCGGGATGGCGGCGGCGAGGCCGAGCCAGAGCGGAATGGTGGGCATGGCGCTGACGACTTCTATGACGCGCTGGATGATCGTATCCACCCAGCCACCGAAATAGCCGGAGATGGAGCCGAGGACGACGCCGAGGAACAGCGACATGCAGACGCCGATGAGGCCGATCGACATGGAAATGCGGGTGCCATAGATCAGCCGGCTGAGGAGATCGCGGCCAAG
>NZ_JBEVLL010000205.1:0-13432 GCF_040509215.1 Devosia sp.
TTGAGCGCTATGTCCTTGGTGACATAGGTCGAAATGTCGGTTTCAGTGGGCAGGACATCGGAGCGCGCGGGCTGGAGCAGCACGTCGTCGAACGTCAGAGCCGCGTCGCCGGTAATCGTGGTAATAATCTTCGCCAAGGCCAGACCCTTCCTGCCTTCTGAACATTGTCAGATCTATTCGAATATGAACCGGCGGGGAGTACTCGCGGGTTCAGGTTGGCGAGGGTCAATAGCATCGGCGCCCCGGCTTGCATAGGGGCGATACCGGGGGCAGCAATGCGCCTACCCATCTAGCTCAACGGTCCGGCCGGTGATATCAGGAGAAGGTTTGGCGCCGAGACTCCTTCCGGATGCCATTTCGGAGCAGGCGCAAACCTGTCCGGCGCCGGAGAATTCTGGCCGCTTTTGCCCAATATTCATTGGCCAAGCCTAAATCTTGGGCTCATAGTAATCGGGCTGCATCCCTCCTTGCACGATTCCCGGTTCTATACTCGTGATCCGCGTTACCCCGCTCATTCTTGCGGTCGCCCTGTTCATGGAACAGATGGACTCGACCGTCATCGCCACGTCCTTGCCCGCCATCGCCGCCGATATCGGTAGCGATCCGATCGCGCTGAAACTGGCGCTGACGGCCTATTTCGTGGCGCTCGCCATCTTCATTCCGCTCAGCGGCTGGATGGCCGACCGGTTCGGCGCCAAGAACATTTTTCGGCTCGCGATCTTTGTCTTCATGCTGGGGTCGCTTGCCTGTTCCTTTGCCTTTTCGCTCGAAAGCTTCGTGCTCTCGCGCTTCTTCCAGGGCATTGGCTCCTCGATGATGACGCCTGTGGGACGCCTGCTGCTGGTGCGCTCGACGCCGCGCAATGAACTGGTTTCAGCAATGGCGTGGCTAACCGTGCCGGCGCTGGTGGCGCCGGTGACGGGGCCGCTGATCGGCGGCTTCCTCACCACATATCTAAGCTGGCACTGGATCTTCTGGATCAATATTCCGATCGGCGTCATCGGCATCATCCTCTCGGGGATCTACCTGAAGGTGCCTGATGAGCGGACGCCGCGGCCGGTCGATCTCATCGGCTTCGTCATCGCTTCGGTGGCCTTTTCGGGCACCGTCTTCGGCCTCTCGGTGATCAGCCTCCCTGCCCTGCCGATCATCTATGGCTACCTTACCATCGCCGTCGGCGTGACCGCGGGTATTCTCTATTTCCTCCATGCGCGGCGCACGACCTACCCGCTGCTCGATCCAAAACTGTTCCGCCACAAGCTGTTCCGCTCCTCGATCACCGGCGGTTCGCTGTTCCGCATCGGCGTTGGGGCCATACCCTTCCTGTTGCCGCTGATGCTGCAGCTCGGCTTTGGGCTCAATCCGTTCCAGTCGGGCGCTATCACCTTCGTCTCGGCGATCGGCGCCATCATGAGCAAGTTCGTGGCTGAAAGGGTTTTTGCGCGCTTCGGCTTTCCGCGAGTGCTCGCCTTTGCCTCGATTTTCGGCGGCTTGCTGATTGCCGCACAGGGGCTGTTCACTGCTGAAACGGCGACGCCAGTGATGATGGCCGTGCTGCTCGCAGGCGGCGTTTTACGCTCGGTCTTTTTCACCGGCTCGAACGCCATTGGTTATGCCGACATCTCGGACGAAGAGGCGAGCCAGGCCACCGCCATCGTTGCAGTGTGCCAACAGCTATCGGTGGCATTCGGTGTCGCCGTGGCCGGCGCCATTCTCGAAATCAGCAGCCACTATACCGGCGGCCACCTATCGCTGGTGAATTTCCAGATCGCTTTCTTTGCCGTCGGCGGTCTTAGTGCCGTCGCGAGCCTTGTCTATCTCACCCTGCCCAAGAATGCCGGCGCGGACGTCTCAGGTCACCGCGCTTACAAGGAGTAGCGGCCCGGCCAAAACCGGACCGAAAAGCCAGTGTCTCGAACTACGCCCCTCATTCTGGCCACGGCCCTGTTCATGGAAAACATGGACTCGACCGTTATCGCCACCTCACTCGCCGCCATCGCTGCGGATATCGGCACGGACCCGATTTCGCTGAAGCTGGCGCTGACGGCCTATCTCGTGGCGCTCGCCATCTTCATTCCGATTTCGAGCTGGATGGCCGACCGCTTTGGCGCACGCCGCGTGTTCCGCGTGGCCATGCTGGTGTTCATGATTGGCTCGATTTGTTGCGCGTTTTCGAGTTCGCTGGCCCAGTTCGTCGGCGCCCGCTTTATCCAGGGCATGGGTGGCGCCATGATGGGGCCTGTCGCACGCCTCGTGCTGGTGCGCGCAACGCCGCGCCATCAACTGGTCGATGCCATGGCCTGGCTGACCATTCCGGCGCTGATCGGGCCAATTGTCGGCCCGCCCTTTGGTGGCTTCCTCACCACCTATTTCTCCTGGCACTGGATTTTCATCATCAATGTGCCGATCGGGGTTTTGGGCATTATCCTTGTCGGCTTTGCCCTCCCCAATGAACACCGCAACAAGCCGCGCAATATCGACGGGCCGGGGTTCGTCATGGCCGGCCTTGCCTTTGCGCTCTTCGCCTTTGGCTGTTCGGTGGTGAGCTTGCCTGCCCTGCCCCCGCTCTACGGCGTGATCGCCGCCATCGCCGGCATGGTGCTTGGCGCCTTCTACACCCACCATGCGCTGCGGACAGAGTTTCCGCTGCTCGACCTACGGCTGCTCGCGGTGCGGAACTTCCGTATCGCCATTGTCGCCGGTACCTTCTTCCGGCTCGGCCAGGGCGCGACGCCTTTCCTGTTCCCGCTGATGCTGCAGCTGACCTTCGGCCTCTCTCCTTTCGAGAGCGGCATGGTGACCTTTGTCGGCGCCATCGGCGCGCTGGCGGCCAAATTCGTCGCCAACTGGATGTTTGCCCATTGGGGCTTCAAATATCCACTGGTCTGGTCGACGGCGGTTTCCGCGGCAGGCATCGTCGCCATGGGGCTCTATACGCCCGAAACGCCAATCCCGCTGATCCTTGCCGTCCTCACCTTCACCGGCTTCTGGCAATCGACGTTCTGGACCGGCTCAAACGCCTTCACCTTCGCCGATATCGAGGACAAGGACGCCGGACAGGCCAATGTGATCAGCCAGGTCTGGGGCCAGTTGATGTTCGCCATGGGCGTGGCTCTTGGCGGCGGCACGCTGGAACTGGTGCATCGCCTGCGCGGCGGCGGCGAACTGGCGCTGATCGACTTCCACATCGCCTTCTATGTAGTCGCGGCCGTCGGCCTCGTCGCGACGGTGCTGTTCATGACGCTGCCCAAGAATGCCGGGCATCAATTGCTCGGCAAACCGCACGTGCATTGAGCTATGAGGAGACAGCGAGGCTAGCCTGCTTCGCCCTCTCCGGTCCGGTGGCTTCCCACCAATCGGCGAGCCCCTCGATGAGGGGCAGCAACTGCGCGCCGGCGGGCGTGAGATCGTATTCCACGCGCAAGGGATAGCTGGGAAAAGCCGTGCGCATCACCAGCCCAACCGCTTCGAGCTTGCGCAGTTCCATCGCCAGAATGCGGTGTGACACCGTGGGATTATCGCGCCTGAGATCGCTGAACCGCTTGGTCCCGTCCTTGAGATAGTAAAGCAGCAGGCCGGGCCAACGGCCGGACAGCGCGCGCATCACATCCTCGATGGGGCAGTTGGAAACCAGCGTCTGCATGATGCTCTCATGGTTACAAAAATGTCCGTAATTTACTTAGGGGCGGAGGTGGGTAGGTTCCAGCCCGCTGGCCAGCATCATTTGACACTTCTTGAAAGATGACCAATGGAACCGATCCTTGTCTACGGCCACCCGGCCGGTAGCTCCATGGGGCTCATTGCTGCCTTCGAATGGCTGGGCCAGCCCTATCGGCTCTGCCGCGTCGACATGCTGGGCGAGATGCGCGAACCGGGCTACGCGCAGATCAATGCCCGCCACGAGACACCCGCACTGATCACGCACGCAGGCCGGCCAATCACCGAGACCATGGCCATAGCCGCCTGGCTTGCCGCCCGCGATGGTGACCACCGCATCAGCTATTCGCCCGAAAGCGCCGATGCCGATCGCATGTGGCAATTGCTGGGTTTTATCAATACCGGCTTCACCGGCGCCTTCAGTCCGCTCTGGGCCGCGCTCGAAATGGAGCCGCCGAACCCGGTCTTGCAGGAGAATTTGCGCATCTGGGGCCGCGAGAGCGTTATCGAGCGGCACGACAAGCTCGAAGCCATAGTTGGCAATGGCCCCTATCTCGTCGGAGAAAGACCTTCGCTTGCCGACGCCGTGCTGATCGGCATCGCCCGCTGGCTCGATTTTCATGAGGTGGCCGATGCCCAACGCTGGCCAAGGCTCGCTGCCGTGCGGCGGCGCCTGGAAGCCGATCCCGCCGTCATCTTTGCGCTCGCCATCGAGAACGGCGAGACGCCGGCGGGATCAGGCGCGTTCAAGGGCCATGTGGCGCTTGCCGAGGTGATCGAGCGCTACGGCCAGGCGGCCGCCTGACTTCCGGGGGCCGCGGTCAGTCCGCGGCCTCTTCTTGCTCCATGTCGGCCTGCCCTTTGAAGCCCTTGGCCACGAGATAAGCCTCGGCCGACTCGCTGCGGCTGGAGGGTGGCTTGACGTGCAGGGTGGTCTTGAAGTGGCGCTTGAGCATGTGCAGCAGCTCATGCTCGGTGCCGCCCTGGAACACTTTTGCAACGAAAGCGCCGCCGGGATTGAGCACCTTGATGGCGAAATCGGCAGCGATCTCGATCAGGTGCACGATGCGCAGGTGATCGGTAGGCCGGTGGCCGGTCGTCGGCCAGGCCATATCGCTCATCACCACGTCGGCCTTGTGACCGCCCATGGCAGCAAACAACTGATCCGGCGCGTCCTCTTCGGTGAAATCCTTCTGCAGCAGGATGACGCCGGCAATCGGGTCCATTTCGAGATAGTCGATACCGACGATCAGCGGGTGTTCGGTGGTGGAGCCAACCGCCTTGGCGGCGACCTGCGACCAGCCGCCGGGCGCAGCGCCGAGATCGACGACCCGCATGCCCTTCTTGAAGAGCTTATGCTTTTCGTCGATTTCCTTGATCTTGAAGGCCGCGCGCGAGCGATAGCCTTCCGAACGGGCGCGGGCCACATAGGGATCGTTGAGCTGGCGTTGCAGCCATTTGGTGGACGAAGTCGTCCGCCCCTTGGCCGTCTTGAGCCGGATTTTCAGGTCCTTGTCGGACTTGCGGCCACCAGTGCCGAGCGCCTTATCCACCATTTGCGTTTCTCCGCTTGGGGCGGCTCGGCCGCTTGTGAACCTTATCTGCATCCATGAGAGAAATCAGGATGCCTTCGCGCAGGCCGCGATCGGCCACGCGGACCCGTTCCGTCGGCCATTCGCGCCGAATGGCTTCAAAAATGGCGCAACCAGGCAGCACCAGATCGGCACGGTCGCGCCCGATGCAGGGGTGGGTCACCCGCCGATCAAAGGGCATGTTGAGAAGGACGCGCATGATGTCGTCGACTTCCTGGCTCTTGAGCCAGAGGCCGTCCACCTTCTGGCGCTCGTAGCGTTCGAGCCCAAGATGCAGCCCGGCCAGCGTCGTGACTGTGCCCGAGGTGCCGATCAGATGCACCGGATGGGAAGCAATCATCTGGCGCAATTTTTCGCGGCCACGGAATTGCTTGAGATGCTCGGAGACGAAACCGACCATGGCTTCGAACACGTCGGGGGTGACATTGACCCCGCCAAAGCGCTCGGCAATGGAGACGACGCCGACCGGTAGCGATTGCCAGGAGCGGATCGAGGCCGACATGCGCCCCTGCGAGCGCGGCCGGCCGCCGCGGAAATCGAGCCAGGCGAGTTCGGAGGACCCACCGCCGATGTCGAACATGAGTGCGCCCTGAGCCGTCTCGTCTATGAGATCGGCACAGCCGGTCACGGCCAGTTCGGCCTCGGTGCGGCGATCGACGATCTCAAGCTCGAGCCCCAGCTCTTCCTTCACCCGGCCGAGAAATTCCGGGCCATTTTCGGCCGCGCGGCAGGCTTCGGTGGCGATCAGGCGCATACGGGTCGGCTGGTGGTCGCGCAGCTTGTTGCGGCACTGCTTCAGCGCTTCCATGGTGCGTTCCATGGCCGCATCGCCGAGGCGACCGGTTACCGAAACACCCTCGCCGAGGCGCACGATACGCGTAAACCCGTCGAGCACACGAAACCCATGTTCGTGTGGACGGGCGATCAGCAGTCGGCAATTATTGGTCCCGAGGTCGAGCGCTGCATAGAGCGGGCCGCGTGCGCGCCGAGGCGCATGACTTGTCCGCGACTCCGCCGAAGGTGGCGCAGCCGAACCCCTTGCCTTCCGATCCTGAGCGGAAGGCGTGCGGAGCGCCGTGCCGGTCCGGGGGACCGACAAGGCAGCGGACCGATTCGGATCGGTCACCTGATTCTCCTGACGCTGCGCGGTCGCTGGCCGGTATTTCCGGCCGCGCCCGAGGCGCAGCTTTGGTGTTGCATTGTTGAAAAAGACGCTACTTCAACGCTGAGCCAAGCGCAATGCACACATTGGTTGGGTAAACTTGCACCATCCCCGCTTGCAATCCGTTTCGGCTTTGTCTAATGAGAACCCGCGCCGCCAACGAGGCCCTGCTTTGTAGGGCGGCCAAGCCAGCAGGCTATGCTGGGGAATAGTTCAATGGTAGAACAGCGGACTCTGACTCCGTCGATCTTGGTTCGAGTCCAGGTTCCCCAGCCAATTTTTTAGCAAAACTCAATCAGTCCAGTAAGTTAGCGCCAATGCCGCCGGCCAAATTGCGTGGTTTCCCACCAGTTTGGCCACCGAGTTGGCCACCAGATACGATTCGACGTGGGAAGTCGCTGGGGAGCGCATTACCCACTCAAAGCTGTCGATCTGGTTCATTTGGAGCATGTTTCGACATGCGCACTGGACACTATACGCGCCTAAAGGGACGCGTGACCTACTTCCGCCGCAAGGTGCCCGAGCTTCTTCAGGAAAGGCTTGCATCTACGGAAATCTGTTACAGACTTGGTGTCATATCTTCGAAGTTGGCAGAGCGGCTCGGCCGCAGGTTGGCAGTCGAAGTTGACGATTTCTTTGAGCGTGCCAAGTCCGACCCTATGTTGAAAAGTGCAGACCTAACAAAGCTTGTCCAAACTGCTCTTGCGGGCTGGCGCGAGGACGATGCCATAGATGTGGCGTCCGACGTCCAGCGATATGGCCGCCCCCTACTTGACCCGAGAGAACAGGCCACGGCGTGGGCGGAACTTGCGATCGGGATCATCGAGCAAGTTGGCAAAGGCATTAGCGTTTACGACACCGCCTTCGTCAGCCACACTGCCCGATCCGCAGGCGTGGCGACTGGAGAAGACCAAGCCGCTCTTGCTACCGGTGGCCGTGCGCTTAGCCTTGGGCTTGCCACACACTATCTCAAATCTGCAGTGGCAACCGCCTCAATGCACGGCCTTGCAGTGGGCAGAAGAGGCCTTCCTGTCGGAGACTGGCAAGGTAGACTTTTCGCTCTGGAAGCTCATCTCGGTCTCGACCAAACCGCTCAAGTGGCGGGTTCTAAGAACCCAGTGACCGTGCCGCCTCCAGTAGCCAGCGAGAGCATCGCAGCGAACGCGATAGCGACGGTGCCCAATCCTTGGCGCACACCGGCAGGTCAAGTTTCTTCCCGGCATGCAAACACTGATGATTCGAGCCACATGCCGTTCTCGGCACTGATGACCAAGTGCATTGCAGTCCGTATTGCCGGCATTGAAGTCGGTGAGGGGTACGATGAGGACGTTAAGTCGAGCAAACGTATATGGCTTGAGTCGGTCGGCGATCGACCAATCAGCGACTACAAGCGTGATGACTTTCTGACCTTTAGATTGACGCTCCAACAGGTTCCCAAATCCTATTGGAAATCTGAGGCGTCACAAGACCTCTCAATTCTGGAAATCATCGAGCAGTCCAGATCCAAAGCACACGCCGAGTGGGCAAAAACTGCGCCGCCGGAGAAGCTCAAAGACCAATCTGCAATTGAACGAGCAAAAAGCAATTACGTCCGCATCAGCAACACCACCATCAATCGGCACATGAGCGCCATTGTTCCGGTGTTCGTTTGGGCGTTGGCCAACGCTCACCTTCCCGAAGATACGCGAGTGGTCTGGAATGATCTGGCCCTCCCCACCGGCGTGTCTGTGACCGGACTAAAGCCAAACGAAGAGCGGCCTGCTTTCTCGCTGGATCAGGTTCAAAAAATCGCCGAACACCCGGTCTGGCTTGGCCGGAAGTCGGAGTATTTTTACAATTCTCCTGGCCTGATAATCGTAAGAGACAGCCTCTATTGGGGGTTTCCCATTGCCTTGCTGCACGGAATGCGCCGTGAAGAGTTCGCGCAGCTCCGCGTTCGCCATGTTCGGCTTATCGACGGGATATGGGTGTTCGATCTTCATGCGCGTGACTTGAAGCTGAAAAACGGACCGTCCAGGAGGTATGTGCCTCTTCATAGCTGGCTGCTCGCACTGGGATTTGTCGAGGCCATGGTCGAAGGGCGAGATCTAAACGAAAGACTGTTTCCTGACCTTGCAGACGCAGGCGAGTCAGACAAGTTCGGCGACGCGCTTGGCAAGCGCTTTGCCAGGGTGCTCGAAGACCTCAGCATTGTCGTTATGCGAAAGAACAATACCGAGTCGGACGGTGCCTACCATCCGCTTCGTCACCGCTTCATTACGGATCTCCTCACGGCGGGCGTACGTGAAGGAGTGGTTGACTACCTAAGTGGTCACTCATCGGGAGCGCGTGAAAGGGAGCGCGAGCGTGGTCGAGCGGGCGAACGAAGCCGCTATACTGAAGATCCGCCGATCGCGGAATTGAAAGAAGCTATTGAACGGCTTCCCGTTGCAGTCGACTTCCAGCCTTGGATTGAAGCATGGCACCGCCTCGGGCGGGAGGCAGCAAAAACTCGGCGCAAGAGTTAGGGCTGAACGGTGTCTACGACGATAAGCGCGTCTCCTTAAGTACCCTGTGCCGCTCGGCCGCTCCGACCGCCGATCGGGGCTAAGAAAGTCAACGGTTGAGCGGAGCCAACATCGGGTATGCGCGAAGGATCGATCAAGAAACGTATGGCGTTGCCCGACGCCATACGCCTCCTCTGACCTTCACGGTCCGAAGGGCGCTGAATAAGAGGCACCAAAGATTGGTTGCGATAATCAGCTGGATGGTTGGCGACCGCCAGGCTCATGCTCTTCATCGAGATCAACGCCATCTCCTGCGCGCGGTGCCCGCTGAGACATGACAGAGGCAACAGCTTCATTCAGCGCTCTGGTTTGATCTTTTGAACGCCGTCGATACTCATCCCACAAAGCTTTCGACTCATCCGGGGCCGAGGAGACGTTAACGGGCTGGGGCATGGGAGAAAGGTCGAATTCCTGGTCAACCGACTTATGGATGCTTTCGTCGGAACTGACAGCGTGATCCAATGCCGCGGCCGGAGTAACTATAGCGTCTTCTGGTCCCCATGCGGACGCCGTGCGGATGTAATGAGCTGGGCTGCGGCGCGAAAAATGCCCAGCCATCCGCGCTATCTCCTCCGTCGTGTAACCCGCAGCGGCCCAAGTCGATAGCGCTGTGTGCCGAAAGCTAGACGGGGCAAGCCGCCTGACCTCGACCGCTTCGCAGGCTCTTGCGAGTGTTTCCGCAAGAATGCTTAGCCAAGCTTCATACCCACCCTCTTCGACCTCACTGGTAACGATGTCCAGCAGCGCGGCGAGCGCGACACGGTGCTGGAGTTGCCAATGCCGCACATCAAGGCCACGATAACTAGATTGGTCAACTGCACGCTTTGCGTTTGGTAACACGAGATGCCCAGCAACGACGGTAGCTCCAAGTAACTCCACCGGCCGCGCACCTAGGCGTGGCATGAGTACGCAATAGAATGCAGCCGCCGCCATCCGGATCCGATTCAGTTTCAGAGAGCGTTCTTTCAGTCGAGTGAACACTTTCACAACCGCGGCTTTGGGCGGATCCTTCCACTTTTTGCTCGCCGTATGTTTAGCGCTGGGCCGACCTCGCAGGGCGTCGACGGCGTCATCCATCTCTGTCAGAAAGCCGGCAACCTGGCGCTCGCTGAAGCTACGCGGATCAACCTTCACGACCTCTAAAACCGCCATGCGGAGCTGTTGGCGCCATAGTCCCGCAGTGCCGCTTGGTAGATTTTCGGGGTACGCGCTGACGTATCTGAACAAGGCTTCGAGAGGCCGAAGGGTCGGAGACTGCCGCTGGGCCCGCTCGATTTTTTTGAGAGCTTCCGTTCGGTACCTGTCCAGGGTTTTAGCGGAAGCCATTGTAGAACTTCGATAGTTTGCATATTACTCCATGGTTTTTATCATAGCCCTCCCTATTACTCCATGGTTTTTCTGGCGAGTATGGCGGGCCCCGGACTTTGACATGCGGCAGGTCACCACGGACCGCGATGCTGAAGATTTCGACCGGCATGGCAATCAAGTGGGGCGCCGGCTATTGCAACTCGGCATGCCACATACTGTATGGGCGATCGCAACGACGAATTGAGAACCGGCAGCGGTCCGTCCGCTTTTCGGATGATGAGCGAGAAAGCAGACGTACAAGCCACCGCAATGAATAGACCGCGCCGACGCCTTTCGATCTACTCGCATCCTATGAATACAGGACGACAACAGATCGAGCCGCGTTCCTGACTGTTAAGGCTGACGCTTTTGGGATTGGCCGTAGGTCGCCTATTGTCTGACTGCGTGGGTTGGCAGGATCTCGATGGTACGTCTGTGCTATGGTTCCTGCCGGTGTGGCAGGTAGGGCTCGCCAGTTACTTGCCGCTGATCGACTGAAAGCTCGAAGCGGAAGCGTGACGGTTGGTCGTCCCAATCAGCCGGACGCTCGCTATGCGCGACCGCGTATCCGGCGGAATCGATCCAGCTGAGGCCGTCGTCGCCCGCCAGCGGGAAAACGCTGAGCTGGCGAGAGAGATAGTCGCGCGCCGATCGCTCTAGCCGCACATCAAACGCTATAATAGTGGATGTTCGCTTGGGCGGCGCAGGTGGGCGTCGCGCTTCGACCCAATCACGAACGCGCCTGGGATCGAGCTTTTCGTTCGCTGGGGTCTCGTCTTCGAGCTGAGCGTAATAATCCTTGGCATCTGCTTCGGCCTGCGCACGGTCGCGAGCGTTGCCGCGGGCGAGCAGGAAGGCGGCTACGGGATCGAGTGTTCCCCAGTTCACTAATTCCTTGAGCCAAAAGCCGATCCACGGCAGGCCCGTGCGCGGCCAGTCTTCCATGGTAAGCGCATCGACCGGGCCTGCCCCATCGCCTTGATCCATCAATACGCCGATTAGGCTTCCGAGGCCCCAATTGCCTCGATAAATAAAGTTTTCAGAAACGAAGGCGAACCACGGGCCGAGGTCTTTGGGCTTGGGCTGCTTCTTGAGGCTGCGTTTTAACAACCACCAGCGCAGCAGCCTCTCCCAGTCAGTGAAAGGCGTCCGCTTGCGACCTAGCTTGGTCGAAATGCGAAATGCCGGCACCTCGCCCAGCAGGGCGATAACGGAGCGGACAAACTCAAACTGTTGCTCAACTGTTCGATCCGCATAGTCGACGCCAGCCTGCAAAGTCATGCGGATCTCCTCGACACGATCGAGGAGAATCGATCCGGAACGTGGTGGAAGGCTCGTTTTGTAGAGCTGCCGGCGGTGATTACGGTCAGGATAGAGGCTTGTGATCGCACGGCCTCGTGCGAGCCATGTATGCGAGAGACGGCTCTCCTCATCGGCCGCCACATGGGCATAGGTTCGTCGCCAGAGCGCGGACAGCTCGACCTCAAGTTCGCCGGCGCTGAGGCTCGCGCTGCGTATTTGTTCGACTTCCTGGATGGCTGCGATCAACAATCCGTCGAGAGTGTCGAGCAACGTCTCGCTATCGTCTCCTTCTCCGCCGCCGTCACCATCGACGACGGCCGTTTCCTCGAGCCATTTGGTGAACTCGTCATCGTTGTCGCTGCCACTCAGTTCCTCCCAAGCGTCTCGCAGTCGCTCCAGCAGGATGGCCAGAGCGCTGTTGGCCGTGCCTTCTTCCACTGAGAGGTCACCAGTTGACGCAAGGTTGGTTGCCTCTTTCAGCTCATCGACGAGCTTCTCGTAACCTTCCCAGGTGCGGTTCCATACCGGTTTTCGGCTACGGCCCTGATATTCCCGTTCAGGCAAGACAACAAGAGCATTGCCTTCGGTAGCGACGCCAGGCCTACCCGCGCGCCCAATGAGGTTCGAGAACTCATTGGCCGTGAACAGGTTGTTCGACCGATGCACGCTCGGGATGAGCAATGTGTTGACCGGGATGTTGACGCCTTCGGACAGTGTCGAGGTCGCGATCACCACCCGGACATTTCCGCGATCGATCGCCACCTTTAGCCGACGCGCCAGAAGGCCTGGCATTTGGCCATGATGGACGGCGATGCGATGGACCAGCAGTCGATATTCAAACGAGTCCTTCGTAAAATAGTCCACTGCCGCCTCGAGGCAGCTTTGCCAATGAGGATCGTCGTCGGCGACCGACCAGTAGTTGGGGAGAGGCACTTCCGCCTCGATCCAAGCCTCAAGCAGATCGGCACAATCCTCAGCGAAGGAACTGACGTTCTGCGTCAGCGATATCATCACTGTCGGCCGGGTGGCGTCGGGGCGTTCAGCGGCAAGGTGGAGCGCGGCCCAAAGGGTCGGACCCCGCAGCGATTTCTCGACGCCAAGCGAGCTGTCGACTCCGCCGGGAACGGACGCGAATGGCCTTGGAATATATGGACGGTCATCGGTGCGTTCGTCCTCGAACTCAAGCGTCCGACCGTCCATCAGATCATAGCGAATGTCGAATTGGCCACTGCGCGAGACCTCAAGCCTGCCAAGCATCTGGCGTGTGCTACGGTAGGTCGAGCTGATCGGACCGCCATCCTCGTCGCTCGACAGCCAGGATGCGATTGCCGGCGCCGCCTTAGCTGCGACCGCCGAGAGCGCGATAATGCGGAAATTCTTATCCTCTTGCGCCCGCAGCAAGCGGGCGCTTAGCTGCTCAAGCCTCAGTGCGCGTGAGGTGCCGTCGGTAACCGCATCCGCCCGGTTTGGATCCTGTTCCACCATATGCGCCTCGTCAATGACCACAAGACGAACGCGGTCGAGTAACAGCGTTCCAAGATAGCGCAGGAGGGCGTCGGCCTTCTCGAAGGTGCAGATCACGACGGTCGGCTGATCAACTTGAACCCAAGCGTCGGTCGGTCCCCAATCGGTGCCGCCGTAAAGACCGGTGACAACGACCGGCTCCGCCGCAATGCCTCTCAGGTCCTCCGCGAAACGAGTTTCGACCTCGGCAGCAAGCGCGCGCGAAGGCACTAAATAGAGCACCAAATTTTCTGCGAGTAAGGGCGCGGGACGGGCGGCAAACAAGCCCTGGACGGCACCCAGGGTTGCGATGGTCGTTTTAC
>NZ_JBEVLL010000206.1:0-9925 GCF_040509215.1 Devosia sp.
CGCTGAATAGGCAAAAGGGCCGCCCGCAGCATTCTGCGTGGCGGCCCACATCCAGAGAGGCCGCTACTCTCCGAATTCTCCAAAGAACAGCGCATGGAGCCGTCCTTCCAGCGGCCGCACCGCCTCGGCATGAACAGCACCCTGTTCCCGCGTCGCCCGTGCCTCGGCGATCAGCCCTTCCACATGCTCGCGCATCATCGCCTTCTGATCGTCCGGCAGCGCCGAACCTTCGAGCATCGCCAAGGGCTCTTCAAAGATCGCGTCAAACTGATCCTGCGGGATAACGGCCATATAGCCGCTCGCCACCGCATCGTAAGCGACCACCCAGCTCGCCCGATCAAACCCCGCCGCCGGGATCAGATTGCCGCTCAGCGCGTCGTAATCAAAGAAGATCTCGGCCGCATCAGCGACCATCCCCTCGCCCGTTTCCGCCGCCAGTTGCTCCACCACAGTCACGACGGCCTCGGCCTCATCAGCCGTCAATGCCATGGCCGGCGTCACCATCAGCAGGCTTGCTGCCAGCAAAATCCCAAACCTCATCAGAACGCTCCCTTGATGCCGGCCGAAAGGGCCACGCTCGGATCGCGCCCATTCGTCGCCAGGTGCACCGACCCTGACAACGCCACCGCATCATTGATCTTGTGATCGAGCTCCAGCCCCAACCGGCCCCAGGTCTGCCCATAAGTCCCGCCGCCTAGCGAGAAGGCGAACAACCCATCCACCTGCCCCACCGCGGACGCCGCCGTCCCGGTGCGATGCGCCAATTCCAGCGTCGTGCTCAACTTCGTCTGGCTCGAAAACTCGGTCACCGCCGTCACACCAACGCGAATGTCCGTATGCCCAAGATTCTGCGCCGCAAATCGCGCCGGAAACGGCCCGCCGCTTTCGCTGTACCCATCCACATGCAAGGCCCCAAAAGCCACCGAAGCCCATGGATTGATGCTGGTATTGCCGACCTTGGCCGCTTCCAGCCAGTCCGCCCGCACCCGCACCACGCCGCCCGTCGCATTGGTCTGCCCGCTCGACACCGCCGTCGCCGCGCCATTGGAATAGGCGCGGTCGATCTTGGCTTGCCAACCGCCGAGCATGCCGGTGACCGACAGCAGCAGCGGCGTACCATCCGGCTGCCAGTCCATTTCGCCCAGCACATATTGGCCAACCATGTTCGCCGCCCCGCCCAGCGACAGCGCCTGCCACGAAGCCGTGGTACCCACCGCCCCGCCAAGCCGCACCGATCCGCCCGCCAGATCGACGCAAGCGCCAGCCTCGGCCAGCGCCAGGTTCGCCCCGCTCTGGCCGTGGTGGGCAAAATCTCCCGTCGCCCAGGCGCACATGTCACCCGACAGGCTCGGCGTCAGCATCAGCGGCCGGTGATGCGCCCCATTCATCGGCAACCAGGTGAGAAATTCACCCGCATTGGCGATACCCGCCGCGCCATAGAGCGTGGCATTGTACTCGGCGACATCCATCAGGCCGCTTCCCGGAGCGGGATTGGGCCCAGGCCCCTGTCTAGCCGCCACCCGAGCGATATAGGGCACGCGCTCCCCATCGGCGTTCCACATGCTGCCGGCCACGACGCTGCCGTCCTGGTTCGTCGCGCTGGCCTCCGCCAGGGTCACGTCCACCGCAACGCCTGCGGCCCGCAGCCAATCGGCCACGGAAATCATTTCGGTGTCCTCCGCCCAGCGGTAAGCGATGTATTCTGCGCTGGCCGTCTCTGCACTGCCCACGACAACAGCACCATCGCCGGAAACCGCCGAGGCCCAGCTACTGTCGCCACCAAGCGTCCCAAGGTCGTGCAGCGCACCGCCGCCATAGCCGCCGGTGCTGCCTTCCACCCACCGAAAGGCTCGCGAATGGCCGCCGTCCGCCAACGCCTGGTCGGCATAGCCGACGATCACCTTGCCATCGTCTGAAATATCTTCCGGATTGATCGTCCCGCCACCCAACGAGCCTATGTCGATGTGCGTCACGGCACCGTTTTCTATGTCACTGACATCGTAGCGATATGCTCGCCATACGCTTAGGCCATCCACCTCGTACGCCGTGACATAGCGCGCGTCTCCAGAAATGCCGCCTATGCCGATGGAGCTGATTGTGCCGCTGACGGTAGGCAATTCGTGCATTTGCGGATTCGAGACAACGCCAGTCGTCGCGTCCTTTATCCAGACATAGCCACGGTCCCGGAAGTCGCTGCGCCGCGCGAGGCCCGCAATGACATTCCCGTCGCTCGACACATCATAGGCCCAGCTTCGGCTGCCACCGAGCGAGCCGATATATTCCAGCCCGCCACTCTCCGTCCATCGGAACGCCCCTGGCGCCAGATTGAAGAACGAATGCCCAACAGCCACGCCACCATCGAACGACAGCCCCGTGACATAGGAACTCGCGCCGATATCGCTGCCAAGATCGAGCACATTGCCGCTCGCATCCCATCGCGCCGCCCGAAAAATACCCGGGCCGGGGTTCAGCGCTGCACCGGCCACATAGGCACCATTGCCGCTCATGGCCCAGATGCGATAGCCGTCCACAAGTCCCGGCGTGTGCGGAAAATAGTCAATCCGGTCCTGCGCCTCCGCCTTCGGAACCATGACCAGCGCCGTGGTTGCCATCAGCGCCCCTGCCAGCAGCCACCGGCCCCTGACCTGCCGTTTCCGTGTCCCAAAAGCGCGCACCGCCATGAATCTCTCCCAGAAGCAAAAAGCCGGTCCTTGCGAACCGGCTTTGGCAATTAGGGGACTGATTTCTTCAGCTCAACGCGAGCGCCTTGCGATCAAAACCATTGCCGTAATGCATAACGGCTCAGACCTCTTCCTCGCCCCGCTTCCACGCGCCCGGCGTCACGCCGAAGCGTCGACGAAAGGCCGTCACGAAATTGCTGACCTGCGCATAGCCAAGTTCCCAGGCCAGTTGCTTGAGCGGCAGCGGCGTTCCCTCGTTCAAGGCATCGCGCGCCGCATCGAGCCGGGCATCGCGCAAAAACGCGAAGACCGTCGTGCCATAGAGTTGGCGGAAGCCGCGATTGAGCCGCTTGGGCGAAAGACCGACATCCCTCGCCAGCGCATCGAGATCGGGCGGCTGCCGCAGGTCGAACAACAACCGGTCATGCGCCATGCGCACCTTCGCCAGATCGCGCGGCGGCAGGGTCTCGTCGTCCCGGTTAGAGCGCTCGAGCACACTGAACTGATGCGCCAGGAATTCCAGCGCCTTGGCCTGCCGGAAGATATGGTTCATCGGTCCGCGAAAGGCTGGCCGCAGCAGCTCCTGCGCCACAAGACGCAATTTCGCCGGCAAGGTCGCCATGCCTAGGACATCGTCCTTGCCCCGGTCCAGCGTCTCCCTGAACAGCTCCGGCAGATTGGAATCCCCGCCCACCAGCTCCATCGCTTCCGGCTCAAGCCGCAACGATACCGCCCGCCAGCCCCGCTGCGCGTCGATCTCGTAGCGGGCGCGCCGCTCGACCGGCGTCATCACATAGGCCCGCCCGTCCTCGCGCCACGTTTCGTCGCCACACCCTTCAAGGCTTGCAACGCCCCGGCTCGTCAGGATGGCGCCGAGAATAAGCCGGCCACGGCTCGGCTCCCCGGCCTCAACCTCGATGTTGAACTGGCAATCGGGCGTAGCCTCGCTTCGATAGAGCCAGAGACCCGGCAATACCTGGGTCTCCTCCAGATAGGCCTTGGCCGCCCCATATCGAAAGCTCAACCGCTCCCGCTCATTGAAATCCGCGACATGGCTATGTCGTCCGCTCGTAAACAACCAGTCCGTCATCCGCGTCCCTCGGAAGCAAGCCCGGAAAGCTAGAAGAAACCCCAAGCTTGTCAAATCACCAGCATTATGCGCGCCGGACCACAATACATGGGGGAACAGTAAATGAGCATCGCGTACCAGTTTAGCCCCTGCTCCTGGCCTGCAACCGTCACCGTTTCGGGGTGTCAGCCCCAAACTGAAGCCGAGGAACCACGCAAACAAAAGGCCCGGTCATGCCGGGCCTTCATTTCATCGACTATACTTGCCTAGTGCCGCGGATGTTCCGGCAGCTCTTTCAGCTCGTCCTTCGTCCACGATGTCATGGCATGTATCTCACCGCCTTCGTCGCGCATGAAGTCCAGTTCATGTAACGGCAGCGCAACGGGTTTGGCGCCGATCCCGAGAAATCCGCCGACATCGACAACCGCCGTGCTGTCCATGCCAACGCCGTCGATGTGATCGACAGTGCCGACCTTTTCGTCATCGACACCGTAAATGGTCGCGCCTTCAAGCAGTGCCGGAACAAGCTCTGTGCTGGAAAGGCGTACGTGATGGCTGTGATCCATGGTCTTTCTCCTTTCATGTCCCTCAGAAACCGCCAGCGACCCCGCTCCGTTCCGTCGCGCGCAATCACAAAGCCGAGGTTTGTTAACCTTCAGTCATTTTTGCGTCCTACGGCTCGTCTCAACGGCCCCAATACCCCGCGACATCAGGGTTTTGCTTAAACATTGCCCCCTATGATCCCTCATAAATAAGGGGGTCATAGGCATGAAGGACGTCGTCCATCTCTCGGAAGTCGTGGGAGCGCTCAGCTACGCCCTGGACCTCACCGAGGGCCAGCCGATTGGTCATAGCCTGCGTTGCTGCTGGATCGGCATGCACATCGGCAAGCGGCTGGGCCTGTCCGAAGCATCCCTGTCCGACCTCTATTACACGCTTCTCCTCAAGGACATCGGCTGCAGCTCCAACGCCGCTCGCATCTGCAAGCTCTACCTCGCCGACGACCTGAGTTTCAAAGGCTCCTACAAGCTCATCGACAACAAGCTTCCCGAGGTCCTGCGGTTTCTGCTCGCCAACACGGCACGGAAATCCGGCTTCGTTGAACGCCTGCAGACCATGATCAACGTCGCGCGCAGCAGCGGCGAAATCGCCCGCGAACTGATCGAGACGCGCTGCCAGCGCGGCGCCGATATCGTGCGCAACATGCATTTCTCTGAGGCCGTCGCCCACGGCATCCTCGATCTCGACGAACACTGGGATGGCTCCGGCCAACCGCTGCAGCGCCGCGGCCGCGACATCTCCCTCTTCGCCCGCATCGCCCTGATCTCACAGGTGGTCGACGTCTTCTTCATGCGTGGCGGCGCACCCGCCGCAGTCGCCGAAGTGAAGAGCCGCTCCGGTCGCTGGTTCGATCCGGAACTGGTCTCCATCGTCTCCACCCTGGAAAGCGACGCCTTCTTCTGGCTTCCCCTCCTCGCCAATGATCTGCCCGATCGCGTTGCCGATCTCGAACCGCAAACCCTCGTGCGCTCGGTCGATGAAGACTATCTCGACGACATCGCCGCCGGCTTCGCCCAGGTGGTCGACGCAAAAAGCCCCTTCACCGCTGGACACAGCGATCGCGTTTCCCTCTTTGCTGATCTCATCGCCGAAGAGCTTGGCTGCGATGCCGAACACCGCCGCTGGCTCAAGCGCGCCGCCCTTCTCCACGATATCGGCAAGCTCGGCGTTTCCAATTCCGTCCTCGACAAGAATGGTCCGCTCGACGAAGACGAATGGGAGCAGGTCCGCAGCCACTCGCAGCTCGGCCGCATCATTCTCTCCAAGATCAGCGCCTTCCGCTCCATGGCCCGCATCGCCGGCGACCACCATGAGCGGCTCGACCGCAAGGGTTACCCCTTCGGCATCGGGGCTGCCGAGATCGACCGCGACACCCGCATCGTCACGGCCGCCGATATTTTCGACGCCCTTACCGCCGACCGGCCCTATCGCAAGGCCATGTCGGTCCCCATCGCCTTCGAAACCATGGAACGCGGCGTCGGCACGGCCATTGACCCGGAAATTTTCGCTGCCCTGAAACGCGGCTTTGCGCGCATCAATGGCATCGTGGAGGAACCTGCCCCCGCAGACGATGCCGACGCCAAGCCCGATGCCACCGCCAACGCGGCCTGAGGCCCGTTCCCTTTCCGTTCACAACATGTTAATGGCTGCTCTTCGTTTCCCTGCTGACATTGCGTGACAGGACACCCATCTTAGGGTTCTCCTGCCCCACCTGTTCTGCTGAAGAAGAGCCCGCGCCATGGCCCCCAAGACGACTCGCCCCGGCAAAGCCGAATTTTCCATCGACGAGTTCTTCGCCGAGATCGAAAAGGCCGAGGACATTCAGGCGTCCAAGCCGCTTTATGCCGAGCGCATGAAGAACAAGCGCGCCCTCGACCGCGCCGATGCGGCCGAGAAGGAAGCTGCTGCTCCCAAAACCGCCCTCGAAAAGCGCCGCACCACCAAGTCGAGCCACGACACGGCCACCGGCATGGCGGCCAAGGCCGGCAAGACCAAGATCAATTCCGTCGACCGCGTCGACTTCGACGGCATGGGCGAAGCCCCGCAAGCTGGCTTCAACCACATGCCGAGCAAGGCCGTCACCGCACGCGACATCTCCCGCGCCGCCGCTGCCGACCCCGAAGCCCAGGCCAAGCTCCGCGAAGCCCTCGACGCCTCGGTAAAGAAGAACAAGGCCCGAAAAGGCGAGTCCCTCGAAAACGCCACCACCGTCGGCATCACCGCCACGGTGAAGGCGCTCGAACAGATCATTCTTCACGGTCGCAAGGAAGTGGAAGGCTCCTCTCCCTGGGTGCCCCACCGTCCCGAGCGCCCCGAAAAGCTCGAAGGCGGCCGCGCCTTCAAGCTCCAGACCGACTACACCCCCGCCGGCGACCAGCCCACCGCTATTGCCGACATCGTCGAAGGCATTTCCAACGGCGAGACCGACCAGGTCCTCCTCGGCGTCACTGGCTCGGGCAAGACCTTCACCGTCGCCCAGACCATCATGCGCACCCAGCGCCCGGCGCTGATCCTTGCGCCCAACAAGACCCTCGCCGCCCAGCTCTATGGCGAGTTCAAGCACTTCTTCCCGGAAAACGCCGTCGAATATTTCGTGTCCTACTACGACTACTACCAGCCGGAAGCCTACGTTCCGCGCACGGACACCTATATCGAGAAGGAATCCACCATCAACGAGCAGATCGACCGCATGCGCCACTCGGCGACGCGGGCGCTGATGGAGCGCGACGACGTCATCATCGTCGCCTCGGTGTCGTGCATTTACGGCATCGGCTCGGTGGAAGGCTATTCCGCCATGATCATCGACGTGCACCAGGGCGAGAGCATCGACCAGCGCGAAATGCTGCAAAAGCTCGTCGCCCTGCAATACAAGCGCAACGAGCAGTCCTTCACCCGCGGCACCTTCCGCGTCCGCGGCGACACCGTCGAAATCTTCCCGTCCCACTATGAAGACGCCGCCTGGCGCGTTTCCCTCTTCGGCAATCAGATCGAAAAGATCGTCGAATTCGATCCGCTGACCGGAAAAACCATCGGCGAGCGCAAGTTCATCCGCATCTATGCGAACTCGCACCACGTCACCCCCCGCGCCACCACCACCGGCGCCATCAAGATGATCCGCGACGAACTCGCCGCACGCCTCCAGGAACTCAACGGCGGCGGCCGCTTCCTCGAAGCCCAGCGCCTCGAACAGCGCACCCTCTTCGATCTCGAAATGATGGAAGCCACCGGCTCCTGCGCCGGCATCGAAAACTATTCGCGCTACTTCTCCGGCCGCCGCCCCGGCGAGCCACCTCCGACCCTCTTCGAATACCTGCCCGATAATGCCCTCGTCTTCGTCGACGAATCCCACGTCACCATCGGCCAGCTCGGCGCCATGTATCGCGGCGACCTTCGCCGCAAGGCGACCCTCGCCGAATACGGCTTCCGCCTGCCAAGCTGCATGGACAACCGCCCCCTCCGCTTTGAGGAGTGGAACGCCATGCGCCCGCAATCGGTCTATGTCTCGGCGACCCCCGGCTCATGGGAAATGGAACAGGCCGGCGGCGTCTTTGCCGAACAGGTCATCCGCCCCACCGGCCTCATCGATCCCCCCGTCGAAATCCGCCCCGCCACCCATCAGGTGGACGACGTCATCGACGAGATCCGCCAGACCATCAACAAGGGCTACCGCACCCTCTGCACGGTGCTCACCAAGAAGATGGCCGAAGACCTCACCGAATACATGCACGAGCAGGGTATTCGCGTGCGCTACATGCACTCCGATGTCGACACCATCGAGCGCATCGAGATCATCAGGGATCTCCGCCTCGGCGCCTTCGACGTGCTGGTGGGCATCAACCTCCTGCGCGAAGGCCTCGACATCCCAGAATGCGGCCTCGTCGCCATTCTCGACGCCGACAAGGAAGGCTTCCTCCGCTCCGAAACCAGTCTCATCCAGACCATCGGTCGCGCCGCGCGTAACGTCGATGGCCGCGTGATCCTCTATGCCGACAAGGAAACCGGCTCCATGGAGCGGGCCCTCGCCGAAACCACCCGCCGCCGCGAAAAGCAGATCGCCTACAACGTCGAACACGGCATCACGCCCCAGAGCGTCAAAGCCCGCATCAACGACATCGTCGACAGCGTCTATGAAAAAGACCACGTCACGGTCAGCATCGGAAAAGGCAAGGACGGCAAGGAGAAGGTCGTCACCGGCGACAACCTCGCGACGGTCATCAAGGACCTCGAACGCGAGATGCGCGAAGCCGCGACGAACCTGGAGTTCGAGAAGGCGGCGAGACTGCGCGACGAGGTCAAGCGACTGCGGGAGATGGAGCTGGATACGTTGTCGGGGGAAGTGGATTAACTTGTCACCACACGGCTAACGCACGCAGATTGTCACCCCGGCGAAGGCCTGGAGGACATCAGGTGGTTGCCAGCACCATCCAGTCACTAACCCGCATAGCGGCGAAGTCTCTCCAGTGGAGAGGTTTCAGAAGAGAAGTCCACGGGAGCTACGCTCGAGTGGTCGGCCAAGGCTCAGAGACGAGGGCAAACACCAACGAGAGATGTAGCTGGACACGTTGTCGGTGGTAGTAAACTGAGCCGATCCTTCGAATTTTCGGCGCTTCGAACAGTCCAACCGGCGAATCGCTCCGTGTAAAACTATTTAACGTGAGAAGGCGATGACTTAGGCTCAAATAGCCAGCTAGGATGTGCAATTACGTCAAGCGCCTGCCCAACTAGATACGCAGTTACGCAATGGCGCTTTCTACGACCGCTGGGGCACCAATATTCTTCAAGGCTGCAATTCGGAATCAATTCGCGCGCGCATCTTGTCACGCAATATCTTCGGCTCGACCTCATCAATAAGGCACGCGTAGACTCGGATGTGCCGTTTTACAGCGGCATGAAATTTAGAAGTTAAGGTTCCCAAATCCTCGTCGATGTCGACCCCCACTCGTTTGCCGTCAGAATCGCGCTCAACTCTAATTCGTTGTCCCGACTCCTTTCCTTTCATCAAGCGGAATGTGGTGTCCCAAATAAACCACCTTTCATCGGGAAGACCAAACTCAGAAAACACCTTCTGCGCCACCTCACGCACCGAGGTGATTTTGTTCGAGAACTCATCGGCGTGGCTTTTTTCCTCGCCACTAATATATTCCGATGAATATACCAATTTTGGGGCCCTGCGCTCAAATATGCACCTAAGATATAAGAGAACATTCGCCTTTTCTGAATTTTCTGAAATCGACGCCTTATATTCACGCATGCGCTCATAAAGACGCTGGTCGTCAAAGTATTGCCATTCTCGATTGGCGATTTTTTCAACAAGAGTTGCCCGACGCAAGTCGAGCGCCCCGTCCTTATGCATCGAAGTTAACACTATTTTCAGTGCCTCTTCGAAACCAACAACAGCTTTATCAAATGGCAGTTGCGCATAGTCATAGGAACGAGACATCAAAAAATGGTCGGCAGGACCTACAGCCTTTGCTCGAACGCAAGGCGTTTCTTCATCGTCCAATGTGATATTGTCGACCAAATAGTTTACATCGACGCCCCCGTATGGAAGGCCAGCGTGCAACGCTGTTCGTCGAAGATAATCCAAGCGATCGCAGTCCAAATCAGAACTGAG
>NZ_JBEVLL010000207.1:0-15113 GCF_040509215.1 Devosia sp.
GGCGGCCATGGCATCGTCGAGTCCCATCTCCAACACTTCCAGCTCCTCGCCCTCTTCGACGAGCCCCCCGCCAGTATGCCGATAGGTGCTTTGGTCATAGTGGCCGACAAAGAGGCTGACCTTTTCCTGCACCGAGCCGGGCGACATATAGATGTCGCTGACATGCACGATGTCGCGCGGCTCATGGCCCATTTCTTCCATGGCCTCGCGCCGGGCACAGGTCTGCGGGTCGTCGCCATCGAGGAGCCCCGCACAGGCTTCGAGCAGAAAAGCCGCATCGCCATTGGCCAGCACCGGATAGCGGAACTGGCGCACCAGCAGGACTGTGCGCCTTTCGGGATTGAAGAGAAGGATCGCCGCGGCATTGCCGTGGTCGTAATTCTCGCGGCTAAGCCGCTGCACCGTGCCGTCGTCGCGCCGATAGTCCAGCGTGACCCGCGTCAGCGTACCCCAGTCATCCGAGAGGGTTTCCGAGCCGATGACCCTAACTTTGCCGTCCATGATGCTTCCTTCGCCTTTGGCCGGAAGCTGGCGCATTTTTCCCGATTCTGGAACTCACTCCCGGCCCGGCAAGGCCGCCATGCGCGCCGCCAACTCATCCTGACCTGAAGACTTCAAACCGTCCACGGCGCCCTCGAAATCCCTGGCATCGCGGTTCTGGCTGAGTTTTGACTTGGCGATCGTCCGGGTCACCGCAATGCGGAAGCCAACGATCTTGCCCAGCATGTCGGTCATATAGTCGGCCGGGGCGTCGGCCATGCGCCAGGCCTGTTCGCCATTGAGCCGCCGCTCGTGCTCGCGGGTGAGGAGGCCCACAGCCGCCCGCTTGCTGCTTTCATCGTGCTGGAAACTGATCGTGCCATGCATATGCACGACCTGATAATTCCAGGTCGGCACCTGCTTATGGTGCTCCGCCTTGCTCGGATAGAAATTGGGCGAGACATAGCCGTCGACGCCGCGAAAGATGACCAGCACCTCCTGCGCCTCGGCAATCAGCCGGTGCATGTCATTGGCAAGGGCGATATGGCCGACCAGGTCACCGCGCTTGTCGAGAAGGATCGGCATGTGATTGGCAATCAATCCTGCCGCCGTGTTCGCGACCACGCAACCGAGCGGCGCCGCGGCGATCACGGCGGCGACCTCCTGCGGATCGATTTCCTTGAAATGTTCGGGCAGGTACATTGGCGCCTCTCGCGAAAGAAGATCAGGCGCCGAAGACCAATTTGAGGGCGATGGCCCACATGACCACGGCGATGATCGCCTCGAGAATACGCCAGGCAAACGGTTTGGCGAAGATAGGACGCAAAAACGCTGCGCCATAACCGAGGGCAAAAAAGAAGACGAAGGATCCCGCAATGGCCCCGGAGGCAAAATACACTTCGCGCCCGGAAAACTGCGTCGAAATGGTGCCGAGCAGCACGACCGTATCGAGATAGACGTGCGGATTGAGCCAGGTGATGGCAAGGCAGGCAAGCAGCGTGGTCACCAGCGTCCTGGCACCATCCCCGGCACCAACAGATAGCGCGCTCCGTGATTTCAAAGCGGAAATGAGGCTTCGTCCGCCATACCAGATCAGAAAAGCCGCCCCGCCGAACCGCATGACCGGATCGATCCAGGGCAACAGCGCTGCAATACGCCCAAAGCTCGTCACGCCGAGAACGATCAGCGCTGCATCCGACAGCGCACAGACAAGGCAGACGGCAAAGACATGCTCGCCCCTGAGCCCCTGCCGCAGCACGAAGGCATTTTGCGCACCGATGGCGACGATGAGACTGAGGCCGACGGAAAGGCCCGCGATGAAAACCGGAATATCCATGCCCTTGCGCTAATGGACCCAGCATGATTAGGCAATTTAATCTACATAACATCGAATTAGCTGAGCTAATCCATGATCGACTATTCCGCCGCCCTTGCCGTCGCCCGGATCGTGCAGACCGGCAGTTTCGAAAAGGCCGCGCGCGCCCTCAACGTCACCCCATCGGCCATTTCCCAGCGCGTCCGGCAACTCGAGGAGCGCATGGGCACGGTATTGATCGAACGCGGCACGCCCTGCGTCGCGACCGAAAAGGGCGCCTGGCTCTGCCGCCATATGGAACTGGTCGGCATGCTGGAAAATGATCTGCTGAAACACCTTCCGGCCTTGGGTGATCAGCAGGTGGGGCCGACCACGGTCGACATTGCCGTCAATGCCGACAGCCTCGGCACCTGGTTTCTTCCCGCCGTAGCTGCCTTTTCGCAGAACTCCACTGTCCTGCTCAATATCACCGTCGACGATCAGGAACACACCGCCGAGGCGTTACGCCGCGGCCGCGTGCTGGCGGCCGTCACCGCGCTCGCCGAACCCGTGGCCGGCTGCCGCACCATTCCCCTCGGACGCCTGCGCTATCACGCAACCGCCAGTCCCGATTTCATGCACCGTCATTTTCCTCAGGGCGTAACCAGCGAGGCCCTGGCGCATGCGCCCGCCATGACCTTCAACCAGAAGGACCTGTTGCAGCGCGACTGGATCAAGCACGTCTTTGGCAAGGACGTCAGCGGCCCCACCCATTTCCTGCCCTCGACGCAAGGCTTTGTCGAAGCGTGCCTCCTCGGCATGGGCTGGTGTCTTAACCCCATTCATCTCGTGCGCGATCATCTTGCATCCGGCCGTCTCGTCGAACTGGTACCCGGGGCCGTGCTCGACGTGTCCCTGCACTGGCAGGTCAGTCGCCTCGCAGCCGGTCAGTTCTCGGAATTGACCAACGCCGTGGTCGAAGCCGCGCGGCGCGAGCTGCTATGAGGGCATAGGACCCTCAACCCTCGAGGAATTTCGCGAGGTTTTCCAGGGACGACGCGAGGCCCTCCGCATGGTCTTCTGCACTGATGCCGCTGGGCACGTTTTCGGCGCGAATGGTCACCTCTGTGCCTTCCGGCACCGGCCGAAGCATCCAGTTCATCACCATGGTCCCGGCAAAAGCGGGGTCATCGGAGACGAAATCGACCGCTTGCGAAACGAGCGCTCCGGGCACGAGATCAACAAAGCGTACCGCGACATCGTCGGAATTCTCGCCCGTCTTGCCCGCTATGCTCGGGTCTTCGTAATGCAGCACCATGCGATAGTGTCCGCCGGCACGCAGATCGAACTCCAGCATCTCCCCACGCATACCCGCCGGCGGCAGCCAGACGACCATCGATGCAGGGTCGGTCATGGCGGCATAGACCGCTTCGGGCGTCGCATCCACGATACGGCTGGCGCTGTCGGTGCGGCTCATGCTCGTTCCTCCTCGCGCAAACGAGTGTGGGCTAGAGCCGCGCCTTTTCCAAGGCGGGGATCAATTCGCTCTCGATCGCTTCGGCGCTCAGCGGACCGACATGCTTGAAGGTGATCTTGCCCGATCCATCGACGACAAAGGTTTCCGGCACGCCATAGACGCCCCAATCGATGGAAACCCGCCGGTCCCGATCGGCTCCTATGGCGTCATAGGGATTGCCCAACTCCGCCAGAAACGCCCGCGCATTCTCGGGCGCGTCGGAATGATTGATGCCGAAAAGCCGGACCCCAGTCTCTGCCTTGAGCGCTTCAAGCAGCGGATGCTCATCGCGGCAGGGAATACACCAGGAGGCAAAGACATTGACCACGGTCGGCTCGCCCTTGAGTGCGGCCGTATCGAAACCGGGCACGTCCAGGCCCTCCACCGGGGCGAGCGTGAATTCGGGCGCAGGCTTGTCGATCAGCACGGAGCGGACAAGGTTTGGATCGCGATTGATGGTCGAGGCAAAGACCGCGATCAGCCCCACAAGCAGCAGCAGCGGCGCGGCAAAGAGAAGTTTCCTCATTGCGCAGGGTTGCCCGTACGAGCATCGCCAAGTTCTTCAAGCCGCCGCTTGGTCTGGCGGGCAGCAAACACAGTCCAGCCGACGAGGCCGGCAAGGCCCGCAAAGACCCCGACATAGGCGGCAATGATGAATTCGGCATGGGCGCCAAGGGCGATCATCGTGCGTCTCCCCGTGCGGCGCGACGTTCCAGCGTGGTGATGCGACGGCGACGCACCTCGGTATGCATGGCAACGAGCTGCAGCGTCACGAACAGGAACGTAAAGGCGAAGAACATGACGAAAAGCGGCGTCAAAATTTCGCCCGGCATGGTCGGGCCATCGGCGCGAAAAACGCTGGCCGGCTGGTGCAGCGTGCTCCACCAGTCCACCGAAAATTTTATGACCGGAATGTTGACCGCACCCACAAGGGTGAAGACCGCAACGACGCGGGCGGCACGCAACTGATCGTCAAAGGCGCGCCAGAGCGCGACAATGCCGAGATAGATGAAGAGGAGAACGAGCGTAGACGTCATCCGCCCGTCCCATTCCCAGAACGTGCCCCATGTCGGCCGGCCCCAGAGCGAGCCGGTGAAAAGCGCCATGGCGGTAAAGGCGGCGCCCAGCGGCGCCGCAGCCTTCATCGACACATCGGCCATGGGATGGCGCCAGACCAGCGTACCCAGCGCCGAAACGGCCATGGTGGCGTAGACAAACTGGCTGAGCCAGGCCGTGGGCACGTGCACATACATGATGCGCACCGTGTCACCCATGTACTTCTCCGGCGGCGAGGAGAACAAGCCATACCAGAGGCCCGCAGCGAACAGCACGCCGGTGACAAGCGCCAGCGGCAGGATGAGTGGGCGCGTCAGCGCGACGAACTGCCCTGGGTGGGACAGCCTGTTCCACCAGGTCATTTTTGGCGTGGTGTCGATGGTCATGCTTCGATGGGGCTCTCGGAACGCATGGTGTCTCAGCGCTTTTTGGCAAAATGGCAATCACTTTGCCAAAAACGCTTAGTCTTCACCCCAATCTATCGCAAGGGCCGCCGCGAAGGGAGACAGCACCAAGACCATGAGACTGAGTGCCGCAAGCAACAACGCGGCGGCCTGCGCCTGGTCCGGTCCACCACTGGCGGAGATGGCCCCGACACCGAAGATCAGGACGGGCACGGAGAGCGGGGCGATGAGGATGGGCGCGAGCAGCCCACCCCGCCGCGTGGCTACGGTTACCGCGGCCCCGATTGCCCCAAAGCCTGCCAGAGCCGGCGTACCAAGAAGCAGGGACAGCACAGTGCGCCCAAATGTTTCGCCATCCATGGCAAGAAGCAGCGCGAGAGCCGGCGAAGCCAGGATCAGCGGCAGGGCCGCGGTCAGCCAATGGGCAATCACTTTTGCGGCAACCACGGCCGAAAGCGGGATATCGGCAAGCCGGTAGAGCGCCAGCGTGCCATCGGCCCTATCGGGCCCGAAAAGTTTTTCGAGGCCAAGCAGCATGGCAAGGAAGGCCGCGATCCAGACGATACCCGGCGCAATGCGCGCCAGGAGCGCCTTGTCCGGCCCCACCGCGAAGGGCACGACAGCCCCGACGATAACGAAGAACAGCACCAGCGTCAGAATTTCGCCGCCACCGCGCAGGCTCAGGCGGATTTCGCGAGAAAGAACCGAGAGAAAGCCGCTCATGCGCCGCTCTCCAACGTCAGCACGGCAAGCCCGTCGACCGCGATATCATCGTGGCTGGCGATGACGACAATACCGCCGGCGGCGAGATGATCATCGATCAATCCTGCCAACAGCCTTTGGCCCTCCGTGTCGAGCGCGGATGTCGGTTCATCGAGAAGCCAGACCGGGCGCGCGGAAACCAACAGGCGAGCCAGCGCCAGACGCCGCTGCTGGCCTGCCGAAAGATAGGCCGCATCGAGCTTGGCTTGTCTCGAAAGACCGACGCGATCGAGCGCCTCGGCAACCGGCAGGGCGGCATTGCCGTTGATACCACACCAGAACTCCAGCGTTTCAATCGCAGTCAGTCGTGGGCGGATGGCATTGCGATGCCCGCAATGATGGAAAGCAGGACCAAAATCCTCGTCATACCCCTCAATCACCACCGACCCTTCGAGCGGGTCGAGAAGACCCGCCAGGGTAAGAAGCAGCGTCGACTTTCCGGCGCCGTTCGGGCCGCGCAGCATCAAGCCGCTGCCCGCCGGAACCGACAGCGCGATATCGCGCGCCAGCACGGTTTCGCCGCGACCGACGCCCAGCGCGAAAGTCTTGAGGCAGAGCAAAGAATGGACGTGCCGTTCAGTCATGACCCCATCTCGTATTGAACCACGGGCGAGACTGGCAAGGGCTTTTCCGATTGACTATAAAGGACATAGATTAGAGTCATTCCAGCAAAGCGCGGTTTTACCGGCGGCCCCCATTGCTCTCCGGTAGGCAGCGTTACAGCAGCAAAGGGCGGAGCAAGTGGCCTCACTAGACAGCTTCAAATCCAAGTCGACCCTGACGGTCGGTGGCAAGACCTATACCTACTTTTCCATCCTTGAAGCGGAAAAGAACGGTCTGGCGGGCGTCTCCAAGCTTCCCGGCTCGATGAAGGTCGTGCTCGAAAACCTGCTGCGTTTTGAAGACAACCGCACGGTGAAGAAGGAAGACATTCTGGCCATTGCCGAATGGCTCGTCACCCGCACCTCCGAATATGAAATCCAGTATCGCCCGGCCCGCGTGCTGATGCAGGACTTTACCGGCGTTCCCGCCGTCGTCGACCTGGCAGCCATGCGCGACGCCACCGCAAAGCTCGGCGCCAATCCGCAAAAAATCAATCCGCTCGTCCCCGTCGACCTCGTCATCGACCACTCGGTGATGGTCGACTCCTTCGGCACCCCCCTCGCTTTCCAGCAGAATGTCGAACTCGAATACGAGCGCAATGGCGAGCGCTATGAATTCCTGCGCTGGGGCCAGTCGGCCTTCGATAATTTCCGCGTCGTGCCCCCCGGCACCGGCATCTGCCACCAGGTGAACCTCGAATACCTGTCCCAGACCGTCTGGACCAAGGACGAGGATGGCGAAACCGTCGCCTATCCCGATACGCTCGTCGGCACCGACTCGCACACGACCATGGTCAATGGCCTTGCCGTGCTCGGCTGGGGCGTCGGCGGCATCGAGGCCGAGGCGGCCATGCTCGGCCAGCCGATCACCATGCTGATCCCCGAAGTCGTCGGCTTCAAGCTGGTCGGAAAAATCAATGAAGGCATCACTGCCACCGACCTGGTGCTGACCGTCACTGAAATGCTGCGCAAGAAGGGCGTGGTCGGCAAGTTCGTCGAATTCTTTGGGCCGGGCCTCGACTATCTCAGCCTCGAAGACCAGGCGACCATTGCCAATATGGCCCCCGAATACGGCGCCACCTGCGGCTATTTCCCCGTCGACGCCGATACGCTGAAATTCCTCTCGACGACCGGTCGCGATCCCGATCGCGTGGCGCTGGTCGAAGCCTATTCCAAGGCCCAGGGCATGTTCCGCACGACGGATACGCCCGACCCGACCTTCACCTCGACGCTCGAGCTTGACCTATTCACCGTCGTGCCCTCGCTCTCGGGTCCAAAGCGGCCGCAGGATCGTGTCGCGCTCAAAGACGTCACCCGCGCTTTCGACGCCGCTCTGCCCGAACTCTCGGGCGGCCGCATAGAGCGCACCCGCCTTCCCGCCGACAAGCAGGAAAGCCGCTTCGTCGATGAAGGCGCCAATGGCGTCCACGACATTCCCGAAGAGGCCGCCTTCCCCGTAAAGGGCACCGACTACCACATCACCGATGGCTCGGTCGTCATCGCCGCCATCACCTCCTGCACCAATACGTCCAATCCCTCGGTGCTGGTCGCGGCTGGCCTCGTCGCCCGCAAGGCACGCGCCCTTGGCCTCAATTCAAAGCCCTGGGTCAAGACCTCCCTGGCCCCCGGCTCGCAGGTCGTCACCGACTACCTGACCGCCGCTGGCCTGCAGGCCGATCTCGATGCCATCGGCTTCAATCTCGTCGGCTATGGCTGCACCACCTGCATCGGCAATTCCGGTCCCCTGCCCCAGGCCATTTCCGACACGATCAACGAGAACAAGCTCGTCGCCGCCTCGGTGCTTTCGGGCAACCGCAATTTTGAAGGCCGCGTGAACCCCGATGTGCGGGCCAACTATCTCGCCTCCCCGCCGCTGGTCGTCGCCTATGCCCTTCTCGGCACGCTCAATGTCGACATCACCACCGAGCCGCTCGGCACCAGCAAGGATGGCAAGCCGGTCTATCTGAAGGACATCTGGCCCTCCAACCATGAGATCGCCGAGATCGTGCGCCAGCACGTCAATGCCGACATGTTCCGCAAGCGCTACTCGGACGTGTTCAAGGGCGACAAGCTCTGGCAGGCCATCTCCGTCGAAGGCGGCGAAACCTATGGCTGGAACGGCTCCTCCACCTATGTGCAGAACCCGCCCTATTTCGAGGACCTGACCATCGAGCCAAAACCCGTCACCGACGTGGTTTCGGCCCGCGTGCTCGCCCTTTTCCTCGATTCCATCACGACCGACCACATTTCGCCGGCCGGTTCGTTCAAGGCGGCTACGCCCGCAGGCAAATATCTCATCGAGCGTCAGGTCGCGCCGAAGGATTTCAACTCCTACGGCTCCCGTCGCGGCAATCATGAAATCATGATGCGCGGCACCTTCGCCAATATCCGCATCAAGAACATGATGCTCGACGGCGTCGAAGGCGGCTTCACCAAGGGCCCCGATGGCTCGCAGATGGCCATCTATGATGCCGCCATGGCCTACCAGGCCAAGAATACGCCGCTGGTGATCTTTGCCGGCAAGGAATACGGCACCGGCTCCTCGCGTGACTGGGCCGCCAAGGGCACCAACCTCCTCGGCGTCAAGGCCGTCATCGCCCAGTCTTTCGAACGCATCCACCGCTCGAACCTGGTTGGCATGGGCGTCATCCCGCTGCAGTTCAAGGACGGCGAAAGCTGGCAGAGCCTCGGCCTCGACGGCACCGAAACCGTCGATATTGCCGGAGTGGAACAGATCGAACCCCGCGCCACCGTCAATGTGAAGATCACCCGCGCCGATGGCTCAGTGCTCAATATCGAAACCCGCTGCCGCATCGATACGGCCAACGAGCTCGACTATTTCCGGAACGGCGGCATCCTGCACTACGTCCTGCGCAGCCTCGTCGCTGCTTAGGCACCAAACGAGATCGCAGAAGAATGGCGGCCCCAAAGGCCGCCGTTTTCGTTTCGGGCGCAGACGACGCCGATTCCGCCTTCTCACCCTCTTTTGACTAGGCAGCGGACACCGGGCCAGAATACAACCTTGCCCATGATTGCAAGACCCCTCATCGGCCTCGCTTTGGCGCTGGCGGCTAATTTTGTTGTGCTTGGCGCCGCCTCGTCGGAGGAGCAGCACATAGAACCCAAGGCCGTGGTGGAACTGTTCACGAGCCAGGGTTGCGCGTCCTGCCCGCCGGCCGATGCGCTGCTGACCGCTCTTGCTGAACGCGACGATGTCGTCGCCCTCGCATTTCACGTCGACTATTGGGACTATGTGGGCTGGAAGGACACTTTCGCCCAGGAAGCCTATTCCGACCGCCAGCGCGCCTATGCCAAGAGCTGGGGATCCTCGCGCATCTATACCCCTCAGATCGTCGTCAATGGCGCCAAGGCCGTGGTCGGCTCGCGCCGCAACGAGGTTCAGCAGGCCGTAGACCGCGCCAGCCTGCCGCTCACCCTCGACCTCACCCTCAATGGCGACATGCTGAAAATTTCCGTGCCGCCCAAGGCCGATCTCTCCGACGCCGTGGTTTGGCTCGTCACCTATATGAATCGCGCCGACGTCAAGATCGACAGCGGCGAGAATGCCGGCAAGTCCATGGTCTATACGCAGGTGGTGACCGGACGGCAGGTGCTGGGCATGTGGGAAAGCGAAACCGGCGCCGAACTCAAGCTGCCGCTCGGCGAAGTGCTGGGCGCGGCCAATACCGGCATCGCGATCGTCGTTCAGCAGGAGCGTGGCGGTCTGCCCGGCGCGATCCTTGCGGCAGGCGCTTACGAACCCTGACAGCCGGACAAAGAAAACGCCTGCTCCGGGGGCTTGGAGCAGGCGTGACTGACTTTGGAGGTCAGATAGGAGACTGGCAACCGGACGTCATGGTTGGGGGCTCGGTCGGCCCGGTTGCCAGCCGCTGGAGGCAATGGTGATAAGATGCCGGTCCAATGGGGCGTCTTGAGGGACGAATCGTGGCCGAAATTGGATTTTTTCGTCCTTGCCAAGCTTCCGGAATATGCCGATCATGACTGTCCGATGACATGAATCTCCTTGGAGAAACGCGTGCAGGGTCGTCAGCCAAATGAGTCTCCAGCCAGTCTTTCGCTGGTGCATGTCGGTGAACCGCAGAACCAGCCGGCCCGCCCCGTACAGCCCGTCGTCGCCTTCGACCGTCGCGAACTGATGCAGATTCTGTCCGTCTATGGCCGCAAGGTCGGACAGGGAGAATGGCGAGACTACGCCATGGATTTCCTCAAGGACCGGGCGCTTTTTTCCATCTATGCCCGGGTTTCCGAACGCCCACTTTTCGTCGTCGAGAAAAATCCAAAGCTGCGCGCCAAGCAGGGCCAATATCTAATCACCAACCAGCAGGGCCGTATCCTCAAGCGCGGCCATGACCTCTCCCAAGTCCTGCGCGTCCTCGATCCCGATCTGGCCGTCGTTGGATGAGCATTCTCGTCCGTCGGGCCGGGCCGGACGATGTACCGGCCATGAGCCGCATTCTGACAGCCTCCATCATCGAACTCTGCGCCCCCGATCACGCCAATGATCCCGCAGCGATTGCCGCCTGGACAAAAAACAAGACGCCCGAAGGCGTCGCGGCAATGCTCGCCAATCCCAATCTGCTGATGTTCGTAGCAGAACTATCCGACGTGATCGGTGCCGTCGGCGCCATAAACCGCTCCGGCGAAGTCGCGCTCAATTACGTCGCGCCCAACATGCGCTCGCAGGGTCTCAGCACCGCCATCCTCACCCGGCTCGAGGCCGAACTGCAGGCCCTCGGTTTTGATGAAGGCCGGCTCGAAGCCACCATCACCGCCCGCCGCTTTTACGAGCGCGCCGGCTGGCAGCTCGACGGCCCGCAGGCCACCGGCCGCATGGTCAATGGCTATCCGATGAAGAAGTCACTGGCAGGCTGAAATTTCCCGCCAGTTCGTCGGCGTCGGGCGCCTCGAAAAGTTTGGCCCACTCGTGCAATTTCGTCACCGGGATGACGAAATGACCCACGCCGGCCCCTTCGTTGCGCCCGGCAATCCGACGTTCCAGCTCCTCGATCGGCACCGCGTCAAACTGCACGCGGCAATCCGCCCCGAGCGCCCGCGCCCTGTGCGCAAAGCCGATCCGCTCGGCCCGGCTCCAAAAGCCGAAATCGAGAATGACGTCGCCACCACCCGCCAGGATATGGGCAGCGACGTCCCACATGATCGCTTCCACCGTGTTGTGTCGCAGGTCGTGGTCGGGGTGATGCATGTCGTCAGCGAAAAGCCGCGTCTGCCACTCGTCCGGCGTCAGGCGCAGGGCGCCGGTCTGCGCTGCAAGCGCCTTGGCCCGCGTCGTCTTGCCCGAACCAGGCAGGCCCACCATCAGCGTGAGCAGGGCCACCGCTTCAAAGCGCCTTTTGCAGGTGCACGATATCGTGCCAGCGGTCAAACTTCAGGCCGACGGACTTGTAGTAGCCGACATGCTCGAAACCGAATTTTTCGTGGATGGCGATGGAATTGGCCGTATCGGCGGTAATGACGGCCAGCATCTGCTTGAAACCATGTGCTTTCGATTGCACGAGCAATTCGGTGAGCAGCGCCTTGCCCAGGCCCTTCCCCGTCTCGGTGGGGTCGAGATAGATCGAATCTTCGCAGGTGAAGCGATAGGCGGCGCGCGGTCGATAAAAGCTCGCATAGGCATAGCCCAGCACCTTGCCGGCCCGTTCCGCGATGATGACCGGGTGACCCAGTTTCAAGAGGCCCGCATATTTCTCAGCGATCCCTTCTTCGCCCGGTGCTTCGGTATCGAAGGTGATGGCGGAGTTCTCGACATAGTGCCGGTAGATCGTGGTGATGGCGGGAACGTCGGACCAGGCGAACGGGCGGAGGGAAAAATCGGACATGGCGCAGCACAAAAGAAAAAGACCGCAGCCTTTGTAAGCTGCGGTCCGAATATCAGTCCAACCAAATTCCTTGATTAGGCAATCAAGGAAGCTGTCGCTTACTCGCGATTGCCGAACAGGCGCAGGAGCATCAGGAACAGGTTGATGAAGTCCATGTAGAGCGACAGCGCGCCCATGATGGCATTCTTGGCCATAACGTCGGCGCCATAGGCGTCCGAGTAGCTTTCCTTGATCTTCTGGGTGTCATAGGCGGTAAGACCCGTGAAGATCAGGACGCCAACGACCGAGATGATGAAATCCATCATCGAGGACTGCATGAAAATATTGACGATCGAGGCGATGATGATGCCGATCAGGCCCATCATCAGGAAGTTGCCCATGCCGGTCAGGTCACGCTTGGTGGTGTAGCCATAAAGGCTCATCGCGCCGAAGGTAGCGGCAGTGATGAAGAACACCTTGGCGATGGACGCGCCGGTATAGACCAGGAAGATCGACGACAGCGACAGGCCCATGACGGCGGCAAAGGCCCAGAATACGGCCTGAGCAGCGCCAACGGAGAGCTTGTTGATGCCAAAGCTAAGCACCAGCACGAAGGCCAGCGGCGAGAGCATGATGACCCATGCAAGCGGGCTGCCATAGAGCAACTCGGCATTTGCCGGGCTCGACATGGCCCACTGGCTCGTGAAGTAGGCCACAAGGCCGGTTACCACGAGGCCGAGGCCCATATAGTTGTAAACGCGCAGCATATAGCTGCGAAGGCCCTCGTCGATGGCCGCGGCCGAGCCGGCCCGCGCACCGAGGGTCTGACGGTCATATTCAGCCATTCTAATTCCCTTTCCCTTGGAAAATCGCGGTCGATATCACCGCCGGGGGCAATTGGCTTTTGCCACTTGAGTGCAAATATGGATTCGGACCCGTTGATTTACAAGGCGAAACGGAATGCTGCGACATCTGTGACTGGCCAGATGACCCGATTGTGTTACGCTCTAGTCCAAGATTCGGTCGCTCCTGCCTGGGAGAACTGCCATGCCCCGGCTTTTTACCGGCCTCGAAATCCCCTCCGACGTGGGTTTTGCCCTGTCGTTAAAGCGTGGCGGCCTAAGCGGCGCGCGCTGGATCGACCCGGAAAATTATCACATTACCTTGAGGTTCATCGGCGATGTCGACAACCAGACGGCCAATGACGTCGTCGACAATCTCGACTATCTCAGCCAGAGCCTGAGGTTCCCCGTCCGGCTGACCCATCTCGGCACTTTCGGCGGCGACAAACCTCGCGCGCTCTATGCCGGGGTCGAACCCAGCGAGGCCCTCAATCGCCTGCAATCGGCCCATGAGCGCATGCTGCAGCGCGCGGGACTGCCGCCCGAAGGGCGAAAATTCGTGCCCCATGTCAGTCTCGCCCGGTTGCGCGGCACCGCTGCCGAAGATGTCGCCCGCTTCATCGCCGAAGCGGGGCGCTTCGAACCCCTCAACTTCTCTGTGGCGCGCTTCGTACTGTTTTCGAGTCGGGATTCGGTCGGTGGCGGACCCTATGTGGTGGAAGAGACCTATCCGCTCGCCGCCTGACATCGCCTGTCCTCACGCAAGCGTTAGCCTCAATTTAACCGTTCGGGTTCAAAGCGGGGTATCGTCCCGCGGACCTGCCAAATTGCCGCCGCCTTTGCCGAGCATTTGAGGCAAAAGCGGCGCACGAAAGCCCCGCTTGACAGCTTGGTAACCATGTTTGCGGCATGCTGGGCGGACGCATCCCCCGCGGACTGGCAGCGAAAAGAGGAAAAATTGGCAATGAAGACAAAGACCGGTGGTCTCGTTTTTGGACTCGCGGTAACTGCCCTCGTGACTTTTGCAGCGGCCGCCCAGGCGCAGCAAGCCACGGAACTGGGCTCGTTCAACGCCTGGAGCGCCTGGCAGGCTACCGATGCCAGCGGCCAGATCTGCTATATTTCGGCGACGCCGACGAAGTCCGAGCCTTCGGGCGCCAATCGCGATCCGATCCATTTCATGATCATCCATCGCAAGGGCCTCGGCACCAAGAACGAGGTGCAGACCCTGATTGGCTATCCGTTTAACGCCACCGCAGCCAATGCCAGCGCCTCCGTCGATGGCAAGTCCTATCCCATGGTCACCGAAGGCTCGGCCGCCTGGCTCGCCTCGACGGGCGACGAAGCGGGCTTTGTCACCGCCTTCAAGGCTGGCAGCCAACTGCTGATCAAGGGCACGTCGCAGCGCGGCACCAATACCACCGACACCTATTCGCTCTCCGGCGCCACCGCCGCGATGAACGCCATCGACGCCGCCTGCAAGTGATTTGGGCTTTGCCCACCCTTGCGTTTAGACCATAAAGGGCGCCGGGCTTCGGCCCGCGCCCGTTTCAATGCTGTGAGCCTCCCGTCCATGACCTTTGGAAACAAGTCCGCTCTCGCCCTGGCCCTTGTACTTGCCACCGCCCTGCCGGCGCTGGCGCAGTCGGCGCGGGTGCTGGGCGATTTCCGGGACTGGTCGAGCTATGCGGCCGACGATGGCTCAGGCACCATCTGCTTTGCCATGACCAAGCCCAAGACCTCGGACCCGGCCGCCGAAGGCCAGGCCTATCTCTACATCACCAATCGTCCCGGCGAGGACGTGGTGGGCGAGATCAACATCGTGGCCGGCTATACCTTCCAGACCGGCTCGGTTGCCACCATCAGCGTCGGCGGCCAGAATTTCGCGCTCTTCACCCAGGCCGATGCGGCCTGGCTTGACGATTCCGGTCAGTCTGCAGCGCTCGCTGCCGCCATCCGCGCCGGCTCGGCGCTGACCGTGCAGGGCGTCAATGCCGCCGGCACCCAGGTCATCCAGAACTATTCGCTGTCCGGCGCCACCGCCGCGCAGCAGGCCATCGGCGCCGAGTGCTGATCTGAGCCACCCAGCCCAACTTATCCACCTTATCCCCGCCCCCTCCGGACCATTGTAAAACTCCTCCCATTCCCCGCACGGGACCGAGTCGAGACGGACGGCTGCGTGGGATGCTGAGCGCACGGGACCGTTCCCGTGTGGGTTCGGGGGCTGGCCGCATGCGACGAGCGATCAAGTGCCGCTAAAAGTCCTGTCCAAAAAACTTCGAACTGTGCCGCAGGCAAAATCGCTCCAGTGGAGCGATTT
>NZ_JBEVLL010000208.1:0-4559 GCF_040509215.1 Devosia sp.
AGATGCGCATCCATGGCGCGCGAGGCGATCAGGCAGCCTTCGATCAGATGGTGCGGATCGTGGCGCAGGATTTCGCGGTCCTTGCACGTACCGGGCTCGGATTCGTCAGCATTGACGAGGAGATAATGCGGACGGCCGTCGCTGACCTTGGGCATGAAGCTCCACTTGAGACCAGTGGGGAAGCCAGCGCCGCCACGGCCACGCAGACCCGAACCCTTGACCTCGTTGGTGATCCAATCGCGGCCCTGATCGAGAAATTCCTTCGTACCAACCCAGGAGCCACGCGCACGCGCGCCTTCAAGGCGCCAGTCGTGCTGGCCGTAGAGGTTGGTAAAAATGCGGTCTTTATCAGCGAGCATTAGCGCGGGTCCTTCCCGAACACCTTGCGATATTCCTCAACCCCGCCGCGAGCGAGGACGTCGGCCTGTTGCAGCCAGTTGTCACGCGCAACGCGACCCTTGAAGTTGAGGCTCGATTCGAGAGCCGTGATCTGTTCCGGCGTCATCGCGGCGACCTGGCTCCACTTGGTGATGCCAACAGCGTTGAGTTTGCCTTCGAGAACCGGACCGACGCCCGAGATCAGCTTGAGATCGTCGGCAGGGCCTTCCTGCTTCTGGAACAGCGGCGTGGGGCCACCGGTCTCGGCAGTCGGGCTCAGGCCTTCGGCGGGAGCGGCGACGATCTTCTTCGTCGACTTCTTCACCGAGGTAGCAGCAGCATCGCCAGCGGGGGCATCGGCAGATTTCTTGCCGGGAGCCTTGCCGCCATCGACCTTGGCCGCCTTGGATTCGGCGCCGACAGCGTCTTCGCGCATTTCCTTGGCAGGCTTACCGGTTGCATTTGCAGAGGCATTGGCAGCCTTGCGTTCGCCTTCGGCCTTGGCCTCGGAAACCTTGGCTTCCTTGGGCGTACCTTTGAGAGCGGGAGCGGATTCTTCCGAGACGTCCTTGGGCTTGGCAGCCGTGGTCGGTTCGGGGGCCTTGGCGGCCGGCGCCGGAGCAGCGGCGGGCGCCGCAGCGGCAGGTGCCGCGCCTTCCGGTGGAGCCGGCGGAACGAACTTTTCGCGCTTGGCCGTCGGCATTTCGAGCAAGGTCGACTGACCGCCTTCGGCGGCAGCGTTCAGGCGCTCGATCTGGGTGCCCGGCTTGATGCTGGCGCCATTACCGGCCTGGAACGCATCGATGATTTCTTCGAGGCGACCAGCGGTCAGGTCCTCGTAGGTGTCGTGATAAATGGTGACCATCGGTGCGTTGACGCAGGCGCCGGCGCATTCGACTTCTTCCCACGACATAGTGCCATCTTCATTGAGATGGTGCGGGTCGTGGTGGATCTTGCTCTTGCAGACCTCGATCAGCTCCCCTGCCCCGCGCAGCATGCACGGGGTGGTGCCGCAGACCTGAACGTGGGCACGGGTGCCGACGGGCTGGAGCTGGAACTGAGTGTAGAAGGTCGCAACTTCCAGCACGCGGATATAGGCCATGCCGAGCATCTCGGCGACCTTTTCAATGGTCGCGCGGGAGACCCAGCCGTCCTGATCCTGCGCACGCATAAGCAGCGGGATGACAGCAGACTGCTGACGGCCGGTCGGATAAAGCGCGATGCGCTTTTCGGCCCAGGCTGCGTTAGCATCATTAAAGGCGAAACTTGCCGGCTGAACCGACTCGTCTGCAAGGCGTCGCACGCTCATCAGCGATCAACCTCTCCGAACACAATATCAATCGACCCGAGGATCGCGGTGACGTCTGCCAGCATGTGGCCGCGGCAGAGCCAGTCCATGGAGCTCAGATGGGCAAAGCCCGGAGCGCGGATGTGACAGCGATAGGGCTTGTTGGTGCCATCGGACACCACATAGACGCCGAACTCACCCTTGGGTGCTTCGACGGCGGCGTAAATCTCGCCGGCCGGGACCTTGAAGCCTTCGGTGTAGAGCTTGAAGTGATGGATCAGTGCTTCCATCGACTGCTTCATCTCACCGCGCTTGGGCGGAACGACCTTGCCGTCGACAGAGGCCACAGGGCCCTTGCCTTCCGGCGCGTTCAGCTTTTCGACGCACTGCTTCATGATCTTGTTGGCCTGCCGCATTTCTTCCATGCGGATCAGGTAGCGATCATAGCAGTCGCCATTGGAGCCGGTCGGGATATCGAAATCCATCTCAGCATAAGCGTCATAGGGCTGGGCCTTGCGTAGATCCCAGGCGGCGCCGGAGCCGCGGACCATGACGCCCGAGAAGCCCCTGCCCCACGCTTCTTCCAGCGGGACGACGCCGATATCGACGTTACGCTGCTTGAAGATGCGGTTGTCGGTCAGCAGCGTGTCGATGTCGGCCAGCGCGGCGGGGAATTCGTCGCAGAAGGTGCCGATGTCATCGACCAGAGCCTGCGGCAGGTCCTGATGGACGCCACCGGGGCGGAAATAGGCTGCGTGCATGCGCGCGCCGGAAGCGCGCTCATAGAACACCATGAGCTTTTCGCGCTGCTCGAAGCCCCAAAGCGGCGGAGTCAGCGCGCCGATGTCCATGGCCTGGGTGGTCACGTTCATCAGGTGAGCGAGGAGCCGCCCGATTTCGGCATAGAGCACGCGGATCAACTGGCCACGACGCGGCACTTCGATGCCGAGCATGCGCTCGACGGCCAGGGCAAAAGCATGCTCCTGGTTCATCGGGGCCACGTAGTCGAGGCGGTCGAAATAGGGAACAGCCTGCAGGTAGGTCTTGTATTCGATCAGCTTTTCGGTGCCGCGGTGAAGCAGGCCAACGTGCGGATCGACACGTTCAACGAGCTCGCCATCGAGCTCGAGAATCATGCGCAGCACGCCGTGGGCCGAGGGGTGAACCGGGCCGAAGTTGATCGTGAAATTGCGGACGTCGACTTCTGACATCAGTTCTTCGCCTTCTCGTCACCGGGCAGCACGTAATCCGTACCTTCCCAGGGTGACAAATAATCGAACGAGCGGAATTCCTGGGCGAGAGCGACCGGCTCATAGACCACGCGGCGGCGCTCTTCGTCGTAGCGCACTTCCACAAAGCCGGTGAGCGGGAAGTCCTTGCGCAGCGGATGGCCATCAAAGCCATAGTCCGTGAGGATGCGGCGCAGGTCGGGGTGACCGGAGAACAGCACGCCATAGAGATCGTAGGTCTCGCGCTCGAACCAGTCGGCACCGGCAAAGACGCCAGTGATCGAGGGAACGGGCGTCGCCTCATCGGCCTGCACCTTGACGCGGACGCGCTGGTTCAGGTGCGGGCTCATGAAGTGGTAGACCACGTCGAAGCGGAATTCGCGCGAGGGATAGTCGGCGCCGCACACGTCCACGAAGGAGATGAAACGGCATTTGGCGTCGTCACGGAGGAAGGTGACAACGTCGACGATAGAATCGCGCTGAGCGGTAACGGTGAGATCGCCGAAGGCGGTCTCGAAGCCGGTGACAGCCTCGCCGAGGGAAGCCACGATGTGTTCGCCGAGGGCGACCAGCGGGTGGACTTCAATGACGGGCTCGACGGTTTCAACAGTGTCGGTCATGGCCGGGCCCTATCGCTCGATCGTGCCGTCGCGGCGGATCTTCTTTTGCAGCAACAGGATGCCGTAAAGAAGCGCCTCGGCGGTCGGAGGGCAGCCAGGGACATAGACGTCCACGGGCAGGATGCGATCGCAGCCGCGCACCACCGAATAGGAATAGTGATAATAGCCGCCGCCATTGGCACAGGAGCCCATGGAGATGACGTAGCGCGGCTCGGGCATCTGGTCGTAGACCTTGCGCAGAGCCGGCGCCATCTTGTTGGTCAGCGTGCCGGCGACGATGAGAACGTCGGACTGGCGCGGCGAAGCGCGCGGCGCCGTGCCGAAACGTTCGATGTCGTAACGGGGCATCGACATCTGCATCATTTCAACGGCGCAGCAGGCCAGACCCGTCTGCATCCACATCAGCGAGCCGGTACGGGCCCAGGTGATGAGCTGCGACACGGTGGTGACGAGGAAGCCCTTGTCGGCCAGCTCGTTGTTCACGCCTGCGAAGAACGGATCGTCGGCGCCAAAGGGCTTGCCGGTTGCCGGGTCGAGAGCGCCGGTGGGACGGGGCGTCACCAGCGTCGCGTTGGAGGGGCTCAATCCCATTCCAGAGCTCCTTTGCGCCATTCATAAATAAAGCCGACGGTCAGCACGCCAAGGAAGGCCATGACCGACCAGAAGCCGAACCAGCCGATATCGTGGAACGCAACGGCCCAGGGGAAGAGGAACGCCACTTCGAGGTCGAAGATGATGAAGAGAATCGCCACCAGGTAGAATCGGGCATCGAACCTCATGCGCGCGTCGTCGAAGGCGTCGAAGCCGCACTCGTAAGCCGAAACCTTCTCAGGATCCGGATTCTTGAACGCGACGAGGAACGGGGCGAGCATGAGGACCAGGCCAATAACGGCAGCCAGGCCGATGAAGATGACGATCGGCAGGTAGTTGCTGAGCAACTCGTTCATGGTTTTGCCTACGGGTCTAGTGCCGGCAGAAGGTGCCGGGCCATGCGGCCGGAAGGGCGATTTTGGGCCCCCGAGGCGACATGACGCAGTGTGCTTT
>NZ_JBEVLL010000209.1:0-5858 GCF_040509215.1 Devosia sp.
CGAGGCAGCGAGCACGGCGCTGGCGTGACCTTCGGTGACACCATCGACGAGGTCCTGCAATTTGCCGACACCACCCGAAGCGATGACGGGGACTTCGACTTCATCGGCAATCATGCGCGTGAGTTTCAGGTCAAAACCGGACTTGGTGCCGTCGCGGTCCATGGAGGTCACAAGCAATTCGCCGGCGCCGCGCTCGACCATTTTGGCGGCAAATTCGACGGCGTCGATGCCGGTGGGGCGACGGCCGCCATGGGTGTAGATTTCCCATTCGGAGCGATTGTCGCCACCGACCTTGGCATCGAGCCGCTGCTTGGCATCGACAGAAACGACGATGCACTGATTGCCGAATTTGTCGGCGGCGCGGGAAATGAAATCGGGATCGCTGACGGCGGCCGAATTGATCGCCACCTTGTCGGCCCCGGCGAGGAGAAGCTTGCGGATATCTTCGATGGAGCGGACGCCACCCCCGACGGTGACCGGCATGAAGCAATGTTCGGCGGTGCGGGCGACGACGTCGAAAATCGTATCGCGGCCTTCGTGGCTGGCGGTGATGTCGAGGAAGGTCAACTCGTCGGCGCCGGCCGCGTCATAGGCTATGGCGGCTTGAACCGGGTCACCGGCATCGATGAGATCGACGAAGTTGACGCCCTTGACGACGCGGCCGCCGGCAACGTCGAGGCAGGGAATGATGCGGGTCTTCAGGGTCATGAGCGTTTGCCCTTTTGCATCTGCCCCCAGGCGATGCGGTGAATGATGAGCGTGGCGAGCCAGACGAAGAACGCGGCGCCACCGAGTGGGATTGTGGCTATGGCAAACCAGCCGAGCACGAACAGCGTGTAGATGGTCGGGCCCATGTCGGAGCCGGCAACCAGGCACGGATTGATGCTGCCCTCATTGAGATTGCAGCCATTGCTTTCGGCAATGGAGCTGGCGACCAGAACCGAAATCACCGGCGCAAAAGCAAAGAGCGCGATGACGGCGAGAAAGAGCCAATAGGCCCACCATGCAAATTTGGCAGGCCGTTCTTCGCTCACGCCACGGCCCTCAATTTTGCCAGTGCTTCACGTGAATCAATCCGGCCATCGTAAAGGGCGCGGCCGGAAATGGCGCCTTCGAGCACCTGATATTCGGGGCGCGTCATGCGCTCGATATCGTCCATGGAGGCGAGGCCGCCCGAGGCGATCACCGGGATCGAAGTCGAGCGGGCAAGCTCAAGGGTCGAATCCCAGTTGATGCCGGCGAGGATGCCGTCGCGGTCGATGTCGGTGTAGACGATGGCGGCGACGCCGGCGCCTTCAAAGCGCTTGGCGAGTTCCACGATCGACAGCTCGGACGTTTCCGCCCAGCCTTCCACCGCCACCATGCCGCCCTTGGCATCGGTGCCGACGGCGACCTGGCCGGGCCACTTTTTGGCGGCTTCTTTCACCAGCTCTGGATTCCTCACCGCGACCGTGCCGAGGATGACGCGGGCGAGGCCCTTGTCGAGCCAGGCTTCGATATGGTCGAGCGTGCGGATGCCGCCGCCGAGCTGGACGGGGAATTTTACGGTCTTCAAAATCCGCTCGACCGCGGCGCCGTTGACGCTCTCGCCGGCAAAGGCGCCGTTGAGATCGACGACGTGCAGATATTCAAAGCCCTGGTCTTCGAACGACTTTGCCTGTGCGGCGGGGTCGTCGTTGAAGACGGTGGCCTGGTTCATGTCGCCCAGCTTCAGGCGCACACACTGACCGTCCTTGAGGTCGATGGCCGGGAACAGGATCATGGCATCCACCCCATAAAATTCTCGATCAGTTTGAGGCCGAGGGCCTGGCTCTTTTCCGGGTGGAATTGCGTCCCGAAAATATTGTCGCGTCCGACGCAAGCGGTGACCGTGCCACCATAGTCGGTGGTGGCGAGGAGGTGCGTCGGGTCCTCGGTGAGGAAGTGGTAGGAGTGCACGAAATAGGCGTGGAGGCCATTGGGGCCATCCGGAATGCCGGCGAGGAGGGCGTGGGGTTTTGTCACCGAAATGGTGTTCCAGCCCATGTGCGGAATCTTCAGGTTCGGATCGCTCGGCTTGATCTTTTCGACGGCGCCGGGGATCCAGCCGAGACCTTGGGTGATGACCTTTTCGCGGCCTTCGCTGGCAAGAAGCTGCATGCCGACGCAGACGCCGAGGAAGGGCGTCGTGCCGCGGATGACGCGTTCTTCGAGGACTGCCACCATGCCGTCAACAGCGTCGAGGCCGGCCTTGCAATCGGCGAAGGCGCCGACGCCGGGGAGCATGATGCGATCGGCGCGGCGGACGACTTCGGGATCGGCAGTGACGATGATTTCGGGACTGCTTGCGAGCGAGGCGGCGACGCGCTCGAAGGCATTGGCGGCGGAGCGGAGATTGCCCGCTCCATAGTCGATAATGGCAACAGTGCTCATGGACGAGATTCCATAACGGCGAGACGAGCAAGGTCGGCATCGGCGGCAACGCGGTGGCCAAGCGAAGAGAGACCACGACGTTTTAGCGCACGACGCTCGGCGCCCGGCGCGGCAAAGCCGCAGGCGATGGCGAGGAGAATGTAGAGCCAGAGGCTCGCGTCGGGCCCGAGGTAGCGCGCGCCAAAAATCAGCGCGACGAGGCCGACGGCAAAAAGGCCCAGGATATCCCAATGTCGATGGAGGAGCGCATGGACGGGCGGCAGCAGGGCCGAAACCCAAGAAAAGCGCTCGGCGACAGCCACGGGCAGGGCGGTCGGGTCATCGACGGATCGGTAGAGGGCAAAGAGGGTCACGGGGAACTCCCAGGACGGAATGAGGTCCACTTAGTGCAAAAAGCAGAGATGCGAAAGGCCACGACCGCTTTGTTGCGTCGTCATTGCCCGGCTTGTCCGGGCAATCCAGCTTGCTGAGGCCTTCGATCCCGCGGATGGCATGGACTGCCGGGACAAGCCCGGCAGTGACGACAACTGAAGTGGCGGCGATTAGCTACAGCGTGCCCTTGGTGCTTGGGACGCGGTCGGCCTGGCGGGGGTCGATTTCGAGCGCATCGCGCAGGGCGCGGGCCACCGCCTTGAACATCGACTCGGCCAGATGATGGTTGTTGTCGAAGTAGAAGTTTTCGATGTGCAGCGTGATGCCGGCGTTCATGGCGAAGGCCTGGAAGAACTCGCGGAAAAGTTCGGTGTCGATGTCACCGATCTTGTCGCGATTGAACTCGGCCTTGAAGACGAGGAAGGGCCGGCCCGAGACGTCGAGCGCTGCGCGGGTCAGGGTGCCATCCATGGGCAGGTCGCACGAGGCGTAGCGGCGGATGCCCTTCTTGTCGCCGATGGCCTGGGCAATGGCCTGGCCCAGGGCAATACCGACATCTTCCACCGTGTGGTGAAAGTCGATGTGCAGGTCGCCCTTGCAGGTGACGTCCATGTCGATGAGCGAGTGACGCGAGAGCTGGTCGAGCATGTGGTCGAAGAAGCCGACGCCGGTCGCCATTTTATGCGCGCCGGTGCCGTCGAGATTGATCGAGACATTAATCTCGGTCTCGTTGGTCTTGCGGGCGATGGTGGCGGTGCGCATTGCAAATGTCTCCGGAGATCGGGGCTCACTAGCAGATATGCGCAAAGGCATAAAGATCGCGTTGCAATCCAGCTCTCCTGGCGGAGAGGGGATGTGTCAGCCGATGGGGGCCACGAGCATGATCAGATTGCCGTCGGGGTCTTCGACATAGGCGGCGCGTTCGCCCCAGGGCTGGTCGATAGCCGACATGACGATGGGGGCTCCGAGCGCGGAAAGGGTCGTGTCGACGTCGTCGACATTGATGCAGAGTTCCACGCGGTGGCCGCTGGCCGGGCGCAGCGGGCGACCGTGAACACCCTTTTCGGCGAGAGTGCCGAGGCCGATTTCGGTTTCGCCAAACGAGAGGGTGAGAAGGTTCGCCTTCCGGCGGGAAGGCATAAGCCAATCTGCCGCCTAGTATGGTCTCATAGAAGCGCCGCGACGCCGCCATGTCGGCGACGGACAGCATGGGCATTACCCGGCTGGCTCTCGACATTTTCTCGCCTCCTCCTATCCCTCATCGCTCTCCCACGCGCATTGCTGGATGGCCGTTGCGGCGGGGCAGGTTGCAATCAGTGGGGACCATCCTAAATATCACTCAACAGTTCGGAGTATCTCCCCAAATGAGTGACAGTGCATTTCCCGGGTGGCACGGGACGACCATCGTTTCCGTCCGCAAGGGCAACAAGGTTGTCGTGGCTGGCGATGGCCAGGTTTCCATGGGCCCGACGGTCATGAAGCATACCGCCAAGAAGGTGCGTCGCCTTGCCGGCGGTAAGGTGATCGGCGGCTTTGCCGGTTCGACCGCCGACGCCTTTACCCTGTTCGAACGGCTCGAAGCCAAGCTCGAACAGTACCCTGATCAGCTGATGCGCGCCGCTGTCGAGCTGGCGAAGGATTGGCGCACGGATCGGTATCTGCGGAAATTGGAAGCCATGATGATCGTGGCCGACAAGACCGATACGCTGGTTCTCACCGGCAATGGTGACGTGCTGACGCCGGACCATGGCGTGATCGCCATTGGCTCGGGCGGCAACTATGCGCATTCAGCGGCCCTGGCTCTGCATCAGGCGACCGAGCTTGATGCCGAAGACATCGCCCGCCGCGCCATGAAGATCGCAGAGGAAATCTGCGTCTACACCAATGGCAACGTAACCCTCGAAACCATCGAGCTCTAAGTGACCTTTTCCATTCGGCAACTCGGCGTGAAGGATGCAGCGGCCTATCGGGCCATTCGGCACGAGGCGCTCGCCAATCATCCAGAGGCCTTCGTGTCTTCGGCGGAGAATTTTGCGCAGAGGTCCGATGCGGACATCAGGCAGATGCTGGAGACGCTGACGGTCTTTGGCGCGGAACTGCCGGATGGATCTATTGGCGGCATCAATGCCTTCATGCGCAATGATGCGGCGAAGGAACGGCACCGGGGCTGGATGATCCAGGTCTATGTGCAGCCAGAGCATCGCGGCACCGGCATGTCGAAAGCGCTGGTCGAGCATCTTGTCGACCACGCAAAGGACAAGGTCATCCAGATCCATCTCGGGGTCTGGGCCGAGAACGAGCCGGCGATCCGCCTCTACCAGAAGCTGGGCTTTGAGACCTATGGGACAGAGCCCCGCTACCTCTTCGTGAACGGTCGATATATCGACGAACACCTGATGGTGCGCTTCCTCGACAAGGCACCAGGAAAGTAAAGCAATGAGTGAAACGAATTTTTCGCCACGCGAAATCGTCTCGGAGCTGGACCGCAATATCGTCGGCCAGCATGACGCCAAGCGCGCCGTGGCCGTGGCGCTGCGCAATCGCTGGCGCCGGCAGCAGCTCCCGCCCGAGCTGCGCCGTGAAGTGACGCCCAAGAATATCCTGATGATCGGGCCGACCGGCGTCGGCAAGACCGAGATCTCGCGCCGTCTGGCACGATTGGCGCAGGCGCCGTTCGTGAAGGTGGAAGCGACCAAGTTTACCGAAGTCGGCTATGTCGGCCGCGACGTCGAGCAGATTATCCGCGACCTCGTCGAGGCAGGGATCACCGTGCTGCGCGACAAGCGCCGCCGCGATGTGCAGGCGCAGGCGCACCACAATGCCGAGGAGCGCGTGCTCGACGCATTGGTCGGAACGTCGGCGACGCCGTCGACGCGCGACTCGTTCCGCACCAAGCTTCGCAACAACGAGCTCGACGACAAGGAAATCGAGATCGAAATGCAGCCGGCTCCGAATACGGGCGGGTTCGAAATGCCGGGCATGCCCAATGGCGGCATCGGCATGATCAACCTTTCCGACATGTTCAAATCGGCCATGGGCGGGCGCGGGGTGAAGCGCAAGGTCAAGGTGAAGGA
>NZ_JBEVLL010000210.1:0-3204 GCF_040509215.1 Devosia sp.
AAGCCTGCTTTTGACAAGCCAACGATCAGCACCGCGATCACGGCGACAGTGACAAAGACGGGATCAATCATGGGAAAGGCGAATCCGGCGGGTGAGGGCGGTATGAGCACTCTTGTATGGTTGATTTGTCAACGGGGCGCTGGAAGCAGAACCACGTTTAGGCCCTGACTACAGATGCGCGGTCGTCTCATCGGTCGTCATTGCCGGGCTTGTCCCGGCAATCCATCTCGCCTCCGCATGGACCACCGGGACAAGCCCGGTGGTGACGATGGAAGGGGGACTTCGTAACTCTATGCAAAGGCCTGATAACCAAGACCAAAACAAAAATCCCCACCACGAGGGCGGGGATCTTCAATTCCAAAAATTCCAAAGAACTTATTCGTCGGCGTCGGTCTTGAGCGACTTGAGCTTGGAGAAGACCGAATCCGCGTCGAGGTCTTCGTGGGCCTGGGAACGACGGCCTTCGCCACCGTCTTCGCTGTCGCTGCCATACTCGCTCTGGCGGGCATTTGCGCGGGCCAGTGCATCCTCGGCGGTGAGCAGGGTCGTGCCTTCGGAGACTTCGTTGGGAATGCCGGCATCCTTGGAGGCGCGCTTGACCTCGAGGTCGAGCTCGATCTGGCTGCAGAGGCCCAGGGTCACCGGGTCCATGGCAGCAAGGTTGGCCGCATTCCAGTGGCTATTCTCACGCACGGACTCGATGGTCGATTTGGTGGTGCCCACGAGGCGCATGATCTGGGCGTCTTTCAGCTCCGGGTGATTGCGCACCAGCCACTTGATGGCATTGGGGCGCTCGTTGCGGCGCGAAATCGGGGTATAGCGCGGACCCTTGCGCTTGACGGCGGCGACGCGGACCTTCGGGTCGGAAAGCTTCAGGCGATAGTTCGGATCACCCTCGGCCTTTTCGATCTCTTCGCGGGTCAGCTGGCCGTTCTGGATCGGATTGACACCCATGATGCCCGAGGCGACGTCGCCATCGGCAATGCCCTGCACTTCGAGCGGATGCAGCGTGCAGAAGGCGGCGATCTGGTCGAAGGACAAAGCCGTGTTGTCCACGAGCCAGACAGCGGTTGCCTTGGGCATAAGTAGGGGCTGGGACATGGTATAACTCTCCTGCTGGCGCGGCCGGATTTCCTCCGGACCGCTCCGCCTCAAAAGCCAAATGCTGAGGGGGAACTGCCCTCAATATAGAGTTTTGGCCCGGTTTCCGCAACGCTGAAGTCAGGCCATAACCATTTATTGCAGCAAATTTTATTGGCTTCGTCCGAATGCAGTCAGGAGAACGAGCTTGCCGATGTGATTTCTCGCTTCCATTTGCTCATGCGCGCGGGCGGCATCTTCGAGCGGGAAGGTCGTAATCTTGGGCTTTACCCAATCAGGCAGGGAAAGATGCAGCAGCATCGAGAAGGCAATGCGCTCGGCAATGGCAGCCTTTGTCTCGGATGATTGCGGCCGCAGGGTAGAGCCGGACATGGTGATGCCCTTGGCCATCATCTGGCGCAGCGGCACCTCGGCCGTGCCGCCTTCGAGGGTCGAGATGAGGACGATGTGGCCGGAACGGGCGGAGGCGGCGACATTGACCGCGGCCATATCGCCGCCGACGAGATCGACGACGCGGTCGACGCCCTTGCCCTCGGTCCGCGACAGAACTCGCTCGGCGATGTCTTCGCTGCGGTCGATCGTGGCGATGGCGCCGAGCGAGCGGGCGTAAGCTGCTTTTTCCGGGCTTGAGGTGATGCCGATTGCCTTGGCGCCGAGGAGCGTTGCGATCTGGATCGCGGCGCCGCCAATGCCGCCCGAGGCGCCGTGGACGAGGACGGTCATGCCGGGTGCGAGGCCAGCGCGCATGACGAGGGTCTGTGTCACGGTGAACCAGGTTTCGGGCAGGCTCGCCGCCTCGGCAAAGCTCCAGCCGTAGGGAATGGGCAGGACCTGGCCTTCCGGCACCGCAACATATTCGGCATAGCCGCCGCCATTGGTCAGGGCCATGACGCGAGCGCCGACGCGGTGGCGGCTGACGCCCTCGCCCAGGGCAACGACAATACCAGATACTTCGAGGCCCGGAAGCGGCGAGGCGCCGGGCGGTGGATCGTAGTGACCGCGCCTTTGTGCCAGGTCTGGCCCGTTGACGCCGGCCGCCGCGACGCGGATCAGCACCTCGCCGGGCTCTACTTGGGGCAGGGGGCGCGACGTCACCTGGAGCGCATCGGGGGCGCCGGGCGTTGCAATGTGGATAGCCGACATGGTCGGGGGGAAGGTGATTTGCTCGCTCATGCACCCATGCTGGCGCAAAGCGGACTTGCCCGGCAAGGGCGGCACGGTAATCTTACAGGGCAAACTCTTGGAGGCCGCCATGATGGAAGACGAAGAACAGCGCCGCAAAAAGCCGGTGGCGCATGACGTCGGCATGGTTCTCGATACGCTTTCCGTGTCGGAACTCGAACAGAGAATCGCGCTGCTCGAAGGGGAAATCCTGCGCCTCAAGGCGGCTATCGATGCCCGCGGGAGCACGCGAAAAGCTGCGGATGCGGTGTTCAAGTTCTGATCGATAAAAGCCCTCGGATTAAGGTTAAGAAAGACTAAAGGTTCGGCGAGGTGCCCATCTGGGATAATAGTTTACCCGGACGCTGGGAGACTTCGTCATGTCGTGGAACCTTTTGGCCCTGCTCGCTCTTTTGCTCGCGTCCGGCACCTGCGCCCTGGTTTATGCGCTGCGTTTGGCCGGGGTCGAAGACGGCACTCCCCTCAACGCCCCCAAGCCCGACACGAGCATAGACCACGCTTGGCGCGAGGAGCCGGTTCAGACTTTCATAGGGCAGGTTCAGGTCGCTCGCTATTGGCAGCCTCCGTTCCGCCGTCACTGATCTGGCGCAGAAGGAGACAGACATGAAGCCGCAGGTGGACCGTATTCTCGAAGGTGTTCGTCCCACGGAAGTGGCGCAATTGCAGGCTCTGGCCGCTGGCCAGTTGTCGCTCGCGCATCTGGGCTCGCTCGAGGAAAAGGGCTGGGTCGAAACCGTTGCCGGCACCACGCTGATCACCTTGACCGGCCGCACGCTGCTCGATGGCGCAGCGGGCAGGTGATTTTCGTCAAGGTTAAGAAATCGAGTCTTGTTAACCCGCAATTAAGACCTTGGGGTTAAGGTGAAGTTATTCAGATTTTTCTGAATTTTTCAGAGCGGTTCTCCCTCTGTTTGACGCCTC
>NZ_JBEVLL010000211.1:0-6710 GCF_040509215.1 Devosia sp.
CCATGACCGACTTGCATGGGGTTTGGCAAGAGACCTTTGACGACGGCATCGGCTATGAGGTGACCAGCCGGCTGCATTATTAAAGGCGCCTCCGCCGGTTGACCTATCCGAACCTCAACTCGGGTCCGACCGGCGGCATCGGGTACGATTTCGGCCAGGCCACGAAAGCTCAGATCCAGGCGGGCGTGATTGCGACTCGTTGGGCGCCTCCAGCCGGCAGGCCGACAACACGCACTGGACCACCGATGGTGCTGCGGCCAACGCGGCTCTTTGGAAGGCGGCGCTACATGCCTACGGCGCGCCCTTCTAGAGCGTGGAGGCTTCCGTCGCCCGCAATCTCTGATCTTTTAGATAGCAATGCCAGCGAGGGCGCCTGTGGCCGGTGATCAGGCCGCTTCGTAGACTGAGGATTGGCGTGACATCTGGAATTCCTTGCGGAAGGCCGCCAGGGACCAATTCGCACGCAACAAGTTCGTCGGGATCGAAACCGGCAACGGCGCAATCGGTTCGCGCCGCCTCCCGAAATTCAGCATCAATCATGATGATCAGCCCGTAAGCGAAGTCACCTAGGGGCGGCGAGGCTACCACCACAACCATAGAATGATCAACCCCGCCTCTCGGGGCAGGCTTTCTATGGGAGCAAGGCAAATGACCGAACCAGCCTCAATTCGATACAAGAATAGCGCATTCTTTCGGTGGTTTCGCCAAAAGTGGACCGGCTATTTTCGGCCACGCAATCTACTGGCCATCTTGGTTTTTACTGTCTTGGTCGTTGCAGCGGGTATTTGGATCAATCCGCCTCTAGTGTCCGGGAAGAGTTTCGTCGCGCAAACCCTGAACTAGCATAAAAGCCGACATAATTGGCCTTGCGATTTCAAGGCGGATCACTGCGTCGGAAACACGCCAGCGCATCAATGCTACCCGCCGAGCAAGGCGAAAGTCAGCTTCGGGTCGATTCCGTTGAAAGTCGCCAGTTGCGACGCAGAGACATCGGTGATTCAGTCTGTCTAGTTGGCAGGACTGAAGGTCATGATGGGGCATCGGCAAGTCGAACAGGCTGCGTTGTTCTACGAGTTCTCGCTGGAAAGGCACATCCCAGCCGACCACCTCCTGCGGTCGATCGATAGGTTCGTCGATTTCGAGGACCTGCGACGGGAGTTAGCACCGTTCTACAGCAACGTCGGGCGGCCCTCGATCGATCCGGAGCTGATGATCAGGATGCTCCTGATCGGCTATTGCTTCGGCATACGTTCGGAGCGGCGGCTATGTGATGAAGTCCACCTCAATCTGGCATACCGCTGGTTCTGCCGGCTTGGTCTGATGGTACTGTCCCCGATCACTCGACGTTCTCGAAGAATAGGCACGGCCGCTTCCGTGAGAGCGATCTCTTCCGCCGCGTGTTCGAGACCGTCTTGCGCCGCTGGATCCGAGAGCGCCTGGTCGGCGAAGGGTTCGCAGTCGACGCGAGCCTGATCAAGGCGGATGCCAATCGGCAGAAGGGAATCGAAGGCGATAAGGGGCTTCCGCCGGAGGCCGCGGGTCGAGCGATCGACGAGTATCTTGCCGTTCTTGATGATGCCGCGTTCGGTGCCGCGACGGAGGTCACGCCCAAGTTTGTGTCCCCCTCCGACCCGGCAGCGCGCTGGACGGGAGCGCAGGGCGGCCTTCAGGTAAAAATGATACGCCTCGTCCTCGACGCTCCAGATCGGTCATAACGTAATCGGCGACGGCTCGACTCACTTTGTTGATATCGGTTTGAACCTGTTTGAAGCGGTATCTATTCGGCGGCCGGTAGCCGATCAGTCGATACGCCTCGTCGAGCGACCCAAACCTTCGCGCGTAGACCGAGCAGTTCGTCATGTTCTTTGCCGCAAGGACGATTTTCATCGTGAGACGACCTTCGCGGCGAAGCAAGGCCCTGAGCATATCCAGCAACTCCTTGTCCGTGCGCGTTCGCCCACATTCAAGTTCTTGAAGGACTTTCTGCGCCTTGGAGAAGGTTGCCGGGGTGACGATTGGAGCGAATGCTTTCGTTCGACGTATCCACATGTCGCGCGGGTTGTGGATATGCCGCTCGCCCAGTTTCTGCGAGCGCCGACTGAAGACAATATGACCAAGATAAGCCTCGTTCTTCAGGACGTTGCTGATCATCAACATTGTCCCTGGCTTGCCCCGGCTGGCGAGCATGCCTTTGGCGTTCAGTCTGGCTGCAATCTCGGTGCGGGTACACTTGCGGTTCGCGAACAGGTCGAAAATCTGCTGGATAATTCGGACTTCGCGCCTTGGACCAGGCGCCAGAACCGTCCGTTCGAGCTTGAGGTTCTTTCGTTCGCCGTGCTGCAAGACAGCCTTTTTCCGGCCGCGCTCGTCAACCAGGACGCGTCGTAGGCCGAAGGGTGCAGGTCCACCTCGCCAATACCCCTCGCTTGCCAAGCGACTACGTCCAAGGAATATCTTCTTTGATAGCTTGCGGCTGTAGTCTGCGGCGGCCACGCGTTTGATGTTCTTGATGACAACGGAGGGGAAGCTCCCATCGTTCTCGAATTCATCGGCGCAATAATGAATGTGAATGCCGGCCCCGATCGGCGTATGACTTGACGATCTTGATGCTTCGGCGAGCGGCGTAAGCGGCGAGTGCGGCTGCCTGGTTTTCGATGGAGTATTTTTGCGAGTCGGTGGAAACGCGCAGGTACTGCGCCGCACGAGACCCTTTGAGCGATCTCGGAAGGTGGCTTTTGTCGGACAACCAGATCGTTGACCATGGCCGAACCCAGCAAGCGGAGCAGCCGACAACAAACCCCTTGTTGGCGTTTCTGGCAAGCAGCATTGCTGCGCTTTTGCCCTCACGGCAGAGCCGTGCCACCTCCGGCGTCCGGGGCACGGCAGTCTTTGAGGTCGCTAGTCCCGCGGCGCTCGGATCGCTATTCTGGGTTGCACCCGATCAGGTTGTGTGATTGGGTGTCGACTGAATTGTTTCAATCGGTTGCTGGGAAGTGACGGGCCTCATTTTCGGCGCAAGCGGCATGGTCGGCGCCTATATCGCACGGGAGTTCGCCAAGAGCGGGCAAGCCGCATTCTGCGTTTCGCGAGACGCACGCCCAGGTTGGGTACGCGCAGACCTGACACAGTTGGATGTTGTCAAGATTCCGCGGGCCGAGATTGTCTTTTGCGCCACGAACGCGCGCACCTTCGCCCAAGCGCTTCCGGCAGTCCTCAGGGCTAAGCCACGGCGGGTTGTGGTGATCAGCTCGACCAGCGTCTTCACGAAAACTGATTCTACAGATGACGAGGAGCGCCGGTCGATTCTCGAGCTGATCTATGCGGAAAAGCAGATATCGAATCTCTGCAGCAAGGCGGCCGTGGAATGGACCATCTTGCGTCCCACGCTGATCTATAGAGAGGGACGCGACCGCAACATCACCCAAATTGCCCGTATTATTCGCCGCCTCCGGTGGATGCCTCTCTACGGCGGTGCAAAGGGTCTGCGTCAGCCGGTGCACGCCGAAGACTTGGCGCGGGGTGCGATCGCTGCTGCAAGATCTCCATCTGCCGCAAATCGCGCGTACTGCACGACCGGTTTGGAAACCTTGTCCTATCGCGAAATGGTTGGCCGGGTGTTCGACGCACTGGCGATCCCGCGCCGCCTGGTGTCCCTTCCGCCAGTCTTGTGGAAAACTGCTTTCTCGCTGGCGCGCCCCCTATATCCGGGGGTCACATCCGTCATGGGCGAGAGAATGATCAAGGATCTGGCCTTTGACTCGTCTGCTGCGATTTCCGATTTCGGGTGGCAGGCACGCCGATTTGAGCCCGCGTTCGACGAGTGGCGGGATCAGCTAAAATGAAGGGCGCCATCGAGAGAGGGCCCGTTGAATGTTCCTGGTCGAGCCGTAAGCACTCTAAGTCGTGGACGCCCTTAAAAACTCCAGAACTATCGTTGCACACCACCTACAATGATCCGAGCCTAGTTATGCCAGAACCGAACGAGGCGAGGGAGACCGCTGGCGGAACTAGGATCGGCTCTTCGGCGCTGGACTATCGCCCGGACATCGACGGGTTACGGGCGTTCGCCGTTATCTCCGTGGTCTTGTACCATGCCTTTCCGAATACGCTCGGCGGCGGGTATATCGGCGTCGATGTTTTTTTCGTTATCTCTGGATATCTGATTTCATCGATCATCCTAACAGAGGTTGATGATGACCGTTTTTCCTTCCGATATTTTTATAGCCGGCGGGCAAAACGGATCTTTCCGGCCCTTGCTGTTTGTTTGACAGCGGTCTTGGCCTATGGATATGTTTCGATATTACCATCTGAATTGGCGCAGCTAGGGAAGCATGTTTTCTTCGGGGCCGGATTTCTTTCCAATATAGCTATCTGGAGCGAGGCTGGATATTTTGATACGGCTGCGACACAGAAGCCGTTGTTGCATCTTTGGTCACTTGGCATCGAGGAGCAATTCTACATCGTTTGGCCGGCCTTATTGTTGCTAGCGCACCGCCACAAGATCGCAGGGAAGATGGTTTTGATCCTCATTGCAGGATCCTTCTGCGCAAATGCATTTTTGTCGACGACAAGTATCTCCAGTGATTTCTTTCTGCCGGTCTCTCGTTTTTGGGAACTGCTGACTGGAGCTGCGGTATCCTTGAGCGCGCGTCGGCGAGCATGCCCTCTTGGTGCACGGTCTTGGCTGTCCATCGTAGGCTTTTCGGTGCTAGTGCTCTCAGCGCTGGCGTTTAAGCCGGATATCCAATTTCCTGGCTGGTGGGCCCTTCTTCCAGTAGGGGCGGCCGGGTCATTGATTATCGCAGGCCCTCAGGCGGCAATTAACCGCACAGTCCTCTCTCATCATGCCGTCGTCTTTGTAGGTCTTCTAAGCTATCCATTTTATCTCTGGCACTGGCCGCTGATATCGTTCGCGTACATCATTCGTTTGGGCAAGGCGCCGACGCCTCTAATGTCCGCCGGACTCGTCATTGCGAGCTTCGGCCTGGCTTTCGCGACGTACATCTTTATCGAGAAGCCAGTTCGCTTTGGGGCACAACATCGAGCCCGGGGACCAGCAATCTGTCTTGCCGTCCTGGCTGCTTGCGGGTTGGCAGCTTGGATCTTCAGCGGTTTTCCCGCACGCTTCCCTGCTGGTCCGAACCTAGATATCCGAAAGATCAGTGAGGCAACCCTTGATTCGGCATTCGCGGCCACCAAAGGCATGGAAGTCTCAAGCCATGACGCAACAGTGGTGGCTCGTCTGGGGAGGGGTGACCGCAAGGTCGCTCTTAGCGGCGATAGCTTGCTCTTTCAATACGGTCCCCGTGTGCAGCAACTTGCGGACGATGGTCAATTGGCGGCTTCGACATATTTTGTGGCGGGTGGCAGTTGTGCGCCCGTCCCCGGCGTTGTTCAGCTCGGCGATTTTGCGCATTGTGCCAATATGCCGGACCTTCTGCTGGAACTTGTCAGGCGTGAGAAGATCCAAACGGTCGTGCTCGGCGCGTCTTGGAACGGGTACAATGCCGAAAATATGTGGATCGTGCGAAATGGAAGGCGACTGCAGCTAAATGGGCTGGAAGGAAGGGAGGCATTCTACGCCAACCTCGAGGATTACGTGCGGCTGCTGCAACACGAGGGTGCCACCGTCCATTTAGTCCTGGCTGCTCCCGTTCACGAACGTTTCAATCCACGCGAGATGGTAGTGCGGAGCTTGATTGGCGTTAAAGTCGCCCCCGATGCAGATCATGACGTGCCTGCCGCTGAGTTGCGGGCCAGCTATTTCGCAACGAACCAGAGACTGATTGCTTTGTCACGGCGAACGGGGGCACAACCGCTTGATGCCTTCTCGGACATCTGCGGCGATGGTGCCGGATGCTCGGCCTTCTTTGACATTACTGAACCGAAGTACTCAGATGGCATGCATTTGCGTCCAACCTTTGTTCGCAAGCACATTCATTTTCTCGATTCGTTGTTGAGATGAACTTCCCAAGCGGCTCAGTCGTCCTTTGATTTGAGCCTCGAGCTTAAGGCTCGGAAAAGTCATTATAGTCGAGAGCAGGTGCAACATGCTCGCGGGTAATGGGTCGGCATCTTCAGGTCGGTCCAGCCGAACATCGTCATCATTTGGCTCTCGGTGCATTCAGTATAAGCGGTCACTTTCGCTCACGCCTCGCGCACCCCATGGCAGCTCTTCTTGGGCTCGTTGACGTTGACCAGAACAGGGTATTTTTTGAACTGTATCGCCCATGCCTTCTTGTTCATCGGCAGCACCCGGCCTCTCAGCAATTTGCAGGTGAAGACCTCGTCGCCGATGCTTGGCTAAACGCGCCGCTCTCGGCGGATTTGAGGTCCACCGACAAGGTCACCATGGTGTTGCCAGATCAATGCGCGAGCAACACCGGCCCTTTGACGGCGTCTCTAGGGGAAGGCTTGAGAAGTTGCGCTCGGCGATTGGGCGAACATTCAAAAGCCTTCAGGTGACTGGCCGCTTTCTGGCCAATCCAATCGTTCGCTCCTGATAAGAAATCATAGTGAATGACTGCAGCGGAGAAAGCGATGCCCGACGAATGGCGCGCGCTATCGGGTACGTCTCCAGATAACCATTGGCAGCATCGCAAGAAGCATTCCAAGAGACAAAGCGAGCAGTATCGTTGCCATAGCCGCGATGCTGGGATCAGCGTAGAAAAGAAGTTGCTGCATCAGGCGCAGCGGCAGCGTATCGCCGC
>NZ_JBEVLL010000212.1:0-5573 GCF_040509215.1 Devosia sp.
TCCCTCCCCCTTGTGGGGAGGGAATGAGGGTGGGGGTCGGCAGGCGCAGAAGCCCGCATTCAAGTTGACACTCCGCCCTGCCCCGCTATGGTCCGCGCCAGCATTTCCGTAGGAGCCGTCATGTCGAACGCCCAGCTTTCCACCACCATCGAAACCGCCTTTGAAAACCGGGCCGAGATCAATCTCTCGACCAAAGGCGAAGTGCGCGATGCAGTGGAAACGGCGCTCAACCTGCTCGACAGCGGACAGGCTCGCGTGGCCGAAAAGATCGACGGCGAATGGCAGGTCAATCAGTGGCTGAAGAAGGCCGTGCTGCTGTCCTTCCGCCTCAATGACAATGTGCTCATCGAAGGCGCGCCGGGCGGGGCCAACTGGTTCGACAAGGTGCCGAGCAAGTTTGTGGGCTGGGGCGACAACCAGTATCGCGCGGCCGGTTTCCGCACCGTGCCGGGCGCCGTGGTGCGCCAGTCGGCGTTTATCGGCAAGGGCGTTATCCTGATGCCGAGCTTTGTGAATCTCGGCGCTTATGTCGATGAAAACTCCATGGTCGACACTTGGGCAACCGTGGGTTCCTGCGCGCAGATCGGCAAGAATGTGCACCTCTCGGGCGGCGTCGGCATTGGCGGCGTGCTTGAGCCGCTGCAGGCCAATCCGACCATCATCGAAGACAATTGCTTTGTCGGCGCGCGTTCGGAAGTCGTTGAAGGCGTCATCGTGGGAGAAGGCTCGGTGATTTCCATGGGCGTCTTCATCGGCGCCTCGACGAAAATCATCAACCGCGCCACGGGCGAAGTGCATATGGGCAAGGTGCCGCCCTATTCGGTCGTCGTTTCCGGCTCGCTGCCGGGCAAGCCGCTGCCCGATGGCACGCCGGGCCCGAACCTTTATTGCGCCGTGATCGTCAAGACGGTCGACGCACAGACGCGCTCGAAGACCGGCATCAACGAACTGCTGCGCGACTAGGCCGAACCAGGGTTCGTCCGGCATAATAACCGGCGCTGGCTCTCGCCGCGCCGGCATCCTAATCTTCGCCTTGCGCCGGAATGATTCCGGGCCAATGTGGGGGAAGTCATGGATAAAATCGTTGCACTATTGACCACGTCTGAAGGCCGGATCGGCCGCCAGCAATGGTGGATCGGTGGCTTGGTTATGATCGTGATCGCGCTGGTCGGCAGCTTGGTCTTGAACTTGATTGCCTTTGGCAATTTCGCCATTCTTTCTTGGCTCTATCTGCTGCTGAACCTGGCCCTGCTTTGGCCAACCTACAATCTAGGAATGAAGCGCCGTCACGACCGCGACAACGACGGCATGGACCTCAAAATTTTTCTCGGCGTGAGCGTCCTGCTCAATCTGCTTGCCGCCACCGCGATCGGCTATACGATTACCGATGTCGGCAACGGCCTGATGCTTCCCCAACCGCCATTCTGGTTGACCGCTCTTAATCTTCTTTTCGGCATTTTCGCCATCTACCTGTTCGTGCAGCTCGGTTTTCTCAAGGGCACGACGGGCTCCAACTCCTATGGTGCCGACCCCGTCGGCGCCGCTGCCTGACCTTTAGGATTTTCCGTTGACCATCGACCCGCAGAACCTGCTCGAACGCCTCATTGCCTGCCCATCGGTGACGCCGGAGGCAGCCGGGGCGCTCGATCTTTTGGGGAAAGAGCTGGAAGCGATCGGCTTTGCCGTGACGCATCTGCGGTTCGATGGTGACGGGTCCTATCCCGTCGACAATCTCTTTGCGACGCGCGGCACCGGCGGAAAGAAACTGCTCTTTGCCGGGCATACCGATGTGGTGCCGCCGGGGGATCTGGCGCAGTGGACGAGCGATCCCTTCGAGCCGCGGGTGGCCGATGGAAAGCTGTTTGGGCGCGGCGCGGCCGATATGAAATCGGGCGTGGCGGCGTTTGTCGCGGCGTGCGCGGCCATTCCGACGCAGGCTGGCACGATCCAGCTGGCCATCACCAATGACGAAGAAGCCGACGCCATCAATGGCACGGAAAAACTCGTCCGCTGGATGGAAGCCAACGGCCACAGCTTTGACTTTGCGCTTGTGGGCGAGCCGAGTTCGGCCGAAGCGCTGGGCGACAGCATCAAGATCGGGCGGCGCGGGTCATTTTCAGGCGTGGTGACGGTGAAGGGTGTGCAGGGGCATGTCGCCTATCCGCACAAGGCGAACAATCCGCTGCCGGTGCTGGCGGGGATTTTGACGGCGCTGAGCACGACGAAGCTCGACGATGGCACAGAGCACTTTCCGGCCAGCAATCTTGAAGTGACGACCGTCGATGTCGGCAATCCGACCAGCAATGTCATTCCGGGTGCCGGGGTGCTGAAATTCAATATCCGCTACAATGACACATGGACGCCGGACACATTGGCGGAGTGGGTACGCGAGCGGATTGCTTCGGTCGAGGCCAAGAGTACCGAGGTCAGGTTCGAGCTGGCCGGTGTCCCCTCGCGCTCGTTCCTCTCGCCGCTCAGCGACGATATCGACACGCTTTCGGACGCCATCGAGGATGTGACCGGACGGCGGCCTGAATATTCGACCGGCGGCGGCACTTCGGATGCGCGCTTTATTGCCCAATACGGGCCGGTGGTGGAGTGTGGGCTTGTTGGCCCCTCCATGCACAAGGCCGATGAACATATCGCCATCACCGACCTTGTCGGGCTGACGGCGATCTACGAGAGCTTCATGGCGAGATTTTTCGCGAGCGAGGCGGAATGAAGACCTTTGCGGCACTGAAGGAAGCGTTGGCCGGCTGGATCGCCATCATTCGCGGCGAGGCCGATTGGCAGAGGCATTTTACGATTTCGGCGGCCGGACTGACGACGGCGCTGGTGCTGTTCCTGTTTTTCGCGCTGCTCTCGATTGCCCTGGCTTCGGCCAATGTCGGCATGCCCAGCCTGATTGGCCTCGTCGTTGCCATTCTGGTGCAGAGCCTTTCCATTGTGGCGCTGCTGATCGGCATTCATGTCACCAGGAGAATGGTGCCGCGCGATGTGCAGGTGATGACCCTCCTGGTGCCGGGAATTTATGCGCTGATCGCGTATTTGGTGATGGGGACGATTCTCTCGCTGATCGCCGGGCCGGTGCTGATCCTTCTCTGGGTCGGCCTCGCCTTTCTTCTCTTTAATCTGGGCTGGCGGGCCGGTGGGTGGAATATTGGCGTGAGTGCGGCATTTGCGGTTTTGACCATGGTGCTGCTTGTCGGTATGCCAGTGACGCTCTACATGGTGCTTGGCCCCGTGGCCGCGCCCACACCTTGAGACGAGACCCACGCCCTTGGCCCAGCCTAATTCTCCCTTTTTCGAAGAAGCCGCGAGCGCCATCCGGGGTTGCGTTGCCCTGATCACCGGCAAGCGCGATGCTTCGGTCTATTTTGATTTTTCCCAGCGTGGCCTTGTCGGCAGCCTGATCGCGGCGGTTGTCGCCGTGATGCTGGCCGGTTTTGGGCCGGTGCTGTTCGGCATCGACCTGCCCGCGGGGACGGCGACGCAGTCGGTTGTCGTTAATGCCGTGCTGTTCGTGGCGCAGGCAGGCATGGCCGCCATCGTGCTCAGGCAAATGGGCCGGCAGGATGGGTTCATTCCCTATCTCGTTGCCAGCAACTGGGTGACGCTGCTTTCGGCGGTGCTGCTGCTGATTTCGACGCTGTTCGGCGAAGTGGGGATCGTGCTGTTGCTCGGCATTGCCATTGTGGCGCTGCTGACCTTCATCAACATTGGCCGCTTTATCGTGACGCTGGCGCCGCTGCAGATCGGGCTCTTGTTCGTGTCGCAGGCAGTGGGCGTGTTCCTGGCCCTGGGCATTGTTGCCCTGTTCCTGCCAGCGCCGCCGCTGACCTAGTAGTCGACTTTTACGAAGTACAAACCTGCTGATGGCGCCATGGCGCCGCAGCGGCTGCGGTCGGCTGCGTCGAGCGCGGCGCGAAAATCGGCCGGGGTCCATTTGCCTTCGCCCACCAGTTTCAGCGAGCCGACCATGGAGCGCACCTGATGGTGGAGGAAACTTCGGGCGCTGGCGGTGACGACCACGTGGTCGAGTTCGCGGCGCACGGCGAAATGGTCGAGCGTGCGGATGGGCGAATTGGCCTGGCACTCGGACGAGCGGAACGTCGTGAAATCGTGGCGGCCGAGAATTCTCTGCGCGGCTTCGTGCATGACATCGGCATCAAGCGGCATGGGGACGTGCCAGACCTGATGACGCTCGAGCGCGGCGGGGGCGCGGCGATTGAGGATACGGTACTCGTAGTGGCGGGCGAGGGCCGAGAAGCGGGCTTCAAAGGTCTCGGGGACGATTTCGCAATCGATGACCGCGGCGGGGTTGGGGCGCAGATGGTAGTTGAGCGCCTCGCGCACGCGAAACGGGTCGCGATCGGTGGAGAGGTCGAAGTGGACGACCTGGCCGAGGGCGTGGACGCCGGCATCGGTGCGGCCGGAGGCCTGGGTGGAGACGGTTTCGCCCGAAAAACGGAAGATCGCCTCTTCAAGCGCCTGCTGCACGCTCATCCGATCGGCCTGGCGCTGCCAGCCGCAGAAGGGCGTGCCGTCATATTCGAGCGTGATGCGATAGCGTGGCATCAGCCGACGACGGTGGTGGGCAAGACCCCTGCCCCGCGAAGGAAGGTTGCGGCATCCATGGCGCCCTTGCCTTCGCGCTGCACCTGGGTGAGGCGGACGGCGCCATTGCCACAGGCAATGGTGAGATCGGGGCCGATCAGCGTGCCGGGGGCGGCGTTGCCTGATGCGAGCGTCGAGCGGAGGGCCTTGATGCGGGTCGGTTTGCCGCCCAGGTCGAGTTCGAACCAGGCGCCGGGGAAAGGCGAGAGGCCGCGAATGGTGTTGTGGACGTCTTCGGCGGACTTCGAGAAATCGAGCTTGGCTTCGGCCTTTTCGATTTTTGCGGCGTAGGTCACGCCCGCTTCGGGCTGGGGCGTGAAGTGGAGGCTGCCGCGTTCGAGGGCAGCGAGGGCGCGGCCCATGAGATCGGCGCCGAGGCGCATCATCTGGTCGTGCAATTCGCCCGCGGTCATGTCGGGACCGATGGGGATGATTTCCGTCGGGCCCATGGCGCCGGTATCAAGGCCCACGTCCATGTTCATGACGACGATGCCGGTCTGCTTGTCGCCGGCCATGATGGCGCGCTGCATGGGCGCGGCGCCACGCCAGCGGGGCAGCAGCGAACCGTGGAGATTGAGGCAGCCTTCGGTGGGGGCGTCGAGGATGGGCTTTGGCAGGATCAGGCCATAGGCGACGACGACGGCGACTTCGGCGCCCAGCGAGGCGAACTGGAGTTGCTCGGCCTCGTTGCGGAGGCTCTTTGGCGTGAAGACGGGAATGCCGAAATTTTCGGCCGCTTCATGCACCGGGCTCTTGCGCTCGGCCTGGCCGCGACCGGCCGGCTTTGGCGCACGCGTATAGACAGCGATGACTTCGTGGCCGGAGGCAACGATCTCGGTCAGCGTCGGCACGGAAAATTCGGGCGTGCCCATGAAGACGACGCGCATTGGCTAACTAGCTCCGCTGTCCCCCTCTCCCCTTGTGGGAGAGGGTGCCCGAAGGGCGGGTGAGGGGTT
>NZ_JBEVLL010000213.1:0-4818 GCF_040509215.1 Devosia sp.
CGTCGGGATTGCGCTTTCGCGTGACGAGGCCATCGCGCTCCATGCGCTGGATGGTGGCGGTCATCGTCGGCTGTTCGACGGAGGCCGCCTCGGCAAGGCCCTTTGGCGTGTGCGCGCCGCCGGCCGAGAGGGCCAAGAGCACTGGCCCATAGGCGGGATTGAGCCCGATGGGACCCAGCATGGTTTCCGTTTCGCGCGCCAGAAGACGGGCAGCCCAGTTCAACTGGTCGGCGACGGTGGTCTCGTTCATATACTGAGCCTACTCAGGATTTTTCCCATTTAGGCGTTGCATGCTGATTTGGGCAAGCGTTTCAGATTATGTCTGCGAGACGCGCCAGAACGCGCTCCCGCTCGTGCGTTAGCCCCTTATAGTCGAGCTGTTCAGCTGTCAGGGCCAGAAGCTGGGTATGGAGCTGCCCGGCCAGGGTTTTGGCGTCGGGCATGCCAGCGAAAGTGTCGAGATCGACCAGCGAAATCCTTATCGTGAAGACGATGGCTCCTGTCTCAGGCAGTTTTCGCAGGGTCTGGCGCTCCAAGCGAAGATGCACGGGATCGGCCCTGTCGCCCGTGCCGAAGCGCGGTTTGTCTGGCCCCGATACATCGGGATGAAACAGCCTGCTATCGCCATAGAGCGACCAATTCCAGCGGATCATCGGCGCTTCCGGCCTCAGGGCATCGAACATGCGCGCCATGAGCTGGGCTGGTCTTGTCTCGGGGCCGAAGCCCGGCACCGGGTCATGGAGGGCGTCGAGCACTTTTCCGATTTTGTCGGCCAGCACCCAGGAGGACGGAAAACTCAGGCTTGCCGCCACGAGACGCCAACCGGGTTCGGTGCGCGAGAGGACGAGCAGATCGTCCTGCACCAGCCTTGCCGCCTGAAGCAGGGGAATGCCGCCGGGCTCAACCATCTCGCCGGTGGGCACGACCAGCAGCCCCTCCCCCCGCCTTTGCCAAAGGTGCGGAAAGCGGATGGGCAGATAATCGAATAACAGGGAAAGCAGCTCGGCCTGGGCCGGACGGCTTTCGGGCAGTTCGGCAAAAATCTCGGCGAGATGGGTTTTGTGCAGCCGCGCTTTTTCGGCCAGTTGCGCCGCCATATCCGCATCGGGATCGAGCCAGTCACTGGGGTCGAGCGGTTTGGTGGCGATCTGGAAAAGTCTGGTGTCGAAGGCGGGAAGCGTCATGCCGGCATGAAAGCTGCCGCGCCCGAGATTGGCAAGCGGCGGGAGGGAGCGGGAATGACACCGTGGAAAAGAAAAAGGGCAGGGTAGAACCCCGCCCTAAAAATCCAAAATCACTTGGAAGCGTTGTGGCGCTCGATCGATTCGAGGATCACGCGCTTGGCATCGGCGAGGTTGCCGATCCGGTCGATCTTGGCCCACTTGCCGGGCTCGAGATCCTTGTAGTGCGTGAAGAAGTGCTTGACGCGCTCGAGCTGGATTTCCGGGAAATCCTCGATGTCTTTGATATTGTCGTACATGCGGGTCAGCTTGGAGACCGGCACGGCGATGATCTTTTCGTCCTGGCCGCCATCGTCTTCCATGAAGAGCACGCCGACGGGACGCGAGCGCACCACGGCGCCGGGCACCAGCGGGCGCGAATTCATCACGATCACGTCGAGCGGATCGCCGTCACCGCATAGCGTATGCGGCACGAAGCCGTAATTGCCGGGGTAGCGCATCGGCGTATAGAGGAAGCGATCGACGAAGAGCGCGCCGCTATCCTTGTCGATTTCATACTTGATCGGCTCGCCACCAAGGGGGACTTCGATGATGACATTGAGGTCGTCGGGCGGGTTCTTGCCGGTCGGAATGGCGTCGATGTTCATTTGGGCGTGTCCGTTGCGTCAGGGAGGGGCTGAACGGAGGCGTTCTGCCGCAGAACGGCGGCCAAAGGCAAGCCGTAAAACCGATTGCTGTCCGAAGCTCTTCGCCGCAGGGCCATGAGCTTCGGACAAAAGGCAAAGGCCTATTTGACGATCAGGACCGGTACGCTGGAGCGCGCCAGCACTTCGGAGGCCTGGCTGCCGAGCAGCAGCCGGCCAAGACCGCGGCGGCCATGAGACCCCATGATGATGGTATCGACGCCACGCTCTTTCGCCGCTTCGAGAATGGCATCGGCCGGGCGATGGCGCGGCACATGCAGGGTTTCCGCAGTAATGCCAGCCACATCGAGTTTTTGCCTCGCGGCATCGAGCAGGTTTTTGGCCTGTTCCGCATAGTCCTCTTCGAGCTGGACGATGATCGGGCCCGCATCAAAAGTGCCGAAACCGCCCGCGCCGATGCCGGTCGCCACCGGATCGGTCGAGGTGAGGACCAGGATTTTCGAGCCGTGTGCTTTGGCGAGTTCGACGCCGGCCGCAACGGCCTTGTCGCCGAGTTCAGAACCATCGGTGGCAATAAGCAGGGATTTGAACATGCTCTTCTCCTTGTTATCAGCACAATAACCCGATCATTGTGTCGAGCAATTGATCTCGATCACATCATATCGCGGCGAGGAGGCCGGTGAATGTTGCAGCGTCTTTTTCTGGTCCTGACCGTCACTTGCGCGACGCCCGCCTTTGCCCAGTCGGGCTTTACCAGCGCCTATACCGACCTCGATATCGACCAGTGCCTGGTGCTCGAAGCCGACGATTTTGGTGCCAGCTGGGCCTGCCCCGGCTACAAGGGCTTTCCGGTGATGGTGCAGGAGGGCGATCTCAGGTTTTCCATCAGCTACGGCTTTGAGCCGGAGAAGAATTCGGCCGGTTTCCAGACGCTGCCGCCCTTCAATAATCTCGGCGGTAAACTCGAATGGCGGCTCTCAAACGCAAAGGGCTACTTTTTCCCGGTGGCCACCATCGTGCGCTATCACACCGCCGACCCTGAAACCGGCGAGAACAAGGGCCAGGTGCTGGTGGTGAGCCAGATTGCCGAGGGCAATTCCTGCCACATCGCCTATGTCGATGCGCTGGCCAACAAGGACGCCAACGAACTGGCCCGCGCCGCCGCAGACAAGTCCGGCAATTTCGACTGTGCCAATGACGAGCCGGACGTGATCGGCAAGTTCACCGCCTACTAATTTCAGGCCTCGGCTTCGGCCTCGCCGCGGCTGCCGCGAATCTGGTTGCGCAGCACGGTGCGGTCGCGGCTCGATACGCCGATCAGCTCGGCAATGCGCCAGACCATATTGTCCTCGAGCTCGTGATTCTGCCGGTCGGCAAACACCACGGTCCACATCATGCGGATGATTTCGACGCGATCTTCCATCGGCAATTGGGTAATGCCGGTGGTGAAACGGTAAAAATCCACCGCTTCGGCATCCTTCTCGGCCGCCTGCTTGATCAGGCGATCGACGCTCGACTCATCAAGATCATAGTGATCCATCAGCGCGCCGCGAATGGTCCGGCGCTCTTCGTCCTTCATCGTGCCATCGACCGCGGCCAGATGCACCAGAAGCGCTGCCACCGACAGTTTTGGGTCATTGCTTTTGGTCTCCGTCTCGGTTTTTTGAAACAGACGGGTCAGGGCCTCGAACATGGCTTTCAGCCTCGTGGACGGGGTGAAGGAAACACTTGTGAATGAGCCGGGAGGCCGCAGGCAAAGACTGGGGCAGAAGCCGGTTTTGCTCAATGGCCGCAAGTACTGCTCACGCGGTCTTGACCGCGCCTGATGCAGGCAGGCCACACCCTCTTTGGAGGGGGAAAGAAAAGGGACTCGACTCCCGAGGGATTCGGAGTCAACATGTTCCTGTTTTGTTCTAGTAGGCAGTTTCACCATGTCAGCCCCGGATCGCCAACAGCGCCTCACCGCGCTGCGGGACACCATTGCCGATATCGAGCGCAAGCCGGCACTGGCGGAGGCGGCCAATCGACCGCGGGGTGAACCCGGCACCTTTCCCGCATTGCCTTCGGGTCTCGTGCAGGAAGTCTATGCCGACGGCGCCCGCGACAGCGGCGCGAGCCTTGCTTTTGCCCTGACCCAGGCCAAGGGCCTCCTCACGGCTCGGCGCCCGGCCATTCTCTACGTGCAACTGGCCCAGGATGGTCAGTTTTTCGGCCTGCCCTATGGGCCGGGTCTGGCGTCCTTCGGGCTCGATCCCGACCGGGTGGTGATCGTAAGGGTCGCCGATATGACTGAATTCCTTTGGGCGACCGAAGAGGCCACCGCCTGCCGGGCGGTCGCGGCCATCATCGCCGAAGTGAAAGGCAGCTCGAAACTGCTCAATTTCACCGCCAGTCGGCGGCTGAGCCTGCGGGCCAGCGCCAATCGGGTTTCGCTTTTCATGCTCCGCTACGGACCACGACGGGAAAGCAGCGCCGGGCACCTGCGCTGGCGGGTCATGCCGCATCGTAGCGCTCGCCACGCCTTTGACGATCGCGCCCCAGGAAATGCCCGCTGGCACCTGAAACTCGAACGCGGCCGGATCGCCGGCAATCAACTGGACTGGATGCTGGAGGCGCGAAAGAATGGCTTTGCAATCTTCTCCTCCCAGCCAGCTGGCCTTGCGCGACCCCAGGCAGAAGCGCCGGTTTCTGGCGCTCCATCTCCCCTATTGGGCCACCGACTATCTCAAGCGGGCTGAGCCGGCGCTGAGCGAGCACCCCCTGGCGCTTTACGAGCGCATCAAGGGCGGCCTGCGCTTAGCCGCACTCGATCCAGAGGGCCTGCAGAATGGCCTGCGCCTTGGCCAGAACCTTGCCGACGCCCGCGCCATCTGGCCGGTTCTTACTGTGCGCGAGATCGACCGCCCAATGCTCGAAGCTGCCTTCGAGGACTTTGCCGATTGGCACTCCAATGCCAGTCCCCTCGTCTCGGTGATGACCGATGTGAGCCGCTT
>NZ_JBEVLL010000214.1:0-9036 GCF_040509215.1 Devosia sp.
AGGAATTGACCTGGCAACCATCCGCGACAGCCTGCGCTTCATGCACCCGGACCTCTTGGAGAAGTATCTTGCCGGCCTCGCAAAGGCGGGACTGGAGGAAAGGGCGGAGGCGGTTTAGCCGCCCCCGCGCATACTCAGCCCTCGGCCAGCAACTTCCGCAGCTTGGCGAGCGCTGTGGCGCTATCCTCGCGATAGGCGATGGTCCCCTCGAAATTCCCCTCGCTATTGAGGAGGAAAATCGAAGCGGTGTGGTCCATCGTATAGTCCCCGTCTTCGAGCGCCACCTTCTGGTAGTAGATCGCCCAGGCCTTGGCCGCCTTTTCGATCTCTTCCGGCGTGCCGGTGATGCCGGTGACGTGACCCGTCCAGGAGACGTAATCGCCGATGATGTCGGCCGTGTCGCGCTCGGGATCGACGGTGACGAAATAGGCCTTCAGGTCCTTGGCCTCATCGCCGAGAGCCTCATACCATGAGGTCATTTCGGCGAGCGAAGTCGGACACACTTCCGGGCAATGGGTGAAACCGAAAAACAGCATGGAGGGCGCTCCGGCAAAACTCTGCCGATTGAACGCCTCCCCGCTTGCCGTCGTCAGCTGATAATCGCCATCGCCAAGGTTCTGCGCCACGCTGGGGCGTGTAGCAGCATAAGTGTAGAGCCCGACTGCGCCGAGGCCCGCGACGGCAACGAGTGTCCAGAGAACGGCGCGCAGACGCCCGAGATTACCCATGGTTGTGCGCCGGCGCATCGGCCGCGGTCGCCCCGGCCGTGAGGTCCACGGTCACCGTGCCGGCCTTCTCGAAGGTCAGCGTAACGGGAACCACATCGCCCTCGGCGATCGCACCCGTGAGCCCCATGAACATCAGGTGGAACCCGCCGGGCTCCAGCGTGACCGTCTCGCCGGCGGGGATTTCGAGCCCGTCCTTGAGCTGGCGCATCTTCATGACATCGCCTTCCATGGCCATTTCATGAATCTGGGCTTCCTTGGCGATATCGGTGCTGACCGAAACCAGCCGATCGGCTTCCGCGCCCTTGTTGGTGATGGTCAGGAAACCACCGCCCACGGGCGCATTGGGCAAGGTGGCGCGGGTGAAGGCGCCGGTGATTTCAATGGAACCGAGCACGACCATTTCGGCCTGATGCGTGGCATGGGCATCCTGCGCGAAAGTCGGCAGGGCGGGGGCAAAAAGCGCCGTAAAGGCAAGAGCGATGGCGGAAAGACGAAGCGTCATTTCGTGTCCTCGAAAAGCAAATGGGATTGAGGGCCGCAAAGCGGCCGGAAGCCGTGGATCAGGCGGCGCGAGGCGGCCCGCGCGGCTGCCCCGGATGCGCCATCGGGCGCAGCAGAGCGGCACCTGAATTGGCTTCGAAACGAACGCGTTCGGCAATCCGCAGCAGCGGCGGGTAGGCAACCGGAGGCAGCACTGCCACAAATTGCGATTTACCGACGCCCGTCAGCGGGCACTTGGCGGCCGTCGGCGTTTCATTGTCGCCACGCCCGGGATTGGCGACGGACGTACAGACCGACCAGGAAACGCTGGATTCGAAACCGAGCCGCGCCAGTTCGCGCTGCAGTCCGGCGGACTGATGCAGCGGCGCCAGCAGCACGAGCATATAGAGCGCCAGAACCGCAATGGCGGCGCCTATTTCTCGTCCAATATGGCGCATGCTTTTGGGCATGACGTCTCCCCGATACGGGATTTCAGCTACGCCTTGCTCACGCAAGAAGCAAGGCGCGCAGTGTCGCAGAGCTCGATCACTAGGCCGTGCGCGCCAGTTCGGCCTGATTGACATGGAACAGCGCGGCCACGACATCGGACTGCGTCACCATGCCCGCCAGCGTGCCCGCGGCATCCACCACAGGCACGTGGTGATGACCAGTCTCTGCCATCACCTGTACCACCCGCGCGATCGGCGTCGTCGTCGGCACCGAGCGCACGTCGCTTGTCATCACGTCGCGCACCTTGCCGCGCAGCGGCCGGTCTGAATTGCCGATGGAACGCAGGCGCCAGCCGAGGCCGGACCCGGTTGCCGAAGGCCCCCAATCCGCCTTGTCCAGCAGGTCCGTCTGCGTGACGATCCCCACCACGCGCCGCTCCGCATCCACCACCGGCAGTGCCTTGACCCCATTGGTCCTGAGGAGTTTCAGCGCAATGCGCAGCGACGTGCCCGGCATTACGCTCGCCACACTCTGCGACATCACCGCCGACGCAATTACCCCGCCCGAGCGGCGATTGAATGCCAGCACTTCGGCCCGCTGCAACACCGCTTCAAGGTCATCCGGATCGACCGGCACCACCTCGTCGCGCTCGCGGATGGCCGTCGTGAGATCCTCGATCGTTACCCCAAGCCCACCCGTCTTGCCCGCCGAAGCAACCGGCGCATGCACCTGCGCCCGATGCGGATAGACCTTGCCGGTCAGCCGGTTGTAGCCGATCGCCGCCACAAGCAGCGCAAGAGACCCCGCCAGCACCGGCCAGAGCACATAGAAAAACCCAAGGTCATGAATGGCCGGGCCGCCGAGCACCGCCGTCAGCGCCACCGCCCCGCTCGGCGGATGCAGGCACTTGAACGTCAGCAGCAAGCCAATGCTTACCCCCAACGCCAGGGCGGCGGCCACGCTCGCATCCGGCACCAGCATGGCAAACGCCACGCCCACCACCGCCGCAATCCCATTGCCACCAATGATCGACCAAGGCTGCGCAAGTGGGCTCGCCGGCACCGCAAACAGCAAAACCGCCGAAGCGCCCAGCGGCGCAATCAGCAGTGGCGCGGCCGAAGCCGGCAGGGCCAACCGCCCGATGATCCCGACCACCAGAATGCCCAGGCAAGCCCCCACGGCGGCGCGCAGGCGTTCGACCGGACTGACGGCAACAAGGTGCGGCACGAGGCGGGAGAGAAAGGCTGGAATTTTCATGGCCCTGTTTCCTAAGGCCGCCGCCCCGCCGCGCCAAGGCATGCCCAACCAAATGCGTTCAAAAAACTGAAACGGACTTCCGCGGGGAGACGTTGGAAATGGCCGATCCAAGACCTTATCCGTCGGCGTCGACCAATAGTTGTATGACAAGTGCTACACCAAGCGCCGCAAAACGAATGCCTATGCCAATAAAACACCGTAAGTTGCGGGATTTTCCATCGCATCCGGGAGCAACCTTACTAACCAGCGCTACGCGTCATCGATCCCTAGCACGCAGAAACATTCGACATTTAGCAAACACCTCTGACCTCAACCCAGAATGATGCGGTTGGATAAACCAATTCGTCACTTCGCTGGTGCATATCTGAATGAATCAGAGGCAGCACCATGACGCTTTCGCCTTCTACCGAGGGCAATTCCATTTCTGCGCAAATCGTCTGGGCCGCTGTGGTTCTGGCGATCTGCCTCGCTGCGGTAGCCGTGGTATCAGTCTCCTGGGCCATGGGACGGATCGATGATCGCGCCCTTGGCGAGCAAAGCCAGACCATCGAGGCGGCCCTTTTTGAAGCGAGAGCCCGCCTCGCTTCCGACCAGGCCGCAACGACCGTCACCCCTGCCGAAATCGCCGCTGAAACGGACGAACTCGACCGCCGCCTGACCACCGCGCTTGGACACGACCGCGCCTATATCCTGGCGCCCGACGGCAAGGTGCTGCGCGCCTCTGTCGATGGTCGCTATGCCGGCAAGATATTCACACTGGCAGATTCTTTCGTACTGCAGCCGATCATCGACCGGCTGCGCCTGCGTATCGCCCGGGCGGCCTTTGATGACCCCAGCCTGCGGTTCAACGACGCCGCGGGCCTTCTGGCGCTGAGGACAGTGGGCTTTGCCGATAGCGGACAAGGCTTTGTCAGCATCCGCCCGATCGGCTCGCTTGGCGGGGACAGCACCGACAACCCCACCGATGGCCATCTGCTGGTCTCGATCAAGTTGATCGACCAAGCGATGCTGCACGACATCGGCAAGCAATTCGGCATTGCCAACATTCGCCGTGTCGCCCACCCGACGGCCAGCGGCTGGCTGCCAATCATCAACCAGGAAGGCGACATCCTGACCTACCTGGCATGGACCCCGTCAAAGCCTGCCCAAGCGCTTTTGGGTGAAGCGGCGCCTGCACTCGCCACCATGCTGCTGATGGTGGGCATAGCCATGGCCGCCCTGCTGGTCTGGCTGCGCCGCACGTCCCTGACCATGGAAGCCAGCCGGGCGCACGCGACCTATTTCGCCCTGCACGATCCCCTGACCGGCCTTGCCAATCGCGCCCTCTTTGAAACGCGCCTCCGGCAGGCCAAGGACTACGAATTCCTTGCCGAAACCAAGGTGCTGCTGATCTCGGTGGATATCGACCACTTCAAGGAGATCAACGACTCCTACGGCCATGCTGCCGGCGACCAATTGCTGCGCGAAGTCGCCAAGCGCCTGATGATCGAAATGCCCGAGGAAGCCACCGTCGCTCGTCTCGGCGGCGACGAATTCGCCGTCATCCATCCCGGCATCCTGAGCGAAGGCCAGGCCAAGTGGATATGCCAGCGACTGATCCAGTATATCAGGACGCCGCTGGTCATCGGCAGCGAGCGGATCGATGTGACGCTGAGCCTTGGCGCGGCCCTTGCCAAGGGCAACGATGTCACGCCCGAGGAAATCCTGCGGCGCGCCGACGTCGCGCTTTATTCGGCAAAGCTCGCCGGACGCGATGGCTTTGCACTTTACGATCCGGAAATGGACCGCGAAAAGCGCGAGCGGCGCACGCTCGAAATCGAACTGCGCAATGCCCTCCTGACCGCGGACGGCCTGCGTCTTGTCTATCAACCCGTCTATGCCAGCGCGAGCGGCACAATCGCCGGTGCCGAGGCGCTCATCCGCTGGATGCACCCGACGCGCGGCCTGCTGTCGCCCGACCGTTTCATCGCGCTCGCCGAAGAATGCGACATCATCGATTCTCTTGGCGAATGGGTCCTTCGGGACGCCTGCCGCTTCGCGGTCTCATCGGGCCTGCCCCGGATCGCGGTGAATGTTTCGCCGGTCCAGTTTCAAAATGCCCGGCTCGCCGAGCGCATAATGGCGATCCTCGCCGAAACTGGCCTCGCTCCGGATCGGCTGGAAGTGGAAATCACCGAGGGCGTCCTGTTGCAGAATTCGCCCCAGACGCAGGAAACCCTTCGCACGCTGCGGCAGGCGGGCGTCAGCATCGCGCTCGATGATTTCGGCACCGGCTACGCCTCGATCAGCTATCTGCGCAGCTATGCCGTCGACAAGCTCAAGATCGACAAGTCCTATGCCCAGCTCGTCACCACTGACCCGGTGGTCGGCCACATCGTTCGCCTCATCATTGAAACGGCCGAGGCGCTGGGCATGCGCGTGACCGCCGAAGGTGTCGAGAGCGAGGACCAGCGTCGCAAGTTGACGGAAATGGGCTGCACCTATCTCCAGGGCTTCCTCTTTGCCCGGCCGCTCTCGCCTGAGGACATGCGAGACACCCTTGCAAGAGATTCTGAAACCCGCGCCAATCAGAAGTTTGCCTGACACCCGCAAGCTTCACGCAAAGGTCACGCACACCGCATAATCGCTTCACCCGACGCGCAGCGCGAGTGGCCCGCCCGGTTGGGTTTCTTCGCCTGTTCCACTACATATAAAGCACAGCAAGGTCTGGGAGCATTGCCATGCGCATCACCATGATAGGCAGCGGCTATGTCGGCCTTGTCAGCGGCGCCTGTTTTGCCGATTTCGGCCATGACGTCACCTGCGTTGACCTCAACGAACAAAAGATCGCCGCCCTGAAGGCTGGAAAAATTCCGATCTTTGAACCCGGCCTCGAAGGGCTGGTGGCCGACAATGCCCGCTCCGGACGCCTGACCTTTACGACGGACCTCGCGCCTGCCGTCGCCAATTCGGACGTCGTGTTCATTGCCGTCGGCACACCGTCCCGTCGCGGCGATGGCCATGCCGACCTCTCCTATGTCTATGCCGCGGCCGCCGATATCGCGCGGGCGGTCAAAGGCTTTACGGTCGTCGTCACCAAATCCACCGCGCCAGTGGGCACCGGGGACGAGGTCGAACGCATCATCCGCGAAACCAATCCGGCGGCCGATGTGGTGGTCGTGACCAATCCCGAATTTTTGCGCGAAGGCTCGGCCATCGAGGATTTCAAGCGCCCCGACCGCATTGTCGTCGGCCTGGAGGACGAACGCGCCCGCGACGTGATGACGGACGTCTATCGCCCGCTCTATCTCAATCAGGCGCCGCTGATGTTCACCGGTCGGCGCACGGCCGAACTGATCAAATATGCCGGCAATGCATTTCTGGCCATGAAGATCACCTTCATCAACGAGATTGCCGACCTCTGCGAACGGACCGGCGCCAATGTGCAGGACGTGGCTCGCGGTATCGGCATGGACAACCGTATCGGCGGCAAATTCCTCAATGCCGGGCCCGGCTATGGCGGCTCGTGCTTCCCCAAGGACACGCTGGCCTTGGTCAAGACCGGCCAGGATTTTGATACACCCCTGCGGCTCGTCGAAACCACCATAGAAGTCAACGACCGCCGCAAGCGCGCCATGGGGCGCAAGGTGATCGCGGCCATGGGCGGCAGCGTACGGGGCAAGACCATCGGCATCCTCGGCCTGACCTTCAAGCCAAACACCGACGACATGCGCGACGCCCCCTCGATCGCCATTATCCAGTCGCTGCAGGACGCCGGCGCAAAAATCCGCGCTTACGATCCCGAAGGCATGGAGGCGGCCAAAACCTTCCTCAACGGCGTGGACTACGCATCCGACGCGCACGACGCAGCGTCTGGGGCCGACGCCCTGGTGCTGATCACCGAATGGAATGCCTTCCGCTCGCTCGATCTCAGGCGAATTGCCGAGGCCATGGTCGGCAATGTCTTCATCGACCTGCGCAATGTTTATCGCCGCAAGGAAGTCGAGACAGCCGGCCTAAACTATGTCAGCATCGGCCGTCCGCAGGGCGCCACAGACACGGCGGCACAAGCGGCGGAATAGACCAAGCATAACCGCATTTCATAGACTGTGGGGGCAGTATGAATTCGGGCAAGGTTGCTCTGATCACTGGTATTACCGGGCAGGACGGTTCTTATCTCGCTGAATTTTTGCTGGAGAAGGGATATCGGGTACACGGTATAAGGCGACGATCATCTCTCCCGAACGAGCAGCGCATTGGCCATCTGGTAGAGGAACACTCCAATTCCGGAGTTACCCTCCACTATGGTGACCTCAGCGACGGTTCGGGCCTGACGCGGCTGGTCCGCGACATTGCCCCCGACGAAATCTACAATCTGGGGGCACAGTCCGACGTCAAGGTGTCGTTCGAGGCGCCTGAATATACCGCAGATGTCGACGGCCTCGGCACCTTGCGGCTGCTGGAGGCTATTCGGCTGCTCGGGCTCGAAGAGAAAACCCGCTTCTATCAGGCTTCGACCTCGGAGCTCTACGGTCTGGCCCAGGAAACGCCGCAGCGGGAAACGACGCCATTCTATCCGCGCTCGCCTTATGCCGTGGCAAAGCTTTTCGCCCACTGCACGACAATCAACTATCGCGAGGCCTATGGCATCTACGCGTGCAACGGCATTCTCTTCAATCACGAGAGCCCGCGTCGGGGCGAGACTTTTGCCACACGCAAGATCACCCGGGGGCTATGCAATGTCGCTCTGGGACTGGAACACTGCCTTCACATGGGCAATCTCGATGCCCTGCGCGACTGGGGCCATGCAAGGGACTATGTCCGCATGCAGTGGCTGATGCTGCAGCAAAACATTCCGGAAGACTTCGTCATCGCGACCGGCAAGCAATATGCAGTACGCGATTTCATCGGCTGGGCGGCGTCGGACCTCGGCATCACGCTGGAATTTACCGGGTCGGGGACCGATGAAATCGGTACCATCGCGCACATTGATGGCCACCTCGCCCGGCACTTGGCAGTCGGCGATGTCATTGTCCGCATAGACGCAAAGTATTTCCGCCCAACGGAGGCAGATTCCTTGCTCGGCGACCCCAGCAAGGCACGGGAAAAGCTCGGCTGGGTCCCGGAGATCAGCGCTCGCGACATGTGCCGGGAAATGGTCGAAGCTGACTACAAGACAGCACGGCACCATGCAGGGCTCATGACTGGCGCCTGAGCCCTGCAGTTCGCACTATGAGAGCTGCTTCGGCTGTAGCAGCTCAAACAGCGCCGAGTGGTCCTTGTCGCCCAGGCCGTTCGCCAATGCCTGTTGCATGATCTGCTGCAGGTTTGAGGCGTGCGGCAGGGCGAGGTCGAGGGATTTGGCGGCTTCGGTGGCGAGGCCTATATCCTTGAGGTGGAGGCGGATGCGGAAGCCTGGGTCGAAGGTGCCTTTGATCATGCGTTCGCCATGCACTTCGAGAATGCGCGAGGAGGCGAAGCCGCCCATCAGGGCGCTGCGGACCTTGGCAGGATTGGCGCCGGCCGCCTGGGCGAAGGCGAGGCCTTCGGCGACGGCCTCGATGGTCAGGCCGACGATGATCTGATTGGCGACTTTCGCAACCTGGCCATCGCCGACTTCGCCGATGCGGTTGATGTTCTTGCCCATGAGTTCGAAGAGCGGCCTGGCGCGGGCGAAGTCGGCTTCGGAACCGCCGACCATGATGGTGAGGGAGGCGGCCTTGGCGCCGACCTCACCGCCGGAGACCGGGGCATCCAGGTAGCCGGCGCCCTTTTCGGCGATGCGCTTGGCAAATTCGCGCGTGGCGACGGGGGAGATAGAGCTCATGTCGATGACGAGCTTGCCGGCGGATAGACCATCTGCCACGCCCGCTTCGCCGAAGAGCACTTTTTCGACGTCGGGGGTGTCGGGGACCATAAGGATGACGATGTCAGCAGCTTCGGCGACGGCTTTGGCGCTGTCGAGCGGCTTGCCACCGGCCTCGACAAGATGCTGTGACACGTCCTTGACCCGGTGGAGAAAGACTTCGTGGCCGGCTGCGATGAGATGGCCGGCCATGGGGCGGCCCATGACGCCGAGGCCAATGAAACCGATCTTCACGCCTGCGTCCTCCATGGCTCAAACCAGCCGAGTCCGGCGCTG
>NZ_JBEVLL010000215.1:0-20168 GCF_040509215.1 Devosia sp.
CTATATGCACGCCCTCGTCCGTGACGAGAAGGGCCAAAAGATGAGCAAAACCAAGGGGAACGTGATCGATCCCCTGAAGCTCGTCGATGAGTATGGCGCTGACGCGACCCGCTTTACGCTGGCAGCCATGGCAGCCCAGGGGCGTGACCTGAAGCTCGCGATCTCGCGTGTGGAAGGCTATCGCAACTTCGTCACCAAGCTTTGGAACGCCGCGCGCTTCCTTGAAATGAACGAGTGCCGTCGCGTCGAGGGTTTTGATCCCAAGGCCAACACACTGCCGCTCAATCGCTGGATCGTCGGCGCCACCGTTCGCGGGTTGGCGGCGGTACGTCAGGGCATCGAGGACTACAAGTTCAACGAATCCGCCAACAATGCCTACGACTTCGTCTGGGGCACGTTCTGCGACTGGTACGTCGAATTCGCCAAGCCGGTATTCAACGGCGAAGACGAGGCTGCCAAGGCCGAGACGCGGGCGACTGCGGCCTGGGCGCTTGATCAGATCCTGATCATGCTTCACCCGATGATGCCCTTCGTCACCGAAGAACTGTGGGCCGAGACCGGCAAGGCCGGTCCGAAGCGCGATGGCCTGCTCATCCTCACCGAGTGGCCGACCTATCAGGGCCTTGAAGATGCGGCAGCCGACGCTGAATTGGCCTGGCTGATCGACGTCATCTCCAACGTCCGCTCCGTCCGCGCCGAAATGAACGTGCCGGCGGGCGCCAAGTTGCAGTTGGTAGTGACTGGCGCTGGCGAGCAGACTTTGGCTCGCCTCGTGGCAGGCACTTCGCTGATCAGCCGACTGGCGCGACTTGAGCAGATTTCGCCGCAAAACCAGGTTCCCGGCGAGTCGGCGCAGTTCGTCGTCGGTGACTCGACCTACGCCTTGCCATTGGCTGGTGTGATCGACATCACGGCTGAAAAGTCCCGCCTTGAAAAGGAAGTTGGCAAGCTCGACGGCGAGGTTTCCGGCATCGACAAGAAGCTTGGCAATGAGCAGTTCGTGTCGAAAGCGCCGGAGGAGGTAATCGAAGAGCAGAAGGCTCGTCGTGAAGCTGCAATCGATCGTCGCCACAAGATCCTCGAAGCCCTTAAGCGTTTGAGCTGACGAGATGGATGGAGCGCCGAAGCAACCAAGCGACCGTGCGCTGCACAACGGTCTTGTCGGCGTCGGCGCCGTCCTTGTCTTTGATGGCGAAGGCGGCATGAAGCGGTACGAACCGAGCGAAACCTTGCCGGTCGTGCCGCCACGCGGCTTCAAGCTGGTCGTCGGCAATTCCAAGGCGCCAGAATTCAAGCTGTGGCTGCGCGGGGAACTGGGCGAGTTCAATTCGGGACTGCTGACATCGCCGACGTCACGCTCGCGATGCACGGTCATGGATGACCGGGCTCTGGTAATGTTGCGCGTGGTGCGTCCCGGTGCGGCTCCGCACGATATCGGCCGTCAGTTTCTCACGGTCTGGATCGAGAAGAGCCGCGTTATCATCGCGTCAGAGCTCAACATCCTCGATTTCCTGGGCATGTCAAAATGGGAGCAGTCCGTCCATGCGCCCGTTTCGCCCGCCGACCTGATTGCGCGCCTGGCGCTCCGGGCCACCGACCGTCTCGAGCCGCTGATCGAGATGCTGGGCGACCGGCTTGATGAGGTCGAAGAGACCCTCATTACGCACCGCACCGAAAAGGCTCAGGACAACCTTGAGCATTTGCGCCGGACGCTCATCAGTTTCCGCCGATTGGTCTGGCCGCAGCGTGATGCGCTGACAACGCTGGAAATCGAAGACTTGTCGTTCTTTTCAGACAGGGATCGGCTGCGGTTGCGCGATGCGGCCATGCGTACGGCCCGTATCGGCGAAGAATTGCAGGCCCTGTCGGAGCGCGCGGTGCTGGTGCATGAAGAAATCGTCGATGACCGTGCTGAGCAGATGAACCGGACCATGCTGCTGCTGGCGGCCGTGACGGTGGTGTTCTCGCCATTGACCCTTATCAGCGGCATGCTCGGGATGAATGTCTCGGGAATCCCGTTCGCGGACCATGACGGTGCGTTCTGGATAGTTTGCCTCATCCTGATCGTTTTGGCAGCCACTCTGGTCTGGTGGATGCGTAGAAGTCGCCTGTTCTAGGCGTGCTACCCCTCCCCCAGCGGGGAGGGGTGACGCTGGCTAGATGCTGGCCTGGACCGCCTGAAGGCGGGCATAGTAGCCGTTAGCGGCCATCAGCTCGTCATGCTTGCCTTCTTCGGCGATCCCATTCTCAGTGAGCACGAGAATGCGATCAGCATTGCGGACCGTGGTCAGGCGGTGCGCGATGACGAGGGTTGTGCGACCCCTGGCGAGGGACTGCAGGGCCATTTGGACCGCACGCTCACTTTCGTTGTCTAGGGCACTGGTCGCCTCATCGAAGATGAGAATAGCCGGGTCTTTGAGGAAGGCGCGGGCAATCGTCAGCCGTTGCTTTTGTCCGCCAGACAGTTTCACGCCGCGCTGCCCAACATCGGTGTCATAGCCCTGTGGAAGAGCCATGATAAATTCATGCGCATTGGCAGCCTTGGCCGCAGCAACGATCTCGTCGTCGCTGGCGCCCGGACGACCGTAGCGCAGGTTTTCGGCCACGGTGCCCGCAAACAGATAGGTGTCCTGTTGCACGACCCCGATCTGGCGCCGCAGAGAAGCAAGCTCGAAATTGCGGATGTCTTCTCCATCGATCGTTATGCGACCGCCCTCCACCTCGTAAAAGCGAGGGATGAGCGCGCAGAGCGTGCTCTTGCCGACGCCAGAGGGCCCAACCAGGGCGACGAACTCCCCAGGTGCGATGTTGATGGACAGGTTTGAGAATACGGTTCGGCCGTCGCCGTAGCCGAAGCTCAACGCATCGAAGCGGATGTTACCCTCGAAGTGCGGGGCAGGGCGGGCACCAGGCGCATCGACGATGTCAGGGACCTGCTCGAGGATTTCTATTACGCGGGTGAAGCCGGTGGAGCCCTCCTGCCAAAGTCGCACGATATTGGCGAGGCGGTTTACCGGGTCGACCAGAACACCGACACACAGCAGGAACGTCAGGAGGTCGGGCACCGACATGTCTGCGGCTAGGATACGCATCGCACCGGCAATGATCACGATGATCGTCACCGAATGGACGAAGACCTCCATCCCCACAAAGAACCAGGTCTCGCTGCGGTAGCCATCCTTGCGACTTTCGACGAAGGTCCGGTTTTCCGCTTCAAACCGGGCCAGTTCGAAGTCCTCATTGGCAAAGGATTGGACAACGCGAATGCCGCCGAGCGCGTCCTCGACCCGTTCGTTGACCGAGGCAATCCTCTCCCGGCTTCGTGCCAGCGCCTTGTTCATGCGTCGGTTGAAGTAGAGGGCGTAAACAATCGCAATGGGCAGGAGAATGGCAATGTAGCCAGTCAGCGTCTGATCAATGAAGAACAGCACCGTCAAGGCGCCGGCGAACTTCAGGAGGCCAATGGCGATGTCCTCCGGCCCATGGTGGAACATCTCCCCCAAGGCAAAGGTGTCATTGGTGATCCGGCTCATCAATTGCCCGACGCGGCTTCGGTCATAGAAGCTGAACGAGAGCCTCTGGCAGTGCTCAAAGAGCTCCCGCCGCACGTCGGCCTCAATGCGCGCACCCATGGCGTGCCCCTGGTAGTCGACAAAGAAAGTTGCGGCGGCCTGGGCGATGAGCACCAGGACCATGACGCCACCCATGGCGAATATCTGCGAGAGAGCCTCGGAGCTATCGTCGAGAACCAGCAGGCGCGTGGTCACATAGTTGGCGCAGAGCGGCAGGGCAATGGCCGTGGCAGCGATCAGCGCCGCGCAAACAAGGTCCATGACCAGCAGATGCCGGTATGGACGATAATAGGATACGAATTTGCGAGCCCGCTGAAGGCCGGGGCGCGAGAAGAAGTCGTGAAGAGAGCGGCTAGTGCGTGCCCGGCGCGCTTCTTCCGAGGCGTTTTTCGAATGCATGAACGATCATGTCCTGATGAATTTCCGTGTGGTTGATCGGGAACAGGATCGCTTTCATTTCGAACTCCTTTGCACTCGGCGCAAAAAGCAGGCGAAGTATGAGTTCTTCGCGTTCCTTTCACAACGCCGTGTTCACGCGGTCGGGCTTTGCTCGCGACGTCTGTGACGAATTGGCAACAGCACCTGGGATTCACTTCGGCGGTGCTCCGCATAAAGAATTTGGCGATGTTTCCCGCCACAATCTCATCTTAAACGAGATGGCTAGGCATTCGGGGGCGGGTGTCGGCAGTTCGGAGGTGAAACCGCAGGGTTTCGCCTGTGGTCTGTCTGTGGCGCGCCAGACTGCTTGAAAATAGGCGGGAATCCGCCGGTTCTTGGTGAGCACGTGCGCAGACAGGATAAGATCAATTCTTGCAATTTGAGTGGCTCATTAGCCGTCGGCACAGCCCGCGGCGATGTGATGTCCTTGGCTCAAATCCTGCCGCAATGCGAGTTTACCAAAACTTCACACTTCGCTTTTCCTCGAACGACATCAGGATCAAATTCCCTGGGAATGTCGATCGAACAGCAGATATTTGTAGCACCCGCCCAGGCCGTTATGGGCAAAAGGAGTAAGATGCGGAAATCGCCGGCTTTTTATCTGGCATCCGCGGTAACCGGACTTGCGCTGTCGGTCCTGACAGCAGCGATCCCCGCACAGGCGCAGACTGCTGCCGAAGCCGCACTTGATCTAGCCAATATGCTGGACGGCGCTGGCGGCGGCGTGTCTGGCGATGCCTATCTTTCCGCGCTTGAGAATGCCGCGGCTGCTGGTCAACCAATGGCCATGTGGCAGCTTGGGACCATGTACGAAAACGGCGAGGGTGTTGCCAAGGATCCTGCGAAGGCATTCGGCTACTTCGCCCAGATCGCCAACCAGCATGCCGATGCTGCGCCGCGTGGTGTCGAGTCAGATATCGTCGCGCAGTCCTTCGTGAAGATGGGCGACTATTATCGCCTGGGCGTGCCCGACGCTGGCATTCCGGCAGACGTGGAGCGCTCGCATGCATTGCTGCTTCACGCCGCCACTTATTTCGGCGACGCCGATGCTCAGTACCGCGTAGGCCTGCTGTATCTGCAGGACGAAGGCCTGGGCGTAAATCCGCTGCAAAGCGCGCGCTGGTTCTCGCTTGCTGCCCGCAAGGGGCATTGCCTGGCTCAGGCTCGCCTTGGCGACCTGCTCTTTACTGGCATGGAAGGCGTCGAAGCCCAGCCGATCGAAGGGCTGATGTGGCTAAACTTGTCCCATGACCGTTGCCGCGGCACCGCCGATCAGGCGCAGGTCGATGAATTGCTCAACCGTGCGTCCTTGCTGGCCCGGCCCGAGGATCGGGCCAATGCAGCGGCGCTGGCCGAATCCATCGCTCCGCAGTTTGCAGACTTCTGAGAAGTAGTGCCGCAGCGGCTAACGCTGCGGCGTCAGACCCCTAGAGGGTGAAGCAGTCGCCGCCGTTCGCCTTGACGTTCGAACAGATGGTATTGGCGTCCTGCAGCGAGTTTGCCGGCACCCGAACGCGATAGAAAATCCCGCGATCACCGAGATCAACGCGCTGGACTTCAAGGCTGGCGCCACCAAAAAGCGAACCGAAGCGGCTGGCGATTTGTTCCGCCGTCTGGCGGGCAGTTTCCTCTGTCCGCTGCGATGACAATTGCACATATGCAGGGGCTGAGTTGCCGGCCGACGCCGTGGCTGCCGGCTGAGGCTGTGCGACGGCGGGAGTTGGGGTCGGCAGGGTCGGTGCAGGTGCTGTCGCCACTGCCGGAGCGGGCGTAGCCGCTACTGGAGCAGTGACCGCAGCCTGTGGCGTGAAGTTCGTCGGACGAACGAGGGGAACGGGCGCCATCTTGCCGCTAACCGGCGCGCCGGTGAGGTCGACGACCGGAACGGTCGAGCCTGGCTGTACGGGAACGACCGTGGGCGTTGCAGCGGCCGGAGTTGGCTCCGGAATAGCGGCAGGCGCATTCGCAATCGCGTTGGCGATCAGATCGGGCGTCGAGAAGTCGGCACCGGGAACTTCCGGCACAGTGGGTCGGTCGACTGGCAGCATCGCAGAACCAGCAAGGCTGTCGCTGCCACTAACGATCGTGCCATCTGGCCGCACTGTCACGGTGCGGACCTTGCGATTGACCAGTCCTTCTTCATTCGCTTCAGTCGAGGCGACCTGTGTCACGGCTTCGACATCGGACTGGTCCCGCGAGACGATCTGTTCTTCTGCGCCGGTATCGACGCCAGAAATTTCGTTGAAGACCACGGACTGGCTCGCCGCGTCGGCGGCGGGCGCCGGCTCGGGAACTTCCTTGGTGGGCGTCGTGTCGGCGGCAACAAGCGGCGCAGGGCCGTCGGGAGTGCCGCTGCCAAGTCCGAGGACCGTGTAGAGGCCGACCGCAGCAACCGCCAGCAGCAACGTAGCAACTACAGGACCGGCTAGAGACCGCGTCAGGCCGAGCACACGGCCACGCGGCGCTTTTGGCGTCCTCACAGGCTCATCAGGTGGAAGGCTGGCCTCAATGGCCGGCTCTACCCATTCCACGTGGGCCCCACTGGTCTGAGCGGCAGCCAAAATCGCCTCTTCCACCGACGAAACGCGGGTGTTTTGTTGTACCGATGCGGCGGCAGCGGCGGATTGCGACTCGCGCGGGGGCAGGGTTGGTGTTGCGAGGCTCCGCAAAGCAGCACTCGGCGGAGGCGGCGCTTGCTGGGCCCTGGCTGCAGGGCCGATCAAGCGCTCGATCTCCTCGAGCGGATCTGGCAAAGCCTGCGGTTTCGGCTGCTGCTGCGGCACGACCGGGCTATGCCCAATATTGGCCATGGTCGGTTTGACTTCAGGCGCGGCGGCCACCGGAGGTTCTTGGTGAACCTCAGGCTTGCTCACGGCGCCCGACCCCAGGCCAAAAACCGGAGGAATGCCGAAAGCATCGGCTTCGCGCGGGAACGTCTGGCCGCGCACCTCTTCGGTCACGTCGAGTTCGTCGACTGGATCGTCTTGAGTCTGGGCGTAGGTCTTCGGCTCTTCCTCAACGGCCAGTTCGGCCGCGATGAGGCTGGCAAGGCTATCCTGATCCAGCTCGGGCATTTCTTCTGCAGGCGGCGCTACTGGCTCAACCCGCGTAAACACGGGTGCCGGCGGAGCAACGTCCTGCGGCGCAATTGCGACGGGCGCCACCGGCGTCGTTGGTGCGGGCGCTGGCTGAGGCGTGAAGTGACGCTCTACGACCGGAGCCTCGTTTACTGTGGGCTTGGGTGCGTTGGGTGTCGCCGAGAACGCTGGAGGCTCCACCCGTGGCTGAACTTCTACCTTGGGCTGACTGGCCTGAGGCTTGCGATTGAAGTCGAAGGCGAAGGGTTCGGTCGCAGGGGCATTGTCGCCTGGAATGCGAACCGGACGGCTTGGCGCCTCCGCTTCTTTCTGAGGGACAACTGCCGCAGGACTGTCGCCCCCCGGAATCCGGACCGTCACCGACGGCTCGCTCTTGGGCTTATCGCCCTGAGCGTCTTCGGCCATCAGTCTGGCGAGTTCTGCGATCAGGTCGTCCGCGCTATCGGTCTGTCCTGCCATATGTTTCGGTTTCGCTGTCGTCATCGGCCAGCGCCCCTAGATTGCTGCAAGCGCTCCCTTAGGGAGTTTGCCGCGAGTTTTCACACTAATGCGCCCGAATTATGAAAGCTCTTCGGGAGCCGAAACACCCAGAATTCCAAGGCCATTGCGGATTACCTGGCGTACGGCATCCACAAGTGCGAGTCGCGCCAAAGTGAGCTTTGGATCGGCAGCGTTAACAAACCGTAACGAATGGTCATCCTTGCCCTTGGCCCAGAAGCCGTGGAAGGCCGCGGCAAGGTCGTGAACATAGAATGCAATACGATGGGGCTCGTGCGCAACTGCTGCTGCCGAAACCGTGCGCGGCCAGGCAGCGAGAAGCCGGATAAGCTCGAGATCGGCGGCTGAAGTCAGCAACTCGGCTTCGGCATTGGCGAGGGCAGGGGCGCTGAAATCGAGCCCCGGCACGTCGCGTTCAGCCGTGCGGAAGATCGAGCAAGCACGCGCATGGGCGTACTGGACATAGAACACCGGATTGTCGCGGGTCTGTTCTTTGACGACGGCGAAGTCGAAGTCCATCGAGGCGTCGTTGCGACGGAAGAGCAGCATGAAACGCGTCGCATCAGCGCCAACTTCCTCGACGACGTCAGAAAGGAGGACGAGGTCGCCGGAGCGCTTCGACATCTTGAACGGCTCGCCGTTCTTGAGCAGGCGCACGAGCTGGCAGATGCGTACGTCGATATCTGCCTCGCCATGCGACACAGCCTTTACGGCCGCCTGCAAGCGCTTCACATAGCCCGAATGATCGGCGCCGAGCACGTTGACCATGTGCTTGAAGCCGCGGAGATATTTGTTGCGGTGATAGGCAATGTCGGCGGCAAAATAGGTGTAGCTGCCGTCCGACTTGACCAGCGCGCGGTCGGTGTCGTCGCCAAAATCCTTGGCGCGGAACAGGGTTTGCTCGCGCTCTTCCCAATCGTCCGGCGTCTTGCCCTTGGGCGCTTCGAGGAGGCCCTGATAGACCATGCCTTCGTCGCGCAGCCAATCGAGCGTCGTCTGGATGTCGCCGCCCTGACCATGCAGGGTACGCTCGGAGAAGAAGACGTCGTGGTGGATATTGAGCTGGGCCAGGTCGGCTTTGATCAATTCCATCATCTCGGCGAGCGCCGCCTCGCGGGCGATGAGTACGGCTTCCTGCTCCGGCTTTTCGAGGAGCGAGGCACCGTATTCGGCAGCGAGGGCCTTACCGACGGGGATGAGGTAGTCACCGGGATAAAAACCAGAGGGAATCTCGATGGTTTCGCCAAGGGCTTCGCGGTAACGCAGCAGAGCGGACTGGCCCAGAATGATGGTCTGGCCGCCGGTGTCGTTGATGTAATATTCGCGCGTCACATCATAGCCGGAATAAGCCATGAGCGAAGCGAGGGCGTCGCCGAAGACCGCGCCGCGGGTATGGCCCACATGCATCGGGCCGGTCGGATTGGCCGAGACGTACTCGACGTTGACCCGTTCGCCCTTGCCAAGGTTGGACTTGCCGTAGGCGTCCTTCTGCTCGCCAATCGCCTTCAGCACCTGGTGCAGAATGGGCGTGGCGAGACGGAAATTGATGAAGCCAGGCCCTGCAACCTCAATTGAGGTTACATCGGTGTCAGCCTTGAAACGTTCCACCAAGGCCGCAGCGACCTCGCGCGGATTCTTGCCTAGCGGCTTGGCCACGACCATGGCGGCATTGGTCGAAAGATCGCCATGGGAAGAGTCTCGCGGCGGTTCCACCACAACGCGCGACAGCAGATCGGCGCCCAGTTCGGGGTGATCGGCAAGCAGAGCCTCGGTGACCCGAGTGGTGAAAAGTGCGAAGATATCCATGACAAACCCGCTGGAAATGCTGTGAGGCGGTTAGCGGAATTCCGGCCTAGCGTCAAACAAGCGCTGATGTTCGTCAAGCGCATAGGGATCGGTCATGCCCGCAATGAAGTCCGCAACGATGCGAGCGCGTAGCGTCGCATCGCCTGCGGCCGCGGCGGCCTCGCCCCAGCGGCCAGGCATGTCGGCGCTTTCCATGTATGCTGCAAAAAGCCGCTCGACGACGGCTTCACTTTCGCGAACCGGACGCATGACTGCCTCGTCGCGATAGACTCGTTTGTAGAGTACGCCCTTCAATCCCTTTTCAGCTTCGGCCGTTGCAGGCGAGAATGCGATGAGGGTCTTGCCGGCCATTCGAACGTCTTCGGCGCTCTCAATTCCCGACGCGGCAATACCGGCCGCGCTATGGGCGATAACGTCCTCAATGGCGCGCGTGATCATGCGCCGCTGCACTTCATGTGTCTGCCGCTTCACCGCGACTTCCGGATAGAGACCTTCGACCTCACGCACGATTGGGCCTGCCATTGGGGCGTCCTCGAAATCGGCGAGTTGAACCAGGCCCGCGCGCAGGGCGTCGTCGATGTCGTGTGCGTTATAAGCGATGTCATCAGCGATGGCGGCCACTTGGGCCTCAAGGCTGGCATGGCTTGAAAGCCGCAAATCCGCGACCGCGAGAATATCGGCAACGCCGGCCGGCAGGCCCTCTTCGACATAACGCCCAAACGGACTGCCATCCGCGTGGATCAGCGGGCCATTGTGCTTCAAAATGCCTTCGAGCGTCTCCCAGGTCAGGTTGAGCCCGTCGTGCTCGGCATAGCGATTTTCGAGCCGGGTGACGACGCGCAGGGCCTGAACGTTGTGGTCAAATCCACCATAGGGCGCCATCGCCCGGTGCAGGGCGCGCTCGCCGGCATGACCAAACGGCGTGTGGCCGAGATCGTGGCTGAGCGCGACAGCTTCGGCGAGATCTTCATTGAGCCGGAGAGCGCGTGCAATCGAGCGGGCGATTTGGCTCACTTCGAGCGTATGCGTCAGGCGATTGCGGAAATGCCGGCCTTCGTGGTGCAGAAAAACCTGCGTCTTGTGCTGAAGCCGGCGGAAGGCGGTCGAGTGGATAATGCGGTCGCGGTCGCGCTGGAACTCGGACCGTGTAGGGCTCGGCCCGGTGCCATAAAGACGCCCAAGGGAATCTTCGGGCTTGCTCGCATAGGACGCTGTTTCGTTCATCTTATTGTTCCAGGCCTTTGCAATGGCGCGTCATGCGCCTATCTTAGGGCCAGTGTTATGACATTACGACCGTACGGACACTTCAAATGACCACTGCCGCCCTCGCCGAAACACCTGCCGTTACATTGTCGGATCGCGCCGCAAAGCGCGTGTCCCGCATTCTGTCGAAAGAACAGACGGGAACCGTGCTGCGCATCTCGGTGGCTGGTGGCGGTTGTTCCGGTTTTCAGTACGAATACAATCTCGTGCAGGAGACGGCGAACGAAGACGACCTCGTTCTGCAAAAGGGTGATGCCACAGTGCTGATCGATTCGCTGAGCCTGGAATTCATGGGCGGCGCGGAAATCGACTATGTGGACGACCTGATCGGCCAGGCCTTTCAGATCAAGAACCCGAACGCCGTCGCATCCTGCGGCTGCGGCACGAGTTTCGCCGTCTAAATAATCAAAAGCATCTCTGGGAGGGGAATATGGGCGCGCGCGTCAACGCGGTCATGGATGAGGCTGTGTCCGGCAACAAGATCGTCGGGGCTGAACTCATCGTTTATCGTCACGGGGAACTGGTCCTGCGGCGCACTGCCGGCCATTTCGATCGCGAGGCTGGCGTGCCGATGATGGAGAATGCCATCTATCGGCTGGCCTCAGTCACAAAGCCCATCGTTGCGGCGACGGCACTCGCCATGATCGACAAGGGTTTGCTCGGCCTTGATGATCTCGTCTCCGGACATCTCGACTACTTTGCGCCCAGGCTTGAGGACGGTTCGCCGGCAAGCATCACCATCCACCATTTGCTGACCCATACGTCGGGCCTTGCCTATGGCTACGCTGACGAGACGATCTCGACCGGCCTGGGGCCGAGCGACAAGGATTTTCGAGCCAATTTTTCTAAGGTAGCCGCAGCGCCGCTCCTCTTCGTGCCGGGCACTGGTTGGACTTATTCGGTGGCGATCGACGTTCTTGGCGCCGTTCTGGCGGCGGTGCAGGGGGGCTCGCTGGAGGACGCAGTCCGCGCCCATTTGACCGGGCCACTCGGTATGCACGAGACCGGCTTTTTCGTCGCGGACAAGGCACGCCTGGCTGTGCCTTATGCCGATGGAGCGCCTGAACCGACTGTGATGACCGATCCGCAATTCGTTGCCGGGGAAGACGGCGGTACGGTGATGTTCTCGCCCTCCCGCATCTTCAGCGACACGGCTTTTCAGTCCGGTGGCGCAGGCATGGCGGGAACACCCGAGAATATTGCGAAATTTCTCGAAACCCTGCGAACGGGCGGCGGTTCCGTGCTGAAGCCGGAGACGGTAGCGCTTGGATTCTCCAATCGCATCGGCGATGTCTATCGTCAGGATCAAGGGCAGCGCTTCGGCTACTTCGGTGCCGTGATCGATGATCCAGAGGCGGCCGCGTCGGCGTCGGCCAAGGGCACCGTCAATTGGGGTGGGGTTTATGGCCATTCCTGGCTTGTCGATCCCGCCAATGCCATTACGATAGTGTCGATGAGCAATACGGCGCTCGAAGGGTGCACGGGACGTTATCCCAAGGACCTCATTCGCGCCGTTTACGCCGACCTCAACTAGAGCCGGAGAGAGCCATGGCCTTGCGTGTCGCCACCTGGAACATCAATGGCATCAAGGCGCGGCTTGAACTGCTGCTGCGCTGGCTCGACGAGGAAAAGCCCGACGTCGTTGGCCTTCAAGAAATCAAAACGGTCGACGAAGGCTTTCCGACCGCCGAGATCGAGGCGCTTGGCTATAATGTCGTGACCCACGGCCAGAAGAGCTGGAACGGCGTCGCGCTCCTCTCCAAGCTTCCCTTCGACGAAGTGCATCGCGGCCTGCCGGGTGACGATGCCGATGGACAATCGCGGCTGATCGAAGGTGTCTTTTCGGTCGAAGGCGGTGTGGTCCGCATCTGCAATATCTACCTGCCGAACGGCAATCCGGTCGATACGGAGAAGTTTCCTTACAAGCTGCGCTGGATGGATCGCCTCAACACTTTCGTCGCCGGTCGCCTGGCGCTGGAAGAACCTTTCGTGCTGATGGGCGACTTCAATCTCATCCCCGCACCCATCGATGCGCATGATCCCGACGCCTGGTGGGGCGACGCGCTCTACCGTCCGGAAAGCCTCGAAAAGTTCCGTATTTTGCGTAACCTCGGCATGACCGATGCCTTGCGTTCCATCACCGCTGAGCAGACATTCACCTTTTGGGATTTCCAGGCCGGCGCTTGGCGGCGGAATGCCGGGATACGCATAGATCATCTGATGCTCTCGCCTCAGGCGGCAGACCGGCTTGACGATGTCACCGTCCACAAGGATGTGCGCGGTTGGGACAAGCCGAGTGACCATGTTCCGGTCGAAGGTGTGTTCAGCTTCTAGCCCAACAACTTGGCTCGCTTGACGCTGCGGCTCCGGGCCGCCAAGGATGCGGCATGACTTCTGCGCTGCGGTTTTCCTTATGAATGGTTCGCCGACCGATTGGCTCGATGCCGACACGTCGCCACCCGGCGAGGTGCTGCATGTCGATGTCGATGGCTATGAAGGGCCGCTTGATCTGTTGCTGGATTTGGCGCGACGGCAGAAGGTCGATCTCGCGGCCATTTCCATCCTTGCCCTCGCCGAGCAATATCTCGCCTTCATCGACCGGGTACGCGAACGTCGCATCGAGGTCGCGGCCGACTATCTGGTGATGGCCGCGTGGCTGGCTTACCTGAAGAGCCGCCTGATGGTGCCGCAGGCGCCTGATGACGATGAGCCATCCGGCGAGATGCTGGCCGCCATGCTGCAGTTCAGGCTCAAGCGCCTTGAGGCCATGCGCCTCGCCGCGAGCCGATTGTTGAGCCGACCCAGGCTCGGGCTCCAGATTTATTCGCGCGGCGCGCCCGAGCCACTCGAAGTTTCCCGAAAATCGATCTGGGAAGCGACCTATTATGAACTGCTCAAGGCCTATTCTGCCCAACGCGAGCGCGGTACCGTCACCGAATACCGCCCTTACACAAGGACGGTTTGGTCCCTTCAGGACGCGCGAGACATATTGCAGCGGTTGATTGGCGAAAGCGCCGAATGGGTGGCGATGGACAGCTATCTCGAACAATACCTCGCTCGACCCGACGAGCGAGCGACTGTCCGGGCCTCGACCTTCGCTTCCAGTCTGGAGCTGGTGCGTCAGGGGGAAATCGAAGTACGGCAGAGCGAGACATTTGGCCCCATCCTGTTGCGGCGCCGAAAGCGTGAACAGCTATGAACGATCAGGACGCCTACGGGGGTGAGGTGCGGCAGCGGCAGTTGCGCATTCTGGAGGCACTGCTCTTTGCCTCGTCCGAGCCTTTGTCGCTGGCTGAAATGTCGCCCTATGTGGGCGACGGCGCGAACCTGCCGGTTCTGATTGAAGAACTGCGTGCCCTTTATTCCAACCGTGGCGTCAATCTGGTGCGACGTGGCGAGCGCTGGGCGTTTCGCACCGCCGAAGACCTTGGTTTCCTGTTGCGCCGCGAGGAAGAGGAAACGCGACCGCTTTCCCGGGCTGCGCTCGAAACACTGGCCATCATCGCCTATCACCAGCCGACCACCCGCGCCGAAATCGAGGAAGTGCGCGGCGTTGCAGTCGGCAAGGGCACCATGGATATCCTGATGGAAGCGGGCTGGGTGCGGATGCGCGGCCGGCGACGGACACCTGGCAGGCCAGTTACCTACGGCACTACCGATGCCTTTCTTGACCATTTTGGGCTGGAGCATTTGTCCGACTTGCCTGGCCTCGACGAACTCAAGGGGGCAGGGCTCCTGTCGTCCAGGTTACCGCCATCACTGCAAATTCCACTGCCGTTCGATGGCGCCCTGCGAGAGGACGAAGACCCACTTGCACCGGACGATCAGGGCGATGCGGCCGGCGACGAGGAATAGTCACGAGGGCAGGTTGCCGCTTTCGTGAGTGCGCAACGGCAACACGTTCTTGTGTTTGCCCGCGATTGAACCTATTTCTCCCACATCTATCGCGTGTAACGCGTTCTGAAAGTCTAGGGAGATCACCATGCACGCGCCTTCCATTTGGGGCATTCTCGTTGTCGCCGTCGTCGTCGTTCTGCTGTTCGGTCGCGGGAAGATCTCCGGCATGATGGGCGAAGTTGCCTCGGGCATCAAAGCCTTCCAGAAGGGCATGAAGGACGACGACAAGCCGGCTGAACGTGTCACCACGACCGCCGATGTCGAGGCTCGTGAGACCGAGCGCAAGGACGTCTAGTTCTTCTCGGCCTGACTTAGCGGCCACGCGCCGCGCTCGGAGACTATCTTTATGCTCGGTCTAGGCTGGACAGAGATGCTGGTGATCGGCGTCGTTGCGCTGATCGTCATTGGCCCCAAAGATATGCCTGTCGTCATGGGACGAATTGGCAAGTTCGTGGGTCAAATCCGCCGTATGGGCAATGAATTCCAGCGGGAAATCAATCGGACCACAGGGCTTGATGAAGTGCGGAACCTCCGCAATTCCATCACCTCGCCACTGAAAAAGACGGCCGAAGAAATCCGCAAGGAATTCAACACAATGACGCCGACCGGCCCGCAGCCGAGCGGCGCCATCAAGCCTGCCGATCCCAAGGTGGAAAGCGTGGTTGACGAGCTGCGCAGTGCCGCTGGAATGCCTCCGGCGGAAAAGAAGTCGAGCGACCAGTTGGCAGCCGACTATGGCTTCAAGCCCAGCGAGCCGGTGAAAGCTGCCAAGGTGGTGCCGGCAAAGTCAGTTGCCGCAGCGCCGACTGCTCCGGTGACGACCACTGATCTTGCGCCCATCGAGACGGTGAAGGCCGCCAAGGCCTCGACGGCAAAGAAGGCTGCGCCCGCAACCAAGACCGCCGCAACGAAAAAGCCTGCTGCGCCCAAGGTTGCGGCCACGGCCACGGCAGAAGCAGAAGCTGCTCCAAAGCCGGTCCGTAAGCCCCGCACCAAGGCTGCCGTTGCAGAGGTGGCCGCCGAGCCGACCGCTGCGGTCAAGAAACCGCGCGCGCCTCGCAAGAAGCCGAATGAATCGGCAGAAACGAAATAATGATGGCCGACGCCAAGCAGCCGCAACTGGAAGACAAGAGCAAGCCCGAGGTCGAGGACGAACTCGCCGGTAGCGAGGCGCCCCTTCTTGAGCACCTCATCGAGCTGCGCAAACGCCTGATCAATTGCGCCATAGCAATCATCGTGCTGATGATCGGCTGTTTCCTCGTCTCCAAGAATATTTTCGATATTCTTCTGGGGCCATATCGCGGTGTCTACGCCAGCGATCCCACGCACACGATCGAGCTCATCTATACGGCTCCACAGGAATTGTTCTTCACAGAACTCAACCTGGCGTTCTTCGGCGCTATCTTCCTCGGCTTCCCGTTCCTCGCCTCGCAGATTTATCTTTTTATGGCGCCGGGGCTCTACAAGCACGAGCGCAAGGCGCTGGTGCCCTATCTCATCGCAACGCCCGTGTTCTTCGTGCTCGGCGCGCTGATGGTCTATTTCACCGTGCTTCCGATGGCGCTGCATTTCTTTGCCGGCATGGAGACGGAAGAAATCAAGCTGGTGCCGCGCGTGTCCGAATATCTCGGCTTCGCCATGACGCTGATACTGGCGTTCGGTATCTGCTTCCAGTTGCCAGTCGTGCTGACGCTTCTGGCCCAGATCGATCTCGTCAATGTCGATATGCTCAAGAAGGGCCGTCGTTATGCCGTTGTCGGCATTCTGATCGTGGCTGCCTTGATCACGCCGCCGGATCCGATCTCCCAGATCGGGCTTGCCCTGCCGATGTACGCGCTTTACGAACTGGCGATCCTGTCGGTTCGGGTTGTGCAGAAGCGGCGCGAGGCCAGGTTGGCTGCCGAGAACGCCGAGCTTTCCGGTTCATCTAGCGAATAGCTGCTCCGCGTTACGTCGCGGGTGCAGCCAAGTTCTGCCCCGCGGCGCTGGCAGGCGCGTCTCGGGGTGTTGACCAGGGCCTGCGTCAAACCAGAGGCGGGCCAAGGCCCGTAAGTACCGATGTTCGATATAAAGTGGATCAGAGCCAACGCCGAAGCTTTCGACGCTGCCGTTTCTCGGCGCAAGAACGTTTCCGTGCGGTCCTCCGATCTGCTGGCCATCGATGATCGGCGCCGGGAGATCATTGTCCGCCTCAATGAAGCGCAGGAAAAGCGCAATGCGCTTTCCAAGCAGATCGGCCAGGCCAAGGCTCAGAAGGACGAAGCCAAGGCACAGGAGCTGATGGCTGAGGTTGCTCGCCTCAAGGACTTCATCCCCACCGGAGAAGCCGAAGAACGTGCGGTCGAGGCCGAGTTGCGCGCGGCGCTGTCTGTCATTCCCAACCTCGCGCTCGATGATGTGCCGCAGGGCGACGACGAAAGCGACAATGTCGAATATTTCGGCGCTAACGGTACGGCTGAAACTGCCGCACGGCAGCGGCCGGTGAAGCCAAGCTTCAGCTTCTCGCCGAAAGAGCACTACGAAATCGGCGTCGCCGAGAAAGACATGGACTTCGAAGTGGCCGCCAAGCTTTCCGGCAGCCGCTTTGTGGTGCTGAAGGGCCAGATCGCGCGCCTCGAACGTGCCATCGGCCAGTTCATGCTCGACCTGCACACCACCGAGAACGGCTATCTTGAAGTGCAGCCGCCGCTGCTCGTGCGCGACGATGCTCTCTTTGGCACCAATCAGTTGCCGAAATTCGAGGAAGACCTGTTCTTCACGCCGCATGGCGACTCGCGCCTGGCCCTTATCCCGACGGCCGAAGTGCCCCTCACCAATATGGTGCGCGAATCTATCCTGTCGGAGGAAGAGCTGCCGCTGCGTTTTGCGGCGCTGACGCCGTGCTTCCGTTCCGAAGCCGGGTCCGCCGGTCGCGATACCCGCGGCATGCTGCGCCAGCACCAGTTCGATAAGGTCGAAATGGTGTCGATCACCACGGCCGAAACCTCGATCGACGAACACGAACGCATGCTCACCTGCGCCGAAACCGTGCTTCAGCGCCTGGGGCTCCATTACCGCGTCATGATGCTTTGTACCGGCGACATGGGTTTTGGCGCACGCAAGACCTACGACCTCGAAGTCTGGCTGCCGGGGCAGGACACCTATCGCGAGATTTCGTCCGTCTCCGTCTGCGGCGATTTCCAGGCCCGCCGTATGGAGGCACGCTATCGTCCGTCCGGCGAAAAGCAGGCGCCGCGTTATGTGCATACGCTCAATGGCTCGGGTACTGCCGTTGGCCGTTGCCTCATCGCCGTGCTGGAGAACTACCAGCAGGAAGATGGCTCGGTGCTGATTCCCGAGGCACTGCAGCCCTATATGGGCGGGCTCACCTCCATCGGAGGCAAGTGATCCATGCGCATCCTCATCACCAATGACGATGGTGTGGATGCGCCAGGTATCGCCATCATGGCCGATATCGCGGCCGCGCTTTCGGACGATGTCTGGATCGTGGCGCCCGATGGCAACCAATCCGGGGCAGGGCACCGCTTTACGCTCGGTCGTGAACTCTCGCTGGAGCAGCGCGGCAATCGGCGGTTTGCGGTTGTCGGCGGGTCGCCCGCGGACTGTGTCGTCGCGGGCATGACGCATTTGCTGGCCGGCAGGCCGGCCGACCTTGTTCTGTCCGGCGTCAATGCCGGGCAGAATCTTGGCGACATCGTCAATTGCTCGGGTACGGCCGCGGGCGCGAGGGAAGGCGCTTTGCAGGGCGCGGTCGGAATCGCGATGAGTCAAGCGATCGACTACGAAAGAAGTCACGCGGTCGATTGGTCCAATTCGATTCGTTTCGGGACAGATGTTGTCCGGGCGATTCTTTCGGCGCGTGGAGAGGATGACGTTTTTTACAACGTCAATTTCCCGGTTTGCTCGCCAGTAGAGGTCGCGGGGATAGCGGCAGTGCCGCACCAGCGCTTCTCACGATCCGCCTTCCGCTACTATCCCAGCGATAAGGACGGCGAGTTTTTCGTGACCATCCCTGAAACGCCTATGCCGCTGAATCCAAATGCGGATTTCGAGGTTTTGCGTCGCAGGAACACGATTACGGTGACCCCCTTTGCGCTGCAGCAAACCGAACAAGCGGCCCTGGAACGACTGGGAAAGCTGAGCTTGTCCCCAGCCGGCCAATCTTAACCTTACCCATTCGACAACATGGCCTATTCGATTTCACTCAAATCGCATCGGCTTTAAGGCCCCTTTTACCTTACCGGCCTAGTCTCGTTTCCAGTGTTAAGTACCTGCGTACGAGTTAGCCGATGCGTAAAAACCTGTCTGTCAGGGTGCCTAAAGGTGCAGTCGCCGTGGCTGGTCTGTTAGTAGCAGCCGTCGGCTTGTCCGGTTGTTCAAGTCTTGGATCGCGAGCGTTTGGCGATTCTACGACGACCGGCTCCGTCACCCAGTCATCCGCACCTGCCACGCTGAACCAACCCATGCCGGCCTCGCTTGGGGCGCCTGCCACGATGCAGGTTGCCGAGCAGCGATTTCTGCCACCGGCACCGATTGGTTCTTCCTGGGGTGCCTCTCCCGTTCAATCCGCGTCGCCCGTACAGTCGGGCTTCACGCAGCCGGTCGGCTCAGTTTCGCCGATCGGTATGGGGGCAAGTGCGCCCTCGGTTCGATCCCAGGATCTTCCTGTACTGAGTTCATCCGCTTCCATGGGAACCCCGCAAGCCATGCCCGCCATGCAGACTTCGGCCTCCGTGCCGTCTATGCCGCCCGCCGTTGCCCTCGGTTCGCTTCCGAGCTCCAACGCTGCATTGCCCGTCAACAACAGCGTGCCCAGCGCGGCTCCTGCTGCAGCTCCGATGGTTGCATCGGCGCCCTCGACGGCCGGCGCCTACACCCACACGATTGCTGGTGGCGAGTCGCTCTATACGATCGCCCGTCGCTATGAGGTCACTACCCAAGCGTTGGTGCAGGCAAACGGCCTGTCGTCGCCGGACAAGATCGTCGTTGGCCAGTCGCTGATCATCCCGGGTCGCCCAGACCTGGTGCGGACGCCGCAGACTGCCGCTCAGCCCACGGTTCAGTTGGCCAGTGCCACGCAGACCCTTGGTGCCGCGCCGGCTCCCCTCGGCCGCCCGCAGGCCGCTCCACAGCAAGTCGCGGTTGCCCCAACGGCGACCCCAGCTCCGGTTGCTGCCCCCGTCGCCACTCCGGCGCCGACCCAGGTCGCAACTGCACCGGCGGCCGAACCGGTCGCCTCTGGCAACGACAAGTTCCGGTGGCCGGTCAGCGGTCGTGTCATCACCGACTTCGCTGCCTCGCGTGGCACGGGCATCAATATCGACGTGCCCGAGGGCTCGACGGTCAAGGCTGCCGAGAATGGTACGGTCATCTATGTCGGTTCGGGCGTTGAAGGTTATGGCAACCTGATCCTTATCCGCCATGCCAATGGCTACGTATCCGCCTATGCACACCTCAACGGCATGAGTGTTGCCAAGGGTGCCGCGGTCAGTCGCGGCGACTCCATCGGTACGGTTGGCATGAGCGGCTCGGTTTCCAAGCCCCAGCTACACTTCGAATTGCGCAAGGGCGCAACGCCGGTCGATCCGGTGCCGCT
>NZ_JBEVLL010000216.1:0-4225 GCF_040509215.1 Devosia sp.
TCCTTGACGTGCCATTTGGCGAGCTTGCCCTCTTCCATCGTGGGAGAGAGCGCCGGCATGGTGATATCGATAGGCATACCGGGTCTCCTTACGAGCGATAGGTCACGGCATTCACGGCCGCGATCACTTCGTCAACATTGGGCAGTGCCAGCTTTTCGAGGTTCGCGGCATAGGGCATGGGAACGTCCTTGCCGGTCACGCGGATCACGGGCGCATCGAGATAATCGAAAGCCTGTTCCGAAACTCGGGCCGACAGTTCGGCGCCGATACCGCCCTGCGGCCAGCCTTCTTCCACGGTCACGAGGCGACCGGTCTTCTTGACCGACTCGATGACCGTGTCGCTGTCCAGCGGACGCAGGGTGCGCAAGTCGATCAGTTCGACGTCGACGCCTGCTGCCACCAGCTTTTCCGTCGCCTGGGTCGCATAACGCATACCCATGGAGAAGGAGACGATGGTCACATCGGCACCCTTGCGGGCGATGCGGGCCTTGCCGATCGGCAGGACATAGTCGTCGACCTTTGGCACTAGGCCGGTTGAACCGTAGAGAATTTCGTTTTCGAGGAAGACGACCGGGTTCGGCGAACGGATCGCTGCCTTGAGCAGGCCCTTGGCGTCGGCCGCGCTATAGGGCGCGATAACGGTCAGGCCCGGAACATGGCTGTACCATGCCGAGTAGTCCTGGCTGTGCTGGGCGCCAACGCGAGAGGCAACGCCGTTCGGGCCGCGGAACACCATCGGCGCCTGAACCTGGCCACCGGACATATAGAGCTGCTTGGCGGCCGAGTTGATGATCTGGTCGATTGCCTGCATGGCAAAGTTCCAGGTCATGAATTCGACGATTGGCCGCAGGCCGGCAAAGGCCGCGCCGACGGCGAGACCGGCAAAGCCGTGTTCGGTGATGGGGGTATCGATGACGCGCTGCGGACCGAATTCCTGCAGCAGGCCCTGGGTCACCTTATAGGCACCCTGATATTCGGCGACTTCTTCACCCATGATGAAGATGTCTGGATTGGCGCGCATTTCTTCGGCCATGGCTTCGTTCAGCGCCTGGCGAACGGTCAGCTCAACCATTTCGACGCCTTCCGGCAGGTCCGGATCGGCCTGGGCTTCGAACTTGGGCGCGGCCGGAACGGCAGCAGCGGGAGCCGCGTCATTGGCCTTCTCGGCTGCAACAACCGGAGCCTCGGACGGCTCGGGGGCCGTTTCCTTGACAGGAGTAGCGCCTGCGCTTTCGCCTTCGGCGAGAACCAGCGCGATCGGGGTGTTCACCTTTACGCCTTCGGTGCCTTCGGCCACGAGGATTTCGCGAACCACGCCTTCATCGACGGATTCAACTTCCATCGTCGCCTTGTCGGTCTCGATTTCGGCCAGCACGTCGCCGGACTTGACGGTATCGCCGACCTTGACCAGCCACTGCGAGAGCTTGCCCTCTTCCATCGTTGGCGACAGGGCGGGCATGAGGATTTGGGGCATATCAGCTCTCCAGAATGGTATTGCCGGGCATGGGGGCCACGCGGCGAAGTTCGAATTGTTCGGCAAATTGCGCGGCGGGCAGCACGCGCCAATCATTGATGGGGGCAGAAGCGGCGACGGGCGCTGGCGCCTGACGCTGGTTGACTGCCCAGCCACTGAGGATCAGGCCAAGGATCACGAAGGCCAGGCACGCGATGACAGCGCGCTTGTAGATGGCAGCCTGCACTTCGCCGCTGAGACCGGCCCAGCCGGCGACGCGTTCAAAGCGCCACCAGCCAAAGAGCCATTCGCGCCAGCTCGGGCCGCTGGCCGCAGCCAAACGACTGATGGCGATCGCCTGCCCCGCCGCCAGAACAGCGGAGAGCAGAGCGAACAGCATGATGACGCCGAGCAGGATGCTCATCGTGCGTTAGGCCTCGATCGTGATGTCAGTCCACAGCTCCGCAGCATCGGGCTCCGGATCATTGGTGGCAAAATCGGCCGCTTCCGTGACAACGGCGCGAATGTCGGTCTCGATCTTCTTGAGATCGTCCTCGGTGATCACGCCAGCTTCGAGCAGACGCGCACGGACCTGTTCGATCGGATCGCGTTCCTGACGATATTTGGTCACTTCGTCCTTGGAGCGATACTTCGCCGGGTCGGACATGGAGTGGCCGCGATAGCGGTAAGTCAGCATTTCAAGGATATAGGGGCCATTGCCCGAACGCGCATGCTCGATGGCGCGCTTGGCGGCATCATAGACCATGCGGACGTCCATGCCGTCGACCTGCTCGCCCGGAATGTCGAACGAAGCGCCGCGCATTGAGAAGTCGGTCGTGGCGGCAGCGCGCTCGATCGAGGTGCCCATGGCATACTTGTTGTTCTCGATCACGAAGACAACAGGCAGCTTCCAGAGCTTGGCCATGTTGAAGCTTTCGTAGACCTGGCCCTGATTGGCAGCGCCGTCGCCGAAATAGGCAAGGCTCACCGAGCCGTCACCCTTGTACTTCGAAGCGAAGGCCAGACCCGTACCGAGCGAGACCTGCGCGCCGACGATGCCGTTGCCGCCATAGAAGCGATGCTCATTGGAGAACATGTGCATCGAGCCGCCCTTGCCTTTCGACAGGCCGCCCTGACGTCCGGTGAGCTCGGCCATCACACCCTTGGGATCGAGGCCCATGACCAGCATATGGCCGTGGTCGCGATAACCGGTGATCTGGGCGTCCTTGCCCTTTTCCGAGGCCATCGTGATTCCGGTGACGACAGCTTCCTGGCCGATATAGAGGTGGCAGAAGCCGCCGATCAGGCCCATGCCATACATCTGGCCGGCCTTTTCCTCGAAACGCCGGATCAGCAGCATTTCGCGGAAGGCTTCGAGGTCCTGTTCATTGCTGAACTGAGGGGCATTGGGCTGCGTCTTGGCCGAAGTGGCCGTCGCCTTGCGCGCCATGGGTGGGGCTCCCGTATAGAATGGAATTTGCCGCTAGGCCGATCAGGCCACTTCTCGCACTATAGCGCAAGCGTTTGACAGATAAAATTGCCCTTACGGCATAGCGGAATGTGAATTAGAGCGTTGAATCCGCTTCGATAATCTTGATTAACTGATCATCGATTAATTCCTGGAATTTACCAGAAATAGGTTTACCGGTCGCCGGATCGACCATGATGAGAATGTCATCCGCATTCGCCATATTGAGCAGCGCCCTCGCCCGCTCCGTCACGATATCAGGATCGAGATGGCGCGGATTCATCAGCGAATTGCGGTGGCGGAAACTGTCGATTTCGGCCTGCAGGGCCGACGAGCGGTCCTTGAGAACCTGAATATCCGCATGGATTTCATCGCGACCTTCGATACCGAACTGACCGCTGATGGCTGAATAGCCGAGATAGCCCTGGAAGGCCAGGAGTGTCACGGCTAGGGCCAAGGGACGCCAGAATGGTGTGCGTTTAAGTCTGGTGGGCATGTACGGACCGGTCTATGGACCCACACTATGCTGCACGAGGCATTAATACCCGGTTTAGCTATTCCGCTGCCACGCGGGCGGGAAGATTGTCTTCCTCGAAAAGCGCGCTGACCGACTCGCCATTGTTGATGCGCCGCATTGCCTCTGCCAAGGCCGGCGCCACCGATAGCACCGTCAACTTGCCATGGGCCTGCCGTGCCGCGTTGGGCAAGGTATTGGTGCAGACGATTTCGATCACATCAGGCTCGGCGGCCAGACGCGCAACCGCGTCGCTACCAAAAATGCCATGCGTGCAGGCGACACGCGCCGAGCGCGCACCATTGGCCCGAAGATGCTTGAGCAATTCGAGGATCGAACCGCCGCTGGCGATTTCATCATCGAGGATGATGACATCCTTGCCGCGCACTTCGCCAATGATTGCAGAGATGCGCACTTGCGTGTCGGTGATCCGCTCCTTGGCACCAGCAGCCACGGGCGTTCCGAGGCTCCGCGCAAAAGCCGCGGCCGTCTTGGCATTGCCAAGATCAGGCGAAACAACCACGGTATTGCTGAGGTCGAAGCGGCGGAAGTGCGATGCCAGTTCGTGCAGCGCGTGCAGGTGATCCACCGGTACGCTGAAAAAGCCATGCACCTGCGGCGAATGCAGGGTCATTGTCAGCACGCGGTCAGCGCCTGCCGTCTTCAATAGATCAGCAACCAAACGGCCACCGATGGAGATACGCGGCGCGTCCTTCTTGTCGGAACGTGCGTAGGAATAGTGCGGGATGACCGCTGTAATTCGCGCCGCCGAGGCCCCACGCGCCGCGTC
>NZ_JBEVLL010000217.1:0-14189 GCF_040509215.1 Devosia sp.
CGGCGGCGCGGTGTGTCCTCTCGCGTGCGCCGTCGGCGGGGGCCGGCGGCCCCGCGGCCGCCCCCCGGCCCCCCCCCCCCCCCTTCAGGTGCCCGAGTGTGCCGAAGGCCTCCTCACCCCAACCCTCTCCCCCAAAGGGAGAGGGAGTCAGAGTCCCGTACGCAAGGACCGCGACTTGCCGAAACATCGATCGTGGCGCGATCCTCAAACTTTTGGATCTGATCGACATGCCCCTGTCCCTCTCAGACCCCGCCTGGTACCCCATCGCCTCAAGCGAGGACCTGCCGTTTCGCCACGTCTATCAGGGCCAGTTGCTCGGCCGTGAACTGGCCGTCTGGCGCGCCGATGACGGCAATGTAAACGTCTGGGAAAACCGGTGTCTCCATCGCGGCGTGCGCCTCTCCATCGGCATCAATGAAGGCCAGGAACTGAAGTGCCAGTACCATGGTTGGCGCTATGCCAACCAATCGGCCGGCTGCACCTATATTCCGGCCCACCCTGCCGATGCCCCGGCGCGCCGCATCGAAAACCGCAAATATCCGGTCAAGGAAGCCTTCGGCCTCATCTGGTCCGCCGCCAATGACGACCAGAAATTCGCACCCTTCGCCGGCGCCGAAGGTACCGACTGGTTCCCCCTGCGCCCCATGCCGGTCAATGCCACGCCCGAAGACGTGCTCGCAGGCCTTGCCGGCCTCGCACCCGATGACCAGCCGGCCGACCTCCTCCCCGGCATGGCCCTGCGCCTCGGCACCACCATCTATTTCGTCCAGCCCGTCGATGCCGGACGGGCCGTCATCCGTGGCCTCATTGCCGGCAAGCCGGAAGACGAAGTCGCAACCCTCCGCCACTACAACGAGACGCTGACCAAGCTGCGCGACCGCCTCGAACGCGCCGCGGCTAGGAAGCCAACGCCCGAGCCGCTGCAACCGGTCTTCGAAAAGGTCTCGACCGATCTCGCCTCCATGCCCGACATCGCCATTCCGCGCGGCAACACCATGCCGGTCGTGGTCAAGCGCAAATGGAAATCGGCCGACGGCGTCATCGGCTTCGAACTGGCCGACCGCGACGGCAAGCACCTGCCGACCTTCCAGCCCGGCGCCCATATCGACGTGCACCTGCCCAATGGCCTGATCCGCCAGTATTCGATCACCAACGGCCCCGGCGATCTCTCAAGCTACGTCATCGGCGTCAAGCAGGAGAGCGCCAGCAAGGGCGGCTCGAAGGTTCTCGTCGAGACGGTTCGCGAAGGCGACGTCCTCGCCATTTCCGAGCCGCGCAACAATTTCCCGCTGCGCCGCGACGCTACCCGCACCGTGCTCATCGCCGGCGGCATCGGCATCACGCCGCTCCTGTCCATGGCCCGCTTTCTCGACAAGTCGAGCCTCAACTACGAGCTGCATTACTTCGCCCGCACTGGCGACGGCCTAGCCTTCCAGAGCGAACTCGCCGCGCTTCACGGCAAAATCGACCGCCACATCGGCCTCGCCCGCGAGGCCATCAAGGCCAAGATCGCCGAAGTCTTGGGCCAGTACCAGTTCGCCAATCACGTCTATATCTGCGGCCCCGGCGCCATGCTCGAAATGGTGCAGGAAACCGCAGCCTCGCTCGGCTGGCCCGACGATGCGATCCACTTCGAATATTTCCAGAACGACAAGGTCATCGACTCGTCGTCGGCCTTCGACGTTGAACTCGCCCGCTCGGCCATGACCCTTCATGTCCCGGCCGGCAAGACCATCCTCGAAACCATGCGCGAAGCCGGCCTCACCGTACCCTCCTCCTGCGAGCAAGGTGCCTGCGGCACCTGTCTCACCACGGTCATGGAGGGCGAGGTCGACCACCAGGACGTCTATCTCAACAAGACCGAGAAGGCCTCCAATACCTGCATGATGACCTGTGTCAGCCGCGCCAAATCTGGCCGCCTCGTGCTGGATATCTGACAATGACCATAACGCTTTACGACTTCGAGCTCTCGGGCAACTGCTACAAGCTGCGGCTCTTGATGAACATCCTCAACCTGCCTTTCGAGATCGTGCCGGTGGATTTCTTCCCCGGCCGCCAGCACAAGGCCGACTGGTTCCTGCGCATGAACCCGTTCGGCCAATTGCCGGTGTTGAAGGACGAAGACCTGACCCTCTCGGACTCCGGCGCCATCCTCGCTTATCTCGCGAAAAAGTACGACACGTCGGGAAAGTGGTTCCCTGATGACCCGGCCATCACCGCCGAAGTGCTGCGCTGGCATTCCGTCGCCGACGACATCACCTCGACCTCCTCTGCCGCCCGCCTCGCGCTCGGCTATGGCTATGCCTTCGATATCGAGAAATCGCAGAAAGGCGCCCATCGCATCTTCCGGCTGATGGATGAGCATCTCTGGTTCGGCGAAAAGTCCGGCCGCGACTGGCTCTGCTCGCCGGCCCATCCGACGACCGCCGACATCGCCTGCTTCCCCTATGTGATGCTGAGCGAAGAAGGCGGCATTTCGCGGCAGGATTATCCGGCGCTCCGCCGCTGGACCGACAGGGTCCGCCGCGTGCCGGGGTTCACGGTAATGTCCGGCATTTTCCCAGCCGGACGAGCCAAGGAATAAACGAAGGGCGCCTCACGGCGCCCTTTTTCATTTCACCTTGCTCGCGGTCTTGGCGACCTTCCAGCTCACATAGTCGTCGGCCGTGCAGCCATAGGGCGCATTGCCATCGCCGAACCGGCTATAAAGCTGCTCGCAGCCCCAGGTGTTGAGCGGCTCGGGCATGATATTGTTGATCTCGATGCCAACCGCATCAAAGGCATCCGGCGCCACGGTGACGTAATAGAGCCAGAAGCCGAAGAAGGCGACAACGGCCAGCACCAGCACAGCGCCACCAGCCAGCAGCCCCCGCACGATATTGGGCCCACGCTTCGCCCTCGGCGGCGGATTGGCCGCGAGCCTCGCCCCACGCTGTTCCTGCTCGGCATAGAAGGCCGCCAGCGCCTGCTCGCGCTCGATATCGGTCAGCTCCACGCGCTCCAGATTTCGATCGAGCAAAACGGGAATGGCCACATGCTCGAGCTTGACCGCCACGCCAACCGGTTTACCCGTCTCGTCGAGCCCAATCAGCGGCGCCTGCCCCTTGGCAAAGTGCGTCCGCGTCGTACGCTTCGAGCGCCCCTTGAGATGGTCGACATAGGAAACCACCCCATTCTTCACCTCGACCACGTCGACCAGCACCAGCGTCAACCGCCCCGGCGTCGCCGCTGCACGATTGGCACCCGCCGCCTTCAAAGCCGTAATGATCGTCGCGATCGCACCACCGCCAAACAGCAGCATGAACACGGCAAACACCGCCAGACGGTTCCACAACATGTCGAGCCCGAGGCTCAGCGTCGCCAGCTCCGGATCGTCCCGCGCAATCACCACATCGACCATGTAGTCGCTGCTCGAAAAATCGAGAAAGGCCAGCGAGATATGCTTCTCGTAGTTCTGCCCTTCGAAATTATAGGTGATATCTGCCTCGCAATCGGTCAGGCCGCGGCGCGAGCTGCATTCGCCATCGCGCAGATCCCAGTCCTCGAGCGTCAGCGGGTCCTGGTTGATCTGCCAGTCGCGCCACAGGCCCGGCCCCTGCCACCAGACAAGACCAACCGCCAGCGCAGTGAGCACGACGACCGTAAAGAGGAACGCCGCCGGCATCGAAAACGGCCGCCGGGCAATGCCAAGCGATCGATTGGGCAATGGAAGGGTAATCTGGGACATGAAACGCCTCTTCGAGTTGTCAGCTTTGGGGCCCGACTCGGCTCGAATAGGACAGCAGAGGCCAGTCACGAACCAGCCTTGAACGCACCGCAATTGTGGAAAAGCTTGGCGCACGACCACGAGACCAGTTGCGGGTATCTCCCTGTCGAACGGGCAAAACCTGACGCACTCACTGGAACTCGGCCGCCAATCCCGCTATTGGCTTCTTAAGATCGAGGAGAAAATCCCATGATTATCGAGCCCAAAATCCGCGGCTTCATCTGCGTCACCGCCCACCCCACGGGCTGCGCAGCCAATGTGCAGCACCAGATCGACCATGTCGTGATCAAGGGTGCCATTCCTTCGGATCGCAAGCGCGTGCTCGTGCTCGGCTGCTCGACGGGCTATGGCCTCGCCTCGCGCATCGTCACCACCTTTGGCAGCAATGCCGATACGGTCGGCGTATCCTTCGAGCGCGAGCCGGCTGAAAACCGCCCCGCCTCCGCCGGCTGGTACAATAACCGCGCCTTCGAAAACCGCGCCCGCGCCGCTGGCCGCAAGGCCGTCACCATCGAAGGCGATGCCTTCTCCGACGCGATCAAGGCCGAGACCATCGAGGCGATCAAGGCCAATCTCGGCCAGGTCGATCTCATCGTCTATTCCCTCGCCTCCCCGGTCCGCACCGACCCCAAGGATGGCGTCACCTATCGCTCGGCCATCAAGCCCTACGGCCAGCAGGTGACGTCCAAGACCCTCAACACCGCCACCGGCGAAGTCTCCGAAATCACCGTCGAACCAGCGACCGAGGAAGAAGCCCAGTCGACCATCAAGGTCATGGGCGGCGAAGATTGGGAACTCTGGATCAAAGCCCTGTCGGATGCCGGCGTGCTGGCTGACGGCTTCCTTAGCCTCAACTACACCTATCTCGGCTCTGAGCTGACCTGGCCGATCTACCACAAGGGCACTTTGGGCAAGGCAAAGGGCGATCTCGACCGCGCCGCCAAGGCAATCCGCGCAACCCACGGCGAAAAGTCCGCCAATGTCGTGGCGCTCAAGGCCGTCGTCACCCAGGCAAGCTCGGCTATTCCCGTCGTGCCGCTCTATGGCACGCTGCTGATCAAGGTCGAGGACGAAATGGGCCTCGGCGAAGGCCCGATCCACCAGATCGACCGCCTGTTCCGCGAAAAGCTGCAGGGCGACGTGGCCCTCGACGACGAAAGCCGTATCCGCGTCGATGATTGGGAACTGTCTGCCCCGATGCAGAAGGAACTCGAAAAGCGCTGGGCCAACCTCACCACCGAGACCCTGCCCGCTCTGGCCGACCTGCCAAAGTACCGCGAAGAATTCCTGCGCCTCTTCGGCTTCGCCGTCGGCGGCGTCGATTACAGCAAGGATGTCGATCCCCGCGTGGTCGAATAAGGGTTTGGGGGGGCGCCGCTGGCGCCCCTTTTCTTTTCTGCCTACCAGCAGCAGAAGCCGCCATCGACGAGTAGGTCGACGCCGGTCACGTAGCTGGCCGCGTTCGACAGCAAGAAGACAGTCGGCCCGACCATTTCGTCCGGTCGCGCCATGCGGCCCATCGGCGTCTGCTCTTCAAAGAGCTTTGTCTGGTGCACCATTTCCGGGCGAGTATTCATCGGCGTCGCCGTATAGCCCGGGCTGATCGTGTTGACGCGGATACCGCGCCCCACCCATTCCATCGCCAGCGATTTCGACATGTGGATCACGCCAGCCTTGGACGCATTGTAATGCGCCTGCGACAGGCCGCGATTGACGATGACGCCGGACATGGAAGCGATATTGACGATAGCACCGCGCCCATGCGCCAGCATCGCCCGCGCCTCAGCCTGGCAGGAGAGAAACACGCCCTTGAGGTTGATATCCATCAGCGTCTGATACTGATCGACCCCCATCTCCTCGGCCGGATTGGCATTGGCAATGCCAGCCGCATTCACCGCCAGCGATAGCGGACCAAGCTCCGCCTCTACGCGGGCGACAGCATCGGCCAAGGCCTCGGCATCCGTCACGTCAACAGCCAGCGACAGGCTACGGCGCCCGGCCTCGGCAATCTCAGCCGCCGTATCGGCCAGCCCGCCATCCGTCCGCCGGTCGAGCAAGGCGACATCGGCACCGCACTGCGCCAGCCCCACGGCAATGCGCTGCCCGATGCCGCTACCGGCCCCGGTAACCAGCGCCACATTGCCCGAAAGATCGAACAGGCCCGGCGCGTTGAATTTGGTCGTCATGGTCTCCCCCCATTCGTCACCGCCTATGACGGCGGATAAGCATGCTCCTCGCCCTGCCAGTCGCGCACGGTAAAGCAGCCATCGCGGCCCGCAACCGTCGCCGCCCCGATGTCGGCCTTGCCGTGCCCGCCCGGAATATCGAGCACATAGGTCGGCTGGCACAGCCCCGAAATCCGCCCGCGCAGAGCCGCGACAAGTTTCTGGCCCTCCTCGATGCTCAGGCGGAAATGGCCGGTGCCCGGCGCCAGATCAGGATGGTGAAGGTAATAAGGCTTTATGCGGTTCTCGACGAACCCCCGCATCAGCGCCGCCAGCGTCTCGACATCGTCATTGACGCCCCGCAGCAACACCGACTGGCTGACAAGCACCACACCGCCATCGACCAGCGCCTTGAACGCCGCCTTGGCCGCAGCCGAAAACTCGCGCGGATGATTGGCGTGCACCGCCAGATACGTGGTCTTGCCGCTCGAGGTCAGCGCCGCGACCATCTCGGCATCGATCCGCTCCGGCTCGACCACCGGCACACGTGTATGGAAGCGCACAATCTTGACGTGCTCGATCCCCCGTAGCCGCTCCATCAACCCGGTCAACCGCCGTGGCGACAGCACCAGCGGGTCGCCGCCGGTCAGGATCACTTCCCAGATTTCCGTATGGCTCGCGATATAGTCCATCGCCGCATCGAGCTCGGTCGAAGTCAGCGTGCCCAACCCCTGCGGCCCCACCATTTCGCGGCGGAAGCAGAAGCGACAATAGACCGGGCAAACATGCACGGCCTTCAGCAGCACGCGATCGGGATAGCGATGAACGATGCCTTCCACCGGCGAATGCGACAGGTCCCCAATCGGGTCCTCGCGCTCTTCCGGCGTGGTGTTTAGTTCAGCGATCGACGGTACGAACTGGCGCGCCATCGGATCGGCCGGATCATTCGGATCAATCAGATCGAGCACTGCCGGCGTAATGCCGATGGCGTATTTTGCTGCCACCGCGTTTAGGCCATCACTAGTCGGCACGAGACCAGTCTCGACAAGCCCTGCCACTGATTTTACGGCGCGCATATTGGGGCGAAGAGACCCCTCATCCGCCCTTCGGGCACCTTCTCCCTCAAGGGGAGAAGGAGGTTCCGAGTCGGACAAAGGAGTGGAGCCTCCCCTCGCCCCTTGAGGGAGAGGGTGGATCGACCGAAGGTCGAGACGGGTGAGGGGTCTCTTCGCCAAGCTCATTCGGCCACCGGCGCCCACAGCACCACCTCGATCCGCGGCGCACCCGTCGCGAGCATCAGCAGCCGGTCGAACCCCAGCGCCACCCCGCTCGCCTCCGGCATCAATTCCAGCGCCCGCAGAAAATCCTCGTCGATTGGGTAGCGCTCACCATAGATGCGTGCCTTCTCTTCCATCTCGGCCAGAAACCGCACCCGCTGCTCCGCCGCATCCGTCAGCTCGCCAAAGCCATTGGCCAGCTCGACGCCACAGGCATAGACCTCAAAGCGCTCGGACACCCGCCGATCCCCCGGCACGCGCCGCGCCAGCGCCGCCTCGCACGCTGGATAACGGTCCAAAACCGTAACCCGCCCATTGCCCAATTGCGGCTCGACCTTCTCGACCAGGATGCGGCTAAAGAGATAGCTCCAGCTCCGATCCTCCGGCACATCGAGACCCACGGAAAGCATCTGGCTCGCCAGCGCCTCTCCGTCCGGCACGCCATCGTCGTCCATGGTCGCGAAGAGATCGATTCCGGCATGCGCCAGAAACGCATCGGCAACGCTTACCCGCTCCGCCCCGGCGCGCGGATCACAAACCCGCCCGCGGAATTCGAACTGCGAAATCCTCGTCACCTCAGCGGCCAAAGCAATAATCGCCAGCGTATCGGCAATGATGACGTCGTAGGCCTCACCCACCCGATACCATTCGAGCATAGTGAATTCTGGATGGTGCAGCGCCGAGCGCTCGCGATTGCGCCAGACATGCTGGAGGCTCGCGATCCGCTTCTCGCCCGCCGCCAGCAGCTTCTTCATGGTGAATTCGGGCGAGGTGTGCAGATACATCGCCTGCCCCTCCCCGTCATTCCCGATCATCGTCGTGCCAAAGGCATGCAGATGCGTCTCGTTCCCCGGCGAGCGCTGCAGCCCCGGCGGATCGACCAACAGAAAATCGCGCTCCGCCAGCCACAGGCGCACCGCCGCATCGAACCGGCTACGCGCGAGCAGGATCGGCCGCCGGTCGGCATGACGTTCAGGCGCCCACCAGGGCTGGGGATCGGCGATGTCGAACGAAGTCATGCGGGTTTCTTGCCGTGCGGACTGGCGAAATGGCGCGGAATAGGGTATCGGGCGCTCGACAATAGCTTATCGGCGCGGGACGGCACTGCCTCTATTACGCGCCAAACGATCGAACAAGGAAGAAAAATGGTCAAGGTCATCGCCTCGTCCCTGCGCAAAGGCCACGTGGTCGAGCAGGATGGCAACCTTCACGTCGTCCTCACGGCGGAAAACGTCCATCCCGGCAAGGGCAACTCCATCACCAACGTCAACATGCGTCGCATTTCCGACGGCGTGAAGGTGGTCGGACGCTGGCGCACGGTCGAAATGGTCGAAAAGGCCGATGTCGATGACCGCGTCTACGACTATCTCTATTCGGATGGCGAAGGGCACCATTTCATGGACCCGGACAACTACGAGCAGCTGGTCGCCCCGGAAGACGTCATCGGCGAGCAGGCCGCTTACCTCTCGGACGGCATGAAGGTTCACCTGATGACCTTCGAAGGCGTCCCGCTTTCGATGGAACTGCCGCAGCGCCTGTCGTTCGAAGTCATCGAGACCGAGCCTGTGGTCAAGGGCCAGACGGCTTCTTCGTCCTACAAGCCGGCAGTGCTCAACAATGGCCTGCGCGTCATGGTGCCCCCGCATATCGGCGCCGGCACCCGCATCGTCATCCTCACGGAAGACAACTCCTACGTTGAACGCGCTAAGGACTGATCGCTGGCCGCCTCTTGGCGGTGATCAGGCCCCGCGAGCTATGCTCGAAGGGCACGAACACTCGGATACCAAAACGGGCCCATCTGGGCCCGTTTTCATTTCTTCTCGAGTTCCTGACCGGCCGCGTGCCAATAGAGGTCGGATCGATCCGGCGGTGTTCCATCGGCCAGCCACTGGTCATAGGCCAATTGCCGCTGGTGCATGTGCTTGGCCCTGAGCCAGTAGTCCATCGCCCTGCCCTCGGGCCGCCCATCCTGTTCCCACAGAAAATAGGCCGTGTCCCGTACGCGCTCCGCCAGCGCCGAATTCTTGTGCATCGCTATTGCCGCAGAATGGGGGTGAACGCTTGCCCGCTCACCCCGTCGAGTGTCAGGCCGCCTTCTTGTTGACGACGCTGGTCGCCAATTGCGTCAGCTTCTTGTCCGTCGCCTCTTCTTCGGCCAGCGTCTGGCCAAAGAGATCGGCAGCTTCGGTATGGCCAAGCTGCTTGGCCCACGAGCGCAGCGTGCCATAGCGGGCAATCTCATAGTGCTCCACCGCCTGCGCGGCTGCGGCAAGCCCAGCATCGAGCGCCTGGCTGCCCTTGAACTCTTCCATGATAGATTTGCCCTCGTCCAAAATCCCGAGGATGGCGTCGCAGGTCTTGCCACGCGGCGTCTTGCCGAGCAGTTCGAACACCCGCTCAAGCCGCTCTACGTGGCCTTCGGTTTCCGTGTGATGCTGCTCGAAGCCGGCCCGCAGTTCCGGCGAGGTCGCCGCCTTGGCCATCTTCGGCAGCGCCTTCAGGATTTGCCGCTCGGCATAATAGATGTCCTTGAGGGTTTCGAGGAACAGATCATCAAGTTGCTTTTCAGCCATTTGTCGGTCTCCGGGTTTTCGCTTGAGCGACGCTGCACCTGCAACGGGTCGTACCGGTCAAAGTTCCGGCCTTTGGCGATCACGATCTGGCCCCAGCCGATCACCATCTGGCACCGGCCGATCACCATCTGGCCCATGCGACCGACCTCGCATAGAGTTGCGCCGAGGAGAATCTGCCCCATGCCGACTTCGCTCTACCCGGCCGATTTCTACGCCAATCGCCGCGCCCACACGGCCCATGCCGCAAGCCGAATTTTTGCCGCCCTGCCAGAAAAACTCACGCGCAATCGCGTCGCCGACATCGGCTGCGGCACCGGCACTTTCCTCGTTGCTTCAGGCGCCAGCTATCAGTTCGGCATCGAGGGCAATTGGGTGAAACTCGACATGCTCGACCACCCCGCCATCGTCTTCGAAAGCCACGATCTCGAGCAACGCTTTACCGGCCCCCGGGTCGATCTGGTGCTTTCCCTCGAAGTCGCCGAGCACCTCTCCCCCGAGCGCGCCGAAAGCTTCGTCGCCGACCTCGTCGCCATGGCCCCTGCCGTGCTCTTCTCGGCCGCCATCCCCGGCCAGGGCGGCGTTGGCCATCTCAACGAACAATGGCAGAGCTATTGGGCCGCCCACTTCGCGACGCACGGTTACAAGCCATACGACGTCCTGCGCGACAAGATCTGGACCGACGAAGCCGTCCCCGCCTGGTACCGCCAGAACGCGATCCTGTTCCTGGATGATGAAACCGCCGCGGCTCTGGCGCTAACCGCCAGCGACCCGGCCCTGCTCGACCGCGTCCACCCCGCCTTCTGGGCGCGCGCCAATCGGGAACTCAAATACGCAAACGCCCTGCCGGAGTCAGAAGTGCTGCGGCAACAGGCGCAACAACAGCAGTAGCACCCAAACACCCCCACGATCGTCATTGCCGGGCTCGTCCCGGCAATCCATCTCGCCTCCGCATGGACCACCGGGACAAGCCCGGTGGTGACGAAGAATGAGAGGCAGGTGGCTAGAGAGCTACCGCGCCGCCCACAACAACCCGCGCTTCAAGATCGTCCGAACCTGCGGAATTTCCAGCTCATCCGCCGTATGCCCGAGCGAGGAATAAAACACCCGGCCCTGATCATGCGTGGTCGTAAACACCACCGGCATCACCACGTCCTTGCGCCAGGGATGAAACTGCCCCGAAAACACGGTCGTCGCCAACACCTCAACCGCCGGATCGTAGTTGAGATAATACTGCTCCGAGGTGTGCTCAAAGCTTTCGATCCCCGCCATGATCGGATGATCCGAGCGCGTCACGTCGACCTTGTAGGTGATGATATTGCCCGGATGCTGCACCCAATAAACGCTGGCGGCATAGCGGAAGGGCACGCTGGAGCGAAACGTCGTCGCCAGTCCCATGTGATAGCCCGCCAGCCCCGTCCCTGCCCGAATGGCGGCGACAAGATTGTTCACCTTCTCGGGCGCCAGCGTACCGTCGGTAATGACAGGCACAATGAGGTCATTCCTGCCGATATCCTCGGCTCCGAGCGCCTCATAGTCCGGCGTTACGGTAACGGCAAAACCCTCTTCCTCGAGCAACTGCCTGACGACATTGGCGCCGCGCTCGGGGGTGTGCAATTCCATGCCGCCCCAGACGACGAGTGCTCTCTTGGTCATAGTCCCAACCCTACCGCTTCGGTCCGATGCACACCCTTCGGCACGAAGGCGAAGGCGTCTTCAATGCCCAAAAGCTTTGCTGAAAGATGCACCACCGACAGCCACATCTCCGTGCCCTGCAGACCCGGCGTCTGCCCATCGGCAAAGGCAAAGCCCTGCCCCTCGATCCAGCGTTCGCCCGCCCGCGCTATGACGGAACGCGCAATCTGCTCCGCCTCCGCCCGCCGATGATCGGTCTGGCTCAGGCACAACAGCAGCGGATGAATGGTATCGAGCAGGTTACATGCCGTATAAGTCCGCCCCGAGAAACCACCATAATTGCGATGGTTGAGCAGCACGGAGTCGATCGCCGCCTGCGGCCGCGGCACGGCAATGCCGAACTGCGCGTAGGTGCCGCGCGTCAGCCGATAAAAGCCATTGACCGGCTGCAGCAAGCCCTCTGCCGCCGTCTGTGAGCCCCAAAGCCCCGCGCCGCGATCCTGCCGCATCGTCAGCCAGCCAAACAGCGTCTCGCGCGACGTGCCGGTCGTAAAATACCGCGCATTGAAATAGAGCGCCGTGCCGATCGCATCTACCGCCGCCCCCGCGCCCCAGGCCCGCTCGCGCCAAGGCAGGCTTTCAAGCCAAAGCCGCAGCTCCGTCGCCGGAATTTCCACCGCCTCGACCCGGTGCAGCGGCTGCCCACCCAAAACCTCGATCGCGTAACCCGTCGAGAGCACATTATAGAGCGCCAGCCCATCGTCGCGCTGGGCCGTGCCCGGCTTGGGCGGCTGGAACGGATCGGGGAACAGCCCGGTTACCTTGTCCTGCACAGCCTGCAGCCGCGCCAGCGTCGCCGGCACATCGAGCCCCGGCGGCAATTGGTCGAACGAAGTCGCAATCTCGATGGCATCGCAGAGATGCCGATTGCTCGGCCGAGCCTCGCCGTCATGCTCGCGAGACACATAGGCCTCGCCGTCAAAATTCTCGGCCAGCACATCGCGCCACTGTTTTGCCGCCCGGTCCCCCAGCGCCTCAAGCTGCTTGCGCGTGTCGTCCTTGCGGCCTCGCCCACGGAAGCGCAACACCTTGGCCGGAACGCCACCAACGATGGCCATCGCTGGCACATCCTTGCTGACCACCGCACCGGCGGCAATCACCGCGCCACGACCAATCGTGACACCATCGACGATAACCGCATTGGCTCCGACCCACACATCGTCCTCGATGGTGATGCCAAGGCTCTCATGCTTCTGCAGATAAATCGGCACCTCGGGATCGTCATAGCCATGATTGAACCCGACGAGCGAGGCATGGCTCGCAATCCGCACACCATCGCCGCAGCGCACTTTCCCCGAGATCATGGCATAGGGATTGACCGTGCAATGTGTGCCGAATTCGACATCTCCGCGCACCAGCGCGTGCCCGCCGATCCAGCTCTGCTCGCCCAAAACCAGATGCGTCGTGAAGATCGCCGCATCGGCCGCCACGTAGGCGCTCGGGGCAAAGCTCGCCCCCGCCCGCAGGGCCAGCGCCGCCTGCCGCGCCCGATGCTCCTGGCTATCGACGTCTTCAGGCTTCCGATCCCAGGTGAGGAATTGCAGGCGGGCATTCCACCAGTCTGCGTCCTCGCCCGGCCGGGGACCAATGCTGTTCATCACGCCAGCCTTTCCAGCAATTCCGGCTGCACTTCATAGAGCATGGGCTTGCCCTCGATAAAACGCTCGATCTCTTCGACCGCCATCAGCCCCAGCCGCAACCGTTCCGTTCCGATGGCCCCCGCCACATGCGGCGTCAGGAACACATTGGGCAGTGTAAAGAGCGGCGAGTCATCAGGCGGAATTTCCGGATCGGTCACGTCGATGACACCAAAGATCCGCTGCGTCTGCAACTCGGCCACGAGAGCCGCTTCGTCGATCAGCCCGCCGCGCGCCGTATTGATGAAGGTCGCGCCATCTTTCATCAGCTTGAGCTGCCGCGCCCCGATCATACCCCGCGTCGACGGCAGCAGCGGCGCGTGGATTGAAACGACATCCGACCGCGCCATCAGCGCGTCCAGCTCCACCAGTTCCACCCCTTCGAGATCAGGATCACCCGCCTGGACGAATGGATCGTAGAGCAGCACGGAAAAATCGAAATTGCGCAGCAGTTCGATGACACGCCGCCCAATGCGCGATGCCCCGACAATACCCACAGTCCGACGGAAATTGCCGATTTCCGTATCGCCCAGCGCGTAGCTGGAGCGCCGGCTGGGCTCCTGCCGGTAGAGATCGCGCAAGGTAAAGATGTGCTTGGCCGAAAAGAGAATGGAAGCCAGCGTGAACTCTGACACCGGCACCGCATTGGCCTCGGCCGAATGCGTCACCCTGATCCCCGCCACATAGGCCGCCGGGTCCACGGTGAATTTCACCGTCCCCGCCGCATGGGCAATCAGCTTCAGGTTCGGCGCCGCCCGCAAAAGCTCCGGCCCGATCATCGGACAGCCCCAGCCGGAGACGAGAATTTCAGTCTCACCCAAAAGCCGTCTCGCCTCGGGGTCTGAGAAATTCTCGATCGGCTCGCGCTGCAGGAGGTCGCAGGTCTGTTCGAGGCGGTCGCGAAGAGCGTCGTCGAAGACGTACCGCGTCTTGTCTGCCGCCATGGCAAAGAGAAGTTTTGGACGCATCAGAACCGCTCCGGCACCAGACTGGCGCTGACATCAACGCCCTCACGGGCAAAAAGCGCCTCAAGCGCCGCGAGGTCTGGCGCATGCGGCGGCGCTGCCAGCGCGGCTTCC
>NZ_JBEVLL010000218.1:0-7585 GCF_040509215.1 Devosia sp.
TCGGCAAAGGACGCGAAGGACTTCTGGCCTTCAGTGCCGTTATGCTGCGCCGGCGCGGCTGAACTCGTTGTCGAGATCGTCCGCAGCGCCGTCGAGTTCGAGTTCGAAGCCGCCGGTATTGGCCTTGCCGCGAGCGGAAGACTGGCTCATGTGCGGCGCCGAGGCAGCCACTGCCGCTCGGATGTCGCGCTTGGGCGCTGCCGGCTTGCGAAGGGGCTGGCCCATCGAGGCCGTCGCCGAGGCGCTGAGGCGGAAGTAGCTAATCGCGCTCTGGAGCTGATCGGCCTGGCTCGCCAGCTCTTCGGAGGTCGAGGACATTTCCTCGGCCGCCGACGTATTCTGCTGGGTCACCTTGTCGAGCTGCTGGATAGCGGTGTTGATCTGGGCCGCGCCGACATTCTGCTCGCGGCTGCCGGCGGAGATTTCTTCCACGAGTTCCGCCGTGCGCTGGATATCGGGCACGAGCTTGGAGAGCATTTCGCCGGCCGACTGGGCGGCCTTCACCGTCGTGCCCGACAGGGTCGAGATTTCGGCAGCGGCAGCCTGGCTGCGTTCGGCAAGCTTGCGCACTTCGGAGGCGACGACCGCGAAACCGCGGCCATGTTCGCCGGCACGGGCAGCTTCCACCGCAGCGTTGAGGGCGAGCAGGTCGGTCTGGCGGGCGATTTCCTGCACCACCATGATCTTCTGCGCGATGGTCTCCATGGCGGCCACGGCATTGTTCACCGCTTCGCCCGAAGCGATCGCGTCGGCAGCGGACTGGCGGGCGATCTTTTCGGTCTGGCTGGCATTGTCAGCCGACTGCTTGATGGTCGAGGCCATTTCTTCCATCGAGGCGGAAGCCTCTTCGGTGGACGAAGCCTGTTCGGTCGCGCCCTGGCTCAGCTGTTCGGCAGTCGCCGACATTTCCTGAGCGCCGGCCGACACATTGTTGGCCGAGGAGATGGCATCCGCGATCACTTCGCGAAGCTTGGTCACCATGCCTTCGAGGGCGATGCCGAGCGTATCCTTATCCGAGAGGCGACGCGGCTCGACCGTGAGGTCGCCGGCAGCGATCTTTTCGGCAATGGCGGCCGAGGCGCTGAGGCCTTCGACCATACGCAGCATGGCTTGGCCCAGCACGTCCTTGTCCGAGAGCACCTGTGGCTTGGCCGAGAGATCGCCATAGGCCACCTGATCGACGACGGCGGCCGAAGCGCGCAGGTTGTCGGTCATGACATTGACGGTATCGACCAGATCCTTGATCTCGTCATTGCTCTTGATCTCGACGCGCTGGTCGAGATCGCCGATGGCGACGCCATTGACGACCTGTTTGACCCTGTTGAGGCCACGGCTGATGCCCATGACGATCCAGGTCGCGGCAATACCGGCAATCAGGGCCGAGCCGACGAGAAGACCGAGAAGCAGCATCATGCTGTTCTGGTAGGTCGCATTGGCGGCAGCGGCCGCATCGGCCAGCATGGTGCGGGTGGTGTCGATCATGCCCTGGAGCACGGTGTCGGCTTCGCGACGAAGATCGGAAGCGTGATCGGCAGCATTGGTCGCGGCGAGGTCGGCGCGGGTCACGCTGGTGGCGACGGCCTTGTCCATGGCGGCAACCATTTCGGTATAGGCCGCTTCGGCGTTGGAAACGAGCGCTGCATCGGCCGCCGGAACGGCGCGGCGGAGTGCCGGCATGTTGTCCGAAATCGCGGCAATGCCGGAGATGTAGTCGGCGTGCCACTTGTCCTGCAGCTCAGGGTCCATGGAGGCGAGCAGCACGTTGCGCTGCTGGCGGAAAATGTCTGTCATGGTCATGAACATGGCCGAAGCGCGCTGATAGGCGGCAAAGGCGGAGAGATCGCCGCCTTCAACCCGCGCCGCGAGGGCTGCCTCGAGCGCACCCATAGCCTCTTCGACCTTGCCGAGGGCAGCACTGCCTTCGGAGCGGCTGATGGCAAGGGCAGCGGTGTCGCTGTTGATCTGGCCCGGTTCCTGGGCTGCGTCGATCGCGGCCTTGAATTCGACGACCTTGGCCTCGAACCCGTCGACGGTGGCGAGGTTGCTCTGATCGGAGACATTGGCGCGCAGCGCGGCAATGCCGGCGGCGAGTTCGGCCTCATCTTCGTCGATCTTGGCGATGTAGTCCTCGATGACGACCGGATCGTCGCTGAGGATCAGCGCACGGATGCGCGAGCCCATGCTTTCAAGGCTCGACTGCATGGCCGTGATGTTCAGGGAATTGGCGGTGCGGACGTTGACGATGGTGTTCAGCGAGTCGTTGAGCTGGCCCAGATTCTGGATCGCGATCAACATGCTGCCCGCTGAAAGCGCGACGACCGTCGCAAAGGTGGCCGCGAGCTTGGCCTTGATAGTCATTCTCATTTTAATAGGTGCCCCTTCTAGGCGTAGTGTCGTCGCATTCGGATCGGGATGCCGCGCCGTCCATCGCGGCATCCCTGCTTGTTAGTCAGGCTCAGGCAGCGCCGCGGCGTGAGAACTCGTCGTCGAGATCGTCCGAGCCGCCTTCGAGATCGAGGTCGAAGCCGCCGGAATTGGCCTTGGCGCGGGCCGGAGCCTTGCTCATGTGCGGCGCAGAGGCCATCACGGCAGAGCGCAGATCACGCTTGGCAGCCTTCTTGGCGGGAGCCATGGCGAATGCCGCGGCCGCCGTCGCATCGAGGCGGAAGTAGCTGATCGCGGCCTGAAGCTGTTCGGCCTGGCTCGCCAGTTCTTCGGCGGTCGAGGACATTTCCTCGGCGGCCGAGGTGTTCTGCTGGGTCACCTTGTCGAGCTGCTGGATAGCGGTGTTGATCTGGGCCGCACCGGCATTCTGCTCGCGGCTACCGGCGGAGATTTCTTCCACCAGTTCAGCCGTGCGCTGGATGTCGGGCACCAGTTTGCCGAGCATTTCGCCGGCCGACTGCGCAGCTTTGACCGTCGTGCCGGAGAGCGTAGAGATCTCGGCTGCAGCAGCCTGGCTGCGTTCGGCGAGCTTGCGCACTTCGGAAGCGACGACCGCAAAGCCGCGGCCATGTTCGCCGGCACGGGCGGCTTCCACCGCGGCGTTGAGGGCGAGCAGGTCGGTCTGGCGGGCGATTTCCTGCACCACCATGATCTTTTCGGCGATCGTCTGCATCGCAGCCACGGCATTGTTCACCGCTTCGCCCGAGGCGATGGCATCGGCAGCGGACTGACGCGCGATCTTTTCGGTCTGGCTGGCATTGTCGGCCGACTGCTTGATGGTCGAGGCCATTTCTTCCATCGAGGCGGAGGCCTCTTCGGTCGAGGAAGCCTGTTCGGTCGCGCCCTGGCTCAACTGTTCGGCCGTCGCCGACATTTCCTGGCTGCCCGAGGCAACGTTACGGGTTGCGGCGGTCACTTCGGACACCACTTCGCGCAGTTTTGCCGTCATCGAGTTCAGTGCCTTGATCAGGTCGCCGACTTCGTCGTCACCCTTAATCGCGGCGGTTGCGTTGAGGTCACCTTCGGCAACATCATTGGCAAGACGCACGGCGCTCGAGAGAGCCTTCGAGATCGAGAACACGATCCAGGTGGCCGCCACGGCAGCGATCAGCACGGAGATGGCGAGGATGCCGATCAGCAGCATGCGGCTCTGCTCGTACATCTCGTTGGCTTCCACGACGCTGGAATCGAGCAGGGCGTCATTGCGGGCGATGATGCCGTCGACAAGGCCCGAGATCTGCTGGCGCAGGGGCGCCGCTTCGGTCGTGTTGATGGTCTGGGTCACGTAGTCCGAGCGCTGCATGCCGACGTCGTTGCCGGTGCGCATGGCGTCGATCATTTCGGAGATGGCGGTGCGGACCTGGGCCATGGCCGGCTGTTCGGCCGGGGTGAGGAAGCGCGCGAGGCGCTCGGTGGCCGGCTCGATGTCGGAGACGACGCTATTGAAATCCTGCTGCCACTCGTCCTGCTTTTCCGGATTGCTGGAAGCGAGCAGGATGTTGCGGTGCTGGCGGAACACGTCGCTCGACATCAGGAAGAGGTCGCTGACGGCCTGGTAGGCCTGGATGGCGTTGGGTTCGCCGGCATTCATGCGCGTGGTGATGGTATCGCGCAGGCTCCCAAGGCTCTCTTCCACCGCCGTGATCGCCGCGCTGCCGCGGGTCGTGGTGATGGCGAAAGCTTCGGTGTTGGAGATTTTCAGGGCCGCTTCCTGAAGACGCGAGACGGCGGCGCGGTAGCCGGCGAGGCTGTCGACGATGGTCTTCATGTCGGTATTGGAGGCGTCGACCGAAAAGGCGCCGTTGAGTTCCTGGGCAAGGCCCGTGATCTTGGCGAGGCGTTCGTCCATGCCGGCAATCGTGGCGCTCATTTCGCCACGGTCCTGCGACACGATGAGGCGCTGCGCGTCAGTCGCCATGGTCTGCATGTCATATTGCATGCCCTTGAGCACCATGGAGCGCTCGACCGGTCCGTTGATGATCCGGCCCATTTCGCTGTTCAGCGTCCCGAGATTGCCCAGGGCCATGAACATGCTGGCGCCTGAAAGCGCCACGACCGTGGTGAATACCGCGGCCAGTTTGGTCTTGATGGTCAATCTCACGATGCAGCTCTCTCTTCTGGTGCAGCTACGGACGCGCTTCTGCCGCCCGGGGTTTCGAAAATCCGTTCCATGTCGGGAATGATGATGAAGCCGCCATTGCGCTTGCCGATGCCCTTCACGAATTCGGGGCGCCAGCGCATGCCGACCTTGGGTGCCTCTTCGATGGAGGCGGATTCGATGTCGGTGACGTCATGCACCTTGTCGGCCAGAATGCCGGCAATGGTGGGCTCGCCATCGATATCGACTTCCATGACCACGATACGGGTATCCTGGTCGGGCTCGGGCCGTTCCATGCCGAACATGACGCGCAGATCGGCCAGCGGCACGACGCGGCCGCGGACATTGATCAGCCCGCCGACGAACGCCCTGGCGCTCGGCACTTCGGTGATCGGCACGAGGTCGAGGATTTCGCGCACCCGGCTCGCTTCGACGGCGAACAGCTCGTCTTCGAGGCGGATGGTGAGCGCCGTCATGTATTCGAGATTGTCGCTCATGCGGCCCTGCCAAGATTGCGTTCGACATAAGACTGGCCGGAGGCCACGAGGTGCGCGGTGTCGAGGATCAGGGCCACCGTGCCGTCACCGAGAATGGTGGCGCCGGAGAAGGACTTGATGCCCGAATGGAGTTTCGAGAGCTGCTTGATGACCGTCTGGTTGTTGCCGATGATCTGGTCGACCACGAGCCCGACGCGGCCTTCGCCCGAAGAGACGATGACGACCTTTTCGTGCTCGTCGCCTTGGCCCTTGAGGCCAAAGACCTCGCGCAGGCGCAGGTAAGGCACGAGGCTCCCGCGGATGTCGAGGAAGTTGCGGCCCTTGGCCGATGCTTCGAGACCGACCGGCAGCTCGACGCATTCCTCGACCGCTGCGAGCGGGATGGTGTAGCGGCCATTGCCGACCCGGATCAGCATGCCGTCGATGATGGCCAGGGTCAGCGGGAGGCGCAGGGTAAAGACCGACCCCTTGCCCGGGGTCGTCGCCACATCGATGGTGCCGCGCAGCCCATCAATGGTCCGCTTGACCACGTCCATGCCGACGCCGCGGCCGGACAAAGCCGTCACTTCATTAGCGGTCGAGAAGCCCGGCGCGAAGATCAGGTGGTTGAGTTCCTGCTCGGTCAGCTTGGTATCGGCGGTGATGAGGCCGTTTTCCTCGGCCTTGGCGCGGATGCGCTCATGGTTGAGGCCCGCACCGTCGTCGATAACGGAAATCGCAACTTCGGCACCTGAATAGACGGCCGAGAGACGCACCGTGCCCTTTGGCGATTTTCCGGCTGCAACGCGCTTTTCCGCGCTTTCAAGACCATGGTCGACCGAGTTGCGGATGAGGTGCACCAAGGGGTCAGCCAGGCGCTCGATGACGGTCTTGTCGAGTTCGGTTTCTTCACCGGTGGTGATGAACTCGATCTGCTTGCCGAGTTCCCCCGACAGGTCATGCACAAGGCGACGGAAGCGCGAGAAGATCGTCCCGATCGGCACCATGCGGATGCCCATGGTAGTGTCGCGAAGACCCGAAGACAGGCGTTCCAGTTCCTCGGCAATCGTCTTCAGCGCCGTATCGGACGACGAGTTGGCGATCTGGCTCAACCGTGCCTGGGCGATGACGAGTTCGCCAACGCGATCCATCAGTTCGTCGAGCCGTTCGGCCGGCACGCGCAGCGAGGTCGCCGCCGGCTTTTCAGCCTCGGCCTTTTCCGGACCCTTTGCCTTCTTCGCAGGAGCCTTGGCAACCGGCGCTTCCGGCACGAAGGGGGCTTCGGGCATGGCGTCGTCGGCAGGTGCCGCAGCGATTTCGACAACCGGAGCCGGTGCTTCGATGACGGGCGCTGCCACTTCGCCGCCCAAGGGAGCTAGCGTCAGTTCCATATTGTCGCGCAGGAACAGGAAAACATCGTCGATCGCGGCCGTCGGATCCTCGGCGGTCTCGATGTCGACCTGCCAGCCGAGATAGCTGACTTCGGGATCGATGATGTCGAGATCAGGAATCCGGTCGGTCAGCGCAAGGACCACGGTCGGGCCAATCCCGGCAAGTTCCTTGAGCAGCAGTTCGGGATTGGTGCCGTAAATCAGCGCGTCGGAGGGCAAATAGAAGGTCAGGCGCCAGCGCTTGGCGCCGGTGTCAGCGGGCTTTGCCGGCTCGGCGGCGACCGGCGCGGGTGCTGCCACCGCCGCCGGAGCCGGTGCGGCCTCGGCATGACCATCAACCGCTGCGCCATCGACGATGGCACGAAGCTGGATCAGAATCTCGGCGCCGCCATCGACAGGCGCATCCGGATTTTCGATCAGCAGGTGAATGTGGTCCTTGGCGTCGAGCGCCACGCCGATCAGGGCAGTATTAGCCTTGCTCTGGCCCTTGCGCACACGGTCAAAGGCCGTCTCGAATTCGTGGACGAATTCGGCGACGGCCGTAAACCCGAACATGGCCCCAGAGCCCTTGATCGTATGAAGGGCCCTGAAGGTTGAATTGATCAGATCATCATTGGAGGGGTCCTGCTCGAGATCGAGCAGCCCGGCCTCGAGCTGGTCGAGCAGCTCGCGCGCCTCTTGGCGGAATGTCTCGGTGGGATCAGAGATGTTCATGCCCCGGTGACCTTCTTGATAACGGCCAGCAACTGGTCTTGCTTGAATGGCTTGACGATCCAGCCGGTGGCGCCCGCTTCCTTGGCCTGACGCTTGAGTTCCTCGTCGGACTCGGTGGTCAGCAGGATGATCGGGATGCCCTTGCTGGAGGGGTGCTGGCGATATTTGCGGATGAATTCGATGCCGTTCAGAACCGGCATGTTGAGATCGGTGATGACGGCATGGACCGTGTTGGTGGTGGCCTTGTCATAGCCGTCCTGCCCATTGACCGCCTCGATCACGTCAAGACCGGCAGAGGTCAGCGTCATCGACACCATCTGGCGGATGGAGGCGGAGTCATCGATGGTCAGAATGGTTTTGCTCATGCCAGTGCGTCCTAAGGCTGAAGGGAAAGTGGGGCCCACAAGGCCCGGTGCGGCTGATCTGGCGCCAACAGGCCGGCATCGCGCAAAACGCTCGCC
>NZ_JBEVLL010000219.1:0-31936 GCF_040509215.1 Devosia sp.
AAATCCCTGGGCCACTAAAAAATTGGGGCGCCCAAGGCGCCCCATTCATCCACTGTGTCATCCCCGCGAAAGCGGGGATCTTTGTTTGGCCCGTTGCCTCACATCACCTTGCTGACTTCCATCAGTCCCGGCCGCTGGTCGTTCGCAGCCTTGATGGCCGTCTCGCCACCCAGCACCACCACGTGACCCTTCTCGGCCAGCACATCGAGCGCATCGGCCAGCGCCGAAAAGTCCTTCTGGCTTGCGCCCAGGATTTCATCCCGGCGCTGCTGGCGGATGGCATCGGTCGTGCCCGTCAGTATCCGCCACATGGCCGAATAGCCCTTGGAATCGACGAATTCCGGCCGGTCGGCATCGCCGATCACGCCAATGATCGAACGCGTCAGATCGGTCTCGCCAATCCCCGCCCGCAGTGCCTTTGCCGCCCCGTCATAGACATCGAGCGTCTTCAGGAGGTTCGGATCGCGATAGCTTAGGAACGAGAAATTGCCCGAAGACAGGTCAAACCGGCTCGACCCGCCATAGGCCCCGCCCTGCACGCGCACCTTGTCCCAGAGATAGGTGGTATTGAGGAAGCGCAGCACCACGGCCGAAGCAGCCGAGGCCTCATAGCCCAAGGCCTTGAGGTTCGCGCCCTTGCCGACATAATTGACCTGCGCCGGAATGACCAAGCCCTCGGACTTCGGCTCCGCCGCAAAACCCCAATCATGCGCCACCGCGTCGCGCTGCGGTAGCGCCTCGACGAAACTCGCCAGCGCATCACGCGTCTCGGCAAAGAGGCTCGCGTCGGAAGTCAGGTTGACCACCATGCCCTTGCGATTGAAAAGGACATCACGGATGCGGCGGAACGTGGCTTCCACCCCCGCCCAATCGCTGTCGATGCGCTTCACCAGATCGCGCAGGAAGTTGAGATAACTCACGCCACCCAATTGCTCTGCCGCCCAGCTCGCCTCGGTCAGCCCCGCCTTGAGCCGCGTATCGACAATGGAATTGCCGGCCGGGATCATGCGGGCCTCAAAGCCCGCCTTTTCCTCGAGCGCCATCTGGCGAATGCGCTCCTTGTTGTCGAGCCGCGCGTCGAGCAGCACCTCGCCCATGATGTCGAGCATGTCGCCAAACTTGGCCGGCACCGATTTCCCCGACAGGAAGAACCAGGCCGCCGTCTCGTCATTGTCGAGCCGCGTCGCAAGACTACGGTGCTGGGAAATGCCGCCCGTCGTGCGCCCAATGCGCTGCGTCAGGCTGACAAAATCTTCCTTGCTCGTCCCGGTCTGCAACAACGCCCGACCGAACAACGGCAGATAGGGCAGCAGCGCCGGCTCCAGAACCTTCAGGTCAAACCCGAGATCGAGATACAAAATCCCCAGCGTCGGCAGGTCGTGATGCATCAGCCGCGCCCCGAAGAGATCGCTCTCGTCCGTCGGCAACATGCGGATCGAGCGATCCAGATCGCCCAGCGTCAGCGTCGGAATCTTTGCCAGGTCTTCCGGCTTGTCGACCTCTTCCTGCAGCGCCTTCAGCTTCTCGGTCTGCGCAATCGTCGCCTTCAGCGCCGCGTCATCCATGCCAGCGCGCACCGCGGCGAGCTTGTCGTCTTCGACCTGCTTTTCGCGCGCACCCAGCTCCGGATCGGCTTCGATCTTCGAGGTGATGCGATGCGTGTTGTCGAGGAACAGCCGGCGGATTTCCTTCTCGAAATGCCCCTGCCCGGCCTTTTCCTTCAGCGCCGTCAACGCTGCTTCAAAAGTCAGCGGCTCCAGCGGATCGCCGCCATGCAGCCACGAACCGAGCGCGGTGAACATATAGCTCATGCCGCGCGGCTGGCCGCCGGTGTTCTGCTCGCGAAGATGGAATTCAAACGTATTGAGCGCCGCCTCGCGCTGCTCTTCGGAAAAGCCGGTTTCGGCCAGTTCCGCCAGCGTATCGAGCACCAGTTTTTCGACTTTCTCGGCATCAGCCGGGTCGATGCCCTTGAGACCAAAACCAGCCATGGGCTGGCGCAGCCAGGTGGAAATACCACCACCGAGCATGCTCTCGCCAATACCGCTCTCGGTCAGCTTCTTGCGCAACGGCGCTGCCGAATTGCCAGCCAGCAGATAGCTCAGCAGCCCATGGCTCAGCGTTTCCTCGCGGCCGCTGGGCGGGTCGATCATCCAGTTGACGCTCGCCATGCCGTCGCGCCGCTTCTCCGCATCGACCGTCCCGGCATAGGCCCCGCTCACCTGCCGCGGCGCATTCCAGCGCGGCTGCAGCGCAATGTCGGCATCCACGGGCGCCGCATCGAACTGGCTGAACACCTCGTCGAGAATAGCGAGCCGCTTTTCCGGCGCGTCATCGCCGGCAAAGACCACCCGGGCATTGGAGGGATGGTAGTACTTGGTGTGAAAACGCTTGAACTGCTCATAGGTCAGCGCCGGAATATCCTTCGGGTCGCCGCCCGAGGAGAGCCCATAGATCGTATCGGGATAAAGCGCCCGCTGCGTCTGGTCATGCATCACCGAGTCGGGCGAAGAAAACACGCCCTTCATCTCGTTGAAGACGACGCCCTTATAAACGAGCGGCGCATCGAGGCTCTCCAGCTCATAGTGCCAGCCTTCCTGCGCAAAGGTGTCTTCTGTAAGAAGCGGGAAAAACACGGCGTCGAGATACACATCCACAAGGTTGTAAAAATCCTTGAGATTGGCGCTCGCCACCGGATAGGCCGTCTTGTCCGGAAAGGTCATGGCGTTGAGGAAGGTGTGCATGGAGCCTTTCAGCAGCTCCACGAACGGCTTCTTCACCGGATATTTTCTGCTGCCGCACAGCACCGAATGCTCGAGAATATGCGCGATGCCGGTCGAGTCATCGGGCGGCGTCTTCAGCGTCACGCCAAAAACCTTGTTCTCGTCGTCATTGACGAGACTCAGTACCTCCGCCCCGGTCTTCTTGTGCCGAAAGAGCTGCGCCTGTGAATTGATCTCGGCAATGGACTCGTCGCGCACAAGCTCGAAAGCGGGATGGATAGACATGATACTGGCTCGTCTTGTTGTTTTGTGAAGCTAACCTAGGTGCGGCGGTCGGGTTCCGCTAGGGCCGGGCCTACACCCCGCCGCGGATCTCGGGCTTCACTTCTTTCTGATACCATTCGCCAAGCTGGGTCATCAGCGCCGGAAAGAGGTTCTTGCGCTCCGTGGCCGCAACATTGTCAGCGATCTGTTCGGGCTTTGAAACGCCGGCAATGATGGTCGACACCTGCGGATGGTCGAGAATCCAGCGCAGCGCAAACTGGCTCATCGGCACGCCCTCGGGCGCCAGCCCCTTCAATTCCTGCACCAGCTCGACACCCCTCTCGAACTTGATGCCCGAAAAGGTCTCGCCCACCGAGAACGCCTGGCCATCGCGATTGTAATTGCGATGGTCGGTTTCCTCGAACGTCGACGTCTTGTCATACTTGCCGCTCAGTAGCCCACTGGCGAGCGGCAGGCGCACGATGATGCCGACATCCTTTTCCGCCGCCAGCGGCAGCAGCTTTTCCGCCGCATCCTGGCGCAGCAAATTGAAAATGATCTGCAGCGTCGCGCAGCCCGGCTGTTCGAGGCAAATCATCGCTTCTTCAATGGTCTCGACACTGGCGCCCCAATGGCGCACCAGCCCTTCGGCCTTGAACTCGTCCATCCAGCCAAAGATCGCGCCGTCGCGCAGCACTTCGGTGGGCACGCAATGAAGCTGCGCCAGATCGAGCGAGGCAACGCCGAGCCGCTGCGCCGAACCGACGAGGCTCTCGCGCACCCGGTCCTTGCTATACTTGTTGGGAAATAGCGCCGCCGAACGGCCAAGCTTGGTCGCGACCTTCACGCCAAATGCCTTGGCATGGGCGCCAATCCGCCGCTCGGAAAGCCCGCCGCCATAAACGTCGGCCGTATCCCAGAAATTGATCCCGGCGCCATTGGCTGCATCGAGAATGGCTGAAGCCGCCTCGTCCTCGACCGGCCCGAAATCGCCGCCCAATTGCCAGCAGCCAAGCCCGATCTCGCTGACCTCAAAACCCGTCTTGCCCAAGCGCCGCGTCTTCATTCCAGGCTCTCCGTATCCTTGTCCGCCGGTTCCGTACCCAGCGTGATAATCTGATCATCCGGCCCGATCACGCTGCGTCTATGCGTAATGGCGAGGATGGTCACCCCATCCAGCCCCCGCAATTCGCGCATGATCTGTCCCTCGGTTGTCTCGTCGAGGGCCGAACTCGCTTCGTCGAGGAACAATACTTTGGGACTGGCGTAAAGTGCACGCGCTATCGACACGCGCTGCCTTTCCCCACCCGAAAGTTTTAGGCCGCGCTCTCCCACCGTGGTCTCAAACCCTTCCGGCAGATTTTCGATAAATCCAAGGATCGAGGCACTGGCCGCCGCCTGCCGCATGCGCTCCCTATCGAATGGCCGCCCAAGAACGATATTGGCCGCAATGGAATCGTTGAGCAGCATCACATCCTGCGGCACGACGCCCACGGCGTCATACCAGTCGGTGCGATTGATCTCAGCCAGATCAACGCCATCGACCAGGATGCGACCCTCGGTCGGCTCCAGCGATTTGAGCGCCAGCCGGAACAGCGTCGTCTTGCCGACCCCGGTCGGCCCGGTGATGAAGGCAATGCGTCCGGGCGACACCGAAAAGGACACAGCCTCGAGCGTCTGCCGGTCGCCATAGCGAAAGCCGACCCCGTCAAAAGTAATCTGCCCCGTGACCGACTTCAGATGGCGATCACCATGGCTCGCTCGATCGTCCGGCGCTTGCCACATCTCGGCAAAAGGCTTGAAGCGCGAGATCGACCGCATCACCTCGTCGATCGCCGTGCCGATCATTTCAAAGGGCCGGTTGAGCTGCACCAGCACGAGGTTGATCAGCACCAGATCGCCCAGCGTCATCAGTCCCTCGGCAAAGCGCGGCAAGAGGATCACATAGGTCACAGCCAGCTGCACGGCGAGCGCCAGACCAAACAGCCCCGACAGCGCAATGCGCCGCCACGACCAGCCGACCCAGGACGCCCGCGCCAATTCCGCCTTCTCGGCAAACTTCTCGCTGATCCAGCGATCGCCATTGAAGTAGCGGATCGTCTCCATCGCATTGACCGAATTGCCGACAAAGCGCGCATTGTCCTGATTGGCTTCGATCGCCTTGTCGAGCAGCGGCCGCGTCCACTGATTGGCGAAATAGGTCAGCGTGATGAAGCAGAGCCCGTAGATCACCACGATGACGACGATCTCGCTGCTGATCGCCGTGCCCAGGAGGGCAATCGAGAGGGCAATCTGCGCCACCCCAGGCACAAAGACGATCAGGGCCAGTTGCACGAGCGACTGCACAGCCCCTTCGCCCTGCGCCCGCGCCGTCTGGATCGCCACCGGATTGTGCTCGATGAAAAAGGTCCCGGGCTTCCTCAGCAGCTTTGAAAAGAACTCCGTCGCCGCGCTGAATTTCAGGTTTTCCGAGGTCATGAACGACATGAAACCCGAGGCATAGCCAAACAGCGTCTCAAAGCCGCGCATCACCGCATAGCCGACAAAAGCCGCGGCCAGCCCCGCCGCGACATTGCCGGCGGCCAGTTCGTCCACCAACCGCGAAAACACATAGGGCGTCGCAATGGACAGAACCGAGGAGGCGAGCGTCACCACCGTGATCCCGGCCACCATCAGGCTGGAGTCTTTCCAGAAGTGGGTGAGAATGGCGCGCAAAGCGGGCCAGGCCGTCGTCCAGTCCGTTCGGGTCATGGGCGTTCGCTCGTCTGCCGGGGCGTTCAGAAGGACGCGTAACCTGACGAGGTGAGTGCGTGGGGTCAACCCGCGAGGCACAAAAACCCGCGGCCTAGCCTATTCAAAATAGTCAGGAAAATCCGAGATCGTCTGGTTGAGCAGCAGTTCGGCCCGGGCCAGATGCGCCCGCATCGCCGTCTCGGCAGCCGTCGGGTCGGCCTTGGCCACCGCCTCGACGATCTGCTTGTGTTCGGCAATGGCGCGCTGCGTCGAAGAGACGCCCAGCGTTAGGTAACGCACGCGATCGAGCTGCATCTTGTGATCGTCAATGAGCTGCCAGGCATATTCGACACCCGCCAGCCGCGCGAGGGTCCGGTGGAACAACTCGTCGAGCGTATGAAAGCGCCTGCTGTCGCCGGCATCGGACGCTGCTTCCTGGTCCGCAATCAGCTTGACCAGCACATCGGCGGCATCGTCGCTCGGCTGCCCGGCAACGCGGCGGATGATTTCCACCTCGATGCTTTCGCGAATGAAGCGCGATTGCCGCACGCCCACGGGCGAAATCTTCTTCACCACCGTCGCGCGCTTGGGGCGGATCAACAGCAGGCCTTGCTGGGCCAGACGAATGAAGGCCTCGCGCACTGGCTGGCGCGATACGCCATAGCGGCCGGCAATGTCACTTTCGGAAATCACATCACCGGGTTTTAGCCCCATGGTGATGATGTCATCGCGCAGCGCGTCGACGACGCGCATGGCGATAGTTTCCTTGGTGTTTTCCAATGCCGCTGGGGCCATGGCTGCTGATTCCTTCTTTTCCGACCATGGTCCGGAAACCGGCGCAAGGCTCTATGCCCCCGCAGACTTCCACAGCTTTCTGGCCAATGCCGGCGCACTTCCATACAAGATCGGCATTTGCCCAGCCTGTCAATTCGGGGTCAGTGCTTCCGCCAGCAGGTCAAAGACCACCCTGATGCGCTTGGCAGTCCGCAATTCGCGATGGGTAGCGAGCCAGGTCGGCACCGGCACGCCGGCAAACTCCGGCCAGGCATCCACCACCTCCGGCGTCGCCTCGGCCACCGCCTGCATCATCACGCCCAACACCATACCCCGCCTTACCCAGTCCCAGGCGACAAGCCCGCTATTGGTCATCAACGGAAAGCTGGCGGCACTCACCCCCAGCCCATGGCGCCGCAACTCGGTTGTCAGCACCTCGATATTTTCGCTGAAGCCGACAAACTCGGCCCGGCCCAGTGTCTCTGCACTCAGCGGCCGCTCAATCTGCGCAACCCGCGCCGGCGTCCCGTAAATTCGTGCCGTGCTGTCCGGCAAGCGTCGGGCGATCAGTTCCGCCTCCTGCGGTGGCACATGGCGAATGGCGATATCGGCCTTGCGACGGATCAGGTCCTCGACCTCGTTGGAAGCCACCACATCGACGACGATGCCCGGCGCCACTCGCCGCAATTTCATGAGAACGGGCGGCAGCAGATATTGCGCATAGACGTCGCTGGTTGTGACGCGAACCAGCCCCTCCACCGCTTGCGATTGCCGGGACGCCACCATGGCGATCGTATCGGAAGCCTCGCCCATCGCTCGCAGCGGCGCGACCAGTTCCCGCCCCGCCTGCGTCAACACCAGCCCGCGCCCCACACGCTCGAAAAGGGTCACGCCCAGGCTTTTCTCCAGCGCCGCCACCTGTCGCCCCAGCGTCGGCTGCGTCAGCCCCAGTTTTCGCGCCGCGCCCGAAAGCGATCCCGCCTCCACCGTGGCAAGCAGCGCGCGCATCTGGTTCCAGTCGAGATAATCATCCATGCATTCATGTATATGATCTGTGCCAGTTTCTGCAATTTTGTTTGAACCGACGAAATCGTATCTTTGTGTCATTGAATGTGGACGGGAGAGCCAACCGATGACCGAGCAGGCTTTTTGGAATCGCAGGGCCGATCGCTACGCAGCCGAGCCGATTGCCGATGAAACGGCTTATCAGACCAAGCTCGTCGCCACCCGGCGCCTCTTGCGACCCGACATGGACCTCTTCGAATTCGGCTGCGGCACCGGCTCGACGGCACTCATTCACGCCGCCAATGTCAGGCACATCCGCGCCGTGGATTTTTCCGAGCGCATGATCGAGATCGCGAGGGGCAAGGCCGACAAGACCGGCGTCAAAAATATCAGCTTCGAAATCGGCTCCATCGAAAACGTCGACCTCGCCCCCGAAAGCCTCGACATGGTGCTCGCCCTGTCCGTCCTGCACCTGCTGCGGAACAAGGAGGCCGCCATCGCCAAGGTGTTTTCGGCCCTCAAACCCGGCGGCTATTTCGTCACCAGCACAGCCTGCCTGCGCGACATGCTGCCCGCCATCCGCTTCGTCGCCCCGCTCGGCAGCCGACTCGGCCTCCTGCCCCATCTCGACGTCATGACCCAGGGCCATCTGCACGCCGCGATGGAGGAAGCAGGCTTTGCCGTCGAACACGAATGGCTGCCCAACAAAAAAGCCGCCGTCTTCATGATCGCCCGCAAACCGGCCTGAGCCCAAGACTCTGTGAATTGAACCACCACTTTGCCGAATCGGCGACGCGACGTGCTAAGGGTCACTTCACGCGTGTGCTGGAGTTGAGATGCAGGTTGCAATCGACATGGGCGAGAGCCGGGGTACCGGCACTGCCCACATGGACCTTGAGGAACTGCTGGCCACCCGTCTCCTGGTGCAGGGCAATTCCGGTTCCGGCAAATCCCACCTTCTGCGGCGTCTCCTTGAACAATCCGCCCCCTGGGTGCAGCAATGCGTCATCGATCCAGAGGGCGATTTCGTCACGCTCGCCGATAAGTTCGGCCATCTCGTCGTCGACGCCACCCGCACCGAAGCCGAACTGACCCGCATTGCCACCCGCGTGCGCCAGCATCGCGTGTCGGTCGTCGTCAATCTCGAAGGGCTCGATGCCGAGCAGCAGATGCGCGCCGCTGCCGCCTTTCTCGGCGGCATGTTCGATGCCGATCGCGATTTCTGGTACCCGGTCCTCGTCGTCGTCGACGAAGCCCAGCTCTTTGCCCCCGCCGCTGCCGGCGAGGTGTCCGACGAAGCCCGAAAGGTCTCCCTCGGCGCCATGACCAACCTGATGTGCCGCGGCCGCAAACGCGGCCTAGCCGGCGTCATCGCCACCCAGCGGCTTGCAAAGCTGGCGAAAAACGTTGCCGCCGAAGCGTCAAACTTCCTGATGGGCCGCACCTTCCTCGATATCGACATGGCCCGCGCCGCCGATCTCCTCGGTATGGACCGTCGCCAGGCCGAACAGTTCCGCGACCTCGCCCGCGGTCATTTCGTCGCCCTCGGCCCGGCTGTCTCGCGTCGTCCGCTGCCCATCGTCATCGGCCCCGTTGAAACCTCGGCCCGCTCGACCAGTCCTAAACTGACCCCGCTCCCCGAAGCTCCGGTCGACGCTGCCGACCTGATCTTCACCATGGACCCCGACGAAATCGCCCGCCCGGTTGTGCGCCGCCCACCGCCACCGCCGCCGCCCTCGACCAACGAGCTCCTCGCCCAGGTCGCCCGCGCCCGCGCCGAGCGCGAGCCCGAGCCAACCTCGCTCTTCCCCGAGATCGACGAAGCCGAGCGTGAAGCAACCATCAAGTCCGTCATGGTCGAACTGATGAGCGACCCCGACGCCGGCTTCCGCAATACGGCCCAGCTCTACCAGGACTTTCTGGTGCGCTGCCGCATTCGCCGTGTCCCCGGCGAGCCGCCGGCCTTGCCCGCCTTCAAGCGCCTCCTCGCCGTCGCTCGCGTTGCGCCCGACGAAGAAACCGCCTCATCGGACGGCTGGCAGCAGGCGCTCGCGCTTTCGGAAACGCTCACTGATGACGTGCAAGGCGTATTCCTGGTCCTCGCCCAGGCGGCCCTTGTCGGCGGCCCCTGCCCCTCGGACGCTACCATTGCCCGCCTCTACGGCACCCACTCCACCAGCCGCGCCCGCCGTCTTCTCACCTGGTTCGAAGAACGCGGCCTGATCGTCATCCGCACCGATTTCCGCAACCAGCGCATCGCCGCCTTCCCCGATCTCGGCGTCGAAACGGCCCCCGGCGATCCCAACGGCCCCGACGTGCTCGCCGACGAACGCGGCGCGGCGGAGTAACTCCGCCTCCAGTCCCGTCCACGATGTCATTCCCGCGAAAGCGGGAACCCCCTGCGTCATAACGAAAATCCCCGCTTTCGCGGGGATCTGAGAAGCTTGAAATGCTGAGTGATGGACAGCCTTCGGCCTACCCAACCAACTCCGCCCTGAACGAATACTTCGCACGCGCCCCGGGCCCTAGCAGCGCCGTATATGGCCGCTGATCCAGCGCATCCGTGCCCCCGACTTCCGCCGCCGTCCCGTGCCAGGGCTCGAGGCAGACAAACCCCGCCCCCGGCTTGGTCCACAGCGCAAAGTTGGGCAGGTTCTCCCAGGTGAAGTGAATGCTTGGCCCATTTTCGGACCGATACACCAATCCGGCCCCCGCCCCGTCCGGAAAGATCATCGCATCCTTCTCGAAATCGGCATGGTTGAGCGCCAGCGCACCCGCCACGAATGGCGAAGCCAGCGGCTCGGGATTGACGAGACCTCCTGAAAGGCGGAACAGCGCCGGCTCCCCGCCATTTTCGAGGACGACACTGTGTTTTTGCCCCTCGCCCCCCGGCAGCGGCCAGGCAAAGGCGGGATGAAAGCCGACCCCATACGGCATGACCACCGTATCCTTGTTGGTCACCGTGGCTGTCACGATCACCGCCCGCCCTTCCAGCCGATGCTCCACATCGAGCTGGAAATCGAACGGGAACATGGCCCGCGTCGCTTCCGAGGCTTCGAGCCGATAGATGCAGTGCTCGCGCCATTCCTCGACCAGCGTAAAGTTGCTGCGCCGGGCAAAGCCGTGCTGGCCCATCTGATAGCGTTGCTCTCCAACACTGACCACGTCCATGGGTGCACGACCAACCATGGGGAACAAAACCGGCGAACGGCCGGTCCAATAGGTGGCGTCTCCGCTCCACAGCCAGTTCCGACCATCCCGGGTCGATAGCAACTGCATTTCGGCTCCCAGAGCCGCCACGTCTACCGTCAAGTCGCTATTGCTGATTCGAGTGAGTTGCATGTGCGTCCTCCAGGCAATCTCTCTTTAGGCGGGGCAGCGGACCCTAGCCTTGTTGAATAATCAAGGAAACTACCCGAAACGCCTTCCGCAAAAGCGATGGGATCACTTTTGAGAAGTGAAGGCGCGGCAAAACCTGGCCACAGGCAATCACTTGAGTGATTAGCAGAGCGCGAGTAAGCAGCGAGTAAAGGACCTGTCCATGACCCTGCCGCCGCTGCCGATAGACGCCGCCCTGCCGGCCCTGGCCGACGCTCTCGCCCGAGGGTTTGGAGCCGTGCTCGTCGCCCAGCCCGGCGCCGGCAAGACGACGCGCGTGCCGCTGGCCCTGCTCGACGCTCCCTGGCGCGGGGATGGCCGCATCATCGTCCTCGAACCAAGACGCCTTGCCGCCCGCGCCGCCGCACGGCAAATGGCAAAGCTCCTTGGCGAAGAGGTCGGCCAGACCGTCGGTTTTCGCGTCCGCATGGAATCGAAGGTTTCGGGCAAGACCCGCATTGAAGTCGTCACCGAAGGCGTCTTCACCCGCATGCTGCAGGACGACCCCGAGCTTTCGGGCGTCGCCGCCGTGCTCTTCGACGAATTCCACGAACGCAGCCTCGATGCTGATTTGGGCCTTGCCCTGGCACTCGACGCCCGCGCCCTGCGGCCGGACCTCAAACTCCTCGTCATGTCGGCCACCATCGATGGCGCCCGCGTCGCCAAACTCCTCGACGGTGTCCCCGTCATCGACAGCCCTGGCCGCGCCTTTCCGGTAGAGACAATCCATGCCGAGCCCGACCCGCTCGAGCGCCTCGAAGATCAGGTGACCAAGGCGGTCCTCAAGGCCATGCGCGAGCACGAAGGTTCTGCTCTCGTCTTCCTCCCCGGCCAGGGCGAAATCACCCGCACCGCCGAACGCCTCGCCACCCGCCTGCCCCCCAACACCGACCTCGCCCCGCTCTATGGCCAGCTCACCCCCGCCGAGCAGGACGCGGCCATCCAGCCCTCCCCGGCCGGCCGCCGCAAGATCGTGCTCGCCACCTCCATCGCCGAAACCTCGCTGACCATCGAAGGCGTCCGCATCGTCGTGGACTCAGGCTTCCGCCGCGTTCCCGTCTACGAACCCGCCACGGGCCTGACGACCCTTGCCACCGTCCGCGTCTCCCGCGCAGGTGCCGATCAGCGCCGCGGCCGCGCCGGCCGTACTTCTCCCGGTGTCGCCATCCGCCTTTGGAACGAAGGCCAGACCGCAGCCCTCGAAGCCTTCGAAACCCCCGAAATCCTCTCCGCCGATCTTTCCGGGCTCGTCCTCGACCTCGCCGCCTGGGGCGTCAGCGACCCCACGGCCCTTTCCTTCCTCGATCCCCCGCCCGCGCCCGCCTGGGCCGAAGCCAAGGCCCTCCTCACCCGCCTCGACGCGATCGACGAAGAAGGCCGCCTCACTGCCCCCGGCAAAGCGCTCGCCAAACTCCCGCTCCATCCGCGCCTCGCCCATATGGTCGTTGCCGGCGCCGAAGATGGCGATGCGGAAACCGCTGCCGAACTGGCCGTGCTGATCGGCGAACGCGGCCTCGGTGGCGACGATACCGACCTCGCCCGCCGCCTCGACCGTTTCCGCACCGACCGCTCCCCCCGCGCCCAGGATGCCCGCGCCATGGCAAAACGCTGGAGCAAACTCGCCGGCGGCACCAACAAGGACCCCCGCGACCCCGGCCACCACCTTGCCCGCGCCTTCCCCGACCGCGTCGCCCAGCCCGCCGGTCCGCGCGGCCGCTTCCGCCTCGCCAACGGCCGCCAGGCCCAGGTCGACGAAACCCATTCACTTGCCGGCGCCAGCTTCCTCGTCGTCGCCGTTATCACCGGCAGCGCCACTCAAGGCCGTATCCGCTCCGCCGCTGCCCTCGACCCCGCCGACCTCGAAACGCTCTTCGGCCATCACATCGTGAGCGAAACGACGCTCACCTTCGACGCCGCCTCCGGCTCCGTTAGGGCCCGCCGCCAGCGCCGCCTCGACGCCTTGCGCCTTGCCGATGAGCCCACCCCCGTCACCGATCTCGAAAAAGCGGCAAAGATCCTCGCCGAAGCCGCGCTGAAGCGCCCCGAAACCCTGCCCTGGAGCAAGGACCAGAAAGCCCTCCGCGCCCGCGCCAGCTTCCTCCACCAGACCCTTGGCGCCGACTGGCCCGATCTCTCCGACACTGCTCTCGCCGCCGATCCAGACTGGCTTGTGCCCCACATAACAGGCGAGACCCGCCTCTCCGCCATTTCGGCCGACCATCTCGGTCAGGCCCTCGATACCCTTCTCCCCTGGGCCAAAAAGCAAGAAATCGACCGCCTGCTGCCGAGCCATTTTTCCGCGCCCTCCGGCAGCCATCTCCCCATCGACTACGCCGCCGAAAACGGCCCGGCGCTCGAAATCCGCGTGCAGGAACTCTTCGGCCTCGACCGCCACCCCAGTATCGCCAATGGCCTCATTCCCTTGCTTCTGGTCCTGCTCTCCCCCGCCCATCGTCCCATCCAGACGACACGCGACCTCCCCGGCTTCTGGCGCGGCAGCTGGAAAGACGTCGCCAAGGATCTCAAGGGCCGCTACCCCCGCCACCCCTGGCCCGAAGACCCGATCGCCGCCCCCGCCACCAACCGCGCCAAGCCTCGCGGCACATAAAAAAACCCGCGGTTCGCACCGCGGGTTTTGGTCATTCAGGCCGGCGTAAAATTCAGCGCCACGCCGTTGATGCAATAACGGCGCCCGGTCGGGGGCGGACCATCGGGGAACACATGCCCCAGATGGCTGCCGCAGGTGGCGCAGTGCACTTCCTCGCGCACCATGCCATGGCTGCGATCGATCGTGCTTTCCACCGCACCCGGCAGCGGGTCATTGAAACTGGGCCAACCAGTGCCGCTCTCAAATTTTAGCGTCGAACCAAACAGCGGCGTATCGCACCCGGCGCAGGCAAAAGTGCCTTCGCGCGTTTCGTGCAGCAGCGCGCAGCTTCCGGGCCGCTCGGTGCCGTGCTGGCGCATGATATAGTACTGTTCAGGCGTCAAACGCTCCTGCCATTCGGCATCGGTCCGGGTCACGGGATAGGCATGGGCATCCATGGCTTAACTCCTTTGTCGCACTGTCATTCGCTGCTGATATAGGTTTAGTTACACCCATTCGCCAGCGTCGTTCCACCACGACGCGCGGACCTGCCCACCCAAACGCTCCTTCCCCGCCCGTTCCAAAAGAGGTCTTCATGTCCCAGCATATCGTTTCGTCCATTGCTGAGCTCGAAGCCCTCTATCTTCCCGCCCCCGGTGCCGCTTCCACCGTAAAAGTCACCGACAGGGTGACGCCCGAATATCGCCGCCTCATCGAGGCCAGCCCCTTCGCGGCCCTCGCCACTGTCGGCCCCGAAGGCATCGACTGTTCGCCCCGCGGCGACAAAGCCGGCTTCGTCCGCATCGCAGACGAAAAAACCCTGATGATGCCCGACCGCCGCGGCAATAACCGCATCGATTCCCTCCGCAATATCGTGCGCGATCCGCGCTGCGCCTTCCTCTTCCTCCTGCCCGGCTCCGGCACCACCATGCGCGCCAATGGCCGCGCCCACCTTTCCATCGACCCCGCGCTGCTCGAAAGTTTTGCCGTCGACGAAAAGGCCCCGCGCTCGGTCATCGTTCTCGAAATCGACGAACTCTACTTCCAGTGCGCCCGCGCCATCGTCCGCTCCGAACTCTGGAATCCCGAACGCCATATCGATCCGGCGACCCTCCCCTCGCCCGGCCAGATTCTCGCCGCCATGAGCGAAAACAATGTCGGCGGCGAGCCCTATGACAAAGCCTGGCCCGAGCGCGCCAAAGCCACCATGTGGTAGGCACAGGACCGATCACGAAACTGTCATCGCGCCGACACGCAGATGGTCGACAACAGCGTATCCCAATGCTGGAAGCCGATCATGCGCCTCAAGGTTGCAACCCTCGCCCTGCTGCTCGCCGCCACGCCCGCGTTCGCCCAGACCCTTTCCGCCGAAGACCAGGCGATCAACTTCAACGCTACTCTGGGCGAAACCGCCACGGCGCCCACCGCCTGGCTCGGCGCCACGCCGCATTTCGTCATGGTCGGCGCCTTTGGCGACTATAGCTTCAACGTCAATCTGCCCGCCCTTGAAGGGGCCGCCGCCGAAGTGATCGGCAAGCGCGAATATGGCCACGACGATGCCGGCGCGCTGCAGCTCATCGACTTCGAAGTCGCCGTCAATGCGGTGATGAACGACATCGAGCGCACGATCGAACTCGAATTCGCCAATGCCGATTTCAACACCCACACCCTGCCCCTGAGCTTCGCGCTCTCGCCCGACGAAGAATTCCCCGAAGGCGCCAAGGCGAGCCTTGAAGTGCAGTTCGAATGGGAATGGGTCGAAAAGAGCACCATCGTCAACGAGGAGGGCCTCGTCGATAGCGGCACCCTCGACCTCGCCCTCAATGAAGGCACCCCCGATGCCGAAGGCGTCGCCGCCAATGGCCTCATCGGCGGCTTTGCGACCCTCACGCGCGATGGCAAGACACTCGCCCTCTCCTTCACCGTGCCGGTGACGGAAGCCGAAATCGATGATTGATCCGCGCCCGGCCCTCGCCGTCCTGGCCCTCAGCCTCTGCTGGACCAGCGCCGCCCTCGCCCAGCCCGAGCCGATCTTTGCCAGTGTCTCGGCAACGCTCGAAACCGAGAATGTCGATATCGATCCCGACGACCCGGCCATCTGGGTGAACACGGCTGACCCGGCACAAAGCCGCGTCATCGGCACCGATAAGGATGTCGGCCTCGTCGTCTTCGATCTCGACGGCAAGATCGTCCAGCGCCTCTCCGATGGCCGCCTCAACAATGTCGACATTCGCCAGGACGTTTCCGTCGGCAACGAAACCCTGAGCCTCGTCGCCGCCTCGCGCCGCAATGACGATACGATCGTCCTCTACACCGTCGACGCCACCGGCACGCTGACCCAGGCAACGCCCTTCGCCTTCCCCGGCGCCCCGCGAAAGATCGACGACGACATCTACGGCATCGGCTTCTACCACGACGCCACCGCCCATCGCCTCTTCGTCATCGCCAGCTTCAAGACCGGCGAGATCATGCAGTGGGAAGTGACCTCCACGGCCGGCCAACTGAGCCTCGCCTTTACCCGCGAACTCGCCGTCCCCACCCAGCCCGAAGGCGTCGTCGCCGATGACGAACTCGGCTTCATCTATGTCGGCGAAGAGGACGGCGGCCTCTGGCGCTTCGCCGCCGCGCCCGACGCCGATACATCGGGCCACCTCGTCGACAAGGTGGGCTCCACCTGCCTCCCCGAAGACGATCTCGAAGGCCTCGCCGTGGTCAAGGGCGCCGACAATACCGGCTACATCCTGGCGTCGGCCCAGGGCGTCAACCGCTACGTCCTCTATGCGCGCCAGCCCGACGCCGAAGGCAACCAGCCTTGCTACGGTTCCTTCAATCTCGTCACCGGCGCCACCGACCCGGTGTCTGAGACCGACGGCCTCGACGTGACCACCACAGCCCTTTCCGATCGCTTCCCCACGGGTCTGATGGTGGTTCAGGACGACCGCAACGAAGGCTTTAATCGCAACTTCAAGTTCGTTTCCTGGGCCGATGTCATGCAAGCGATGCAGCTCGCCGACTAGGCAAGTTCCTACCTGCGCCACCTCAATTCATCACCACGTCATCCCAATTCGTCACCACGTCATCCCCGCGAAGCGGGGATCTCCGTTTCAGAGGAGGGAGTCCCGCTTTCGCGGGAATGACATCGTGAATCGAAGCAACAGCCCACCTTGCCAAACTCGATTTGCGGGCATATACCCACAACCATGCAAAACGACGTCTGCCACGCCACCCAGCTCCGCAAGGCCTATCGCAAGGCCACGTCCCGCTATGACGTCCTGCTGGCGCCGCTCGGCATCAATATCGGCCAGTTCAGCCTCCTCCGAAACATCCGGCGCATGGCCCCGGTCTCCCTCACCGACCTTGGCACCCGCGTCGAACTCGACCGCTCCACCGTCGGCCGCAATTCCAAGGTGCTCGAACGTATGGGCCTCATCGCCACTGTCCCCGGCAAGGACAAGCGCGAGGCCATGCTGACGATCACCGAAAAAGGCCACGACATCCTCGATGCCGGCGCCCCTCTCTGGGATCAGGCCCAGCGCGAATTCGAAGCGCGCCTCGGCCCCCAAAACATGAAGGTCCTCGCTGACCTCCTCTCCTCTCTCTGATTTTTACCAAAAACGGGCATATGCCCACATATTCGCCCGCGGAAAGGCAATCGAAAAATGATCTCCAACAGCGTCGCCAGATGGATGGAGGCCCGCAACCTGCACTATGGCTGGATTGTTGCCGCAACGACCTTTCTCACCATGCTCGCCACCGCCGGCGCCATGGGTTCCGCCGGCGTCATGATCCAGCCCCTGCATCAGGAATTCGGCTGGGACATTGCCGACATTTCCGCCGCCATGGCCGTGCGCCTGGTGCTCTTTGGCCTCCTCGGCCCCTTCGCAGCCGCCTTCATGAACCATTTTGGCATCCGCCAGGTGGTCACCACCGCCCTTGGCCTCATCATGGCCGGCATCGTGGCTTCCTTCTTCATGCGCGAAGTTTGGCAGTTGCTGCTGCTCTGGGGCGTCGTGATTGGCGCCGGCACCGGCATGACTGCCCTCGTCCTCGGCGCCACCGTTGCCACCCGCTGGTTCTCCAAGCGCCGCGGCCTTGTCGTCGGCCTGATGACCGCCAGCAGCGCCACCGGCCAGCTCGTCTTCCTGCCCATTCTCGCGTCGCTCACCGAGGCCTATGGCTGGCGCACCGCCATGACGCTTGCCGTCGCCATCATTGCCAGCGCCATGGTCCTGGTTGCTCTCCTCATGCGCGATCACCCGGCCGATCTGGGTCTGCCCGCCTATGGCGACACAAGCATCACGCCCGTTCCCAAGCGCGAGCAGAGCCTCCTCAAGACCCTCGCCTTGCCCATCGTCACCCTCAAGCAGGTTTCCCGCGTTCCCGCTTTCTGGGTGCTTTTCGGCACCTTCTTCATCTGCGGGCTCTCCACCAATGGCCTCATCCAGACCCACTGGATTTCCATTTGCGGGGATTTTGGCATGGCCGCCGTCACCGCGGCCGGCACGCTCGCCGTCATCGGCATTTTCGATTTCTTCGGCACGGTTCTGGCCGGCTGGCTCTCCGACCGCTTCGACAACCGTTTCCTGCTGTTCTGGTTCTATGGCCTGCGCGGTCTCTCGCTGATCTATCTCAGCTTCTCCGGCTTCACCTTCGCCGAGCTTGCCATTTTTGCCGTCTTCTACGGCCTCGACTGGGTCGCAACCGTCCCGCCAACCGTAAAACTCGCCGCCGACAATTTTGGCCGCGAAAAGGCCGGTGTCGTTTTCGGCTGGATCTTTACCGGCCACCAGCTCGGCGCCGCCACCGCCGCCTATGGCGCTGGCGCCTTCCGCAGCGATTTCTCGACCTATCTGCCCGCCCTGCAACTTGCCGGCGCCATGTGCATCATCGCCGCCGTCGCCGTGCTCCTGCTCCAGCGCCCCGGCACGCAGCGCCCGGCCCTGCAGCCCGCCTGATCCCACGGAATCAATGCCAGCACGTTCCCGCGTGCTGGCCGAACCAAGGCTTGCATCGCCGCAAAGCCCGCAGATATGGTCCCCCAATTCAACGGGAAGCCCATTTCATGCGGATGATTTTCACAATTGCGGTCGTCGTCATTCTCGCCGGCTGCGCCAGCGGCGGCCGGCCCTCTTACCTCAACAAGGACGGCAATGCCGCCAGTTGGGGCGAAGGCAAGCGCGAGGTAAACACCGCGCTGTCAGACGTCATAACCAAGGACGACCTGTAAATCCCAGCCCGGCTGGGGGCGCCAAGCGCCCTTGGCCCAACGCACATGGCAAATTGCCAAAAGCGTTTGCGCCTTGAAAAGACCACCAGCGATGTCGAGGAGTCAGATGGTGGGTGCGACAGGGATTGAACCTGTGACCCCTGCCGTGTGAAGGCAGTGCTCTCCCGCTGAGCTACGCACCCGCTGCACTTGGCAGGGAAGGAAGAAGAGATGGTGGGCGTAACAAGGATCGAACTTGTGACCCCTACGATGTCAACGTAGTGCTCTCCCGCTGAGCTATACGCCCATCTCTCCGGGCCGGTTCAGCATTCGCCGTTCCGGTGGCGCGGATAAACCATGAAGCGACCGAAGGGTCAAGAGGGTCATTTCCGCGCCTGTGGATTTCTTCGTTACGCATGCCCCGCAAAAGTGGAAACCGGTTTTGCGAGAAGGCATGCGCAGATAGCTATGCCGCCAGCAGGCGCTCCACTTCGGACACGAGATCCTTGAGGTGGAAGGGTTTTGAGAGCACCGACGCATCCTTGGGCGCGTCGCTGTCGGGGTTGAGCGCCACGGCGGCAAAGCCGGTGATGAACATCACCTTGAGGTCCGGATCGAGTTCGGTCGCGCGGCGCGCCAGTTCGATCCCGTCCATTTCGGGCATCACGATATCGCTGAGCAGCAGCGAAAACGGCTCTTCGCGCAGCCGCTCATAGGCCGAAAGCCCATTGTCGAACGAGACGACCTCATAGCCCGCGTTCTTGAGTGCGCGCGTGAGGAACTGGCGCATGTCGTTATCGTCTTCGGCGAGCAGAATTCGCTTCATCAAAAACCTTCTTTCGGGGCCAGTCCGGCAGTGAGTCGTATTAAGTCGATGTTTAATTCAGATTTGCCGCAACGCAAACGGCCTCACGCCGCCATTGCGTGTTTTTGCAATCAACTGGACAAGTTGGCTGCGTCGCGCGACACTTGGGTGACAGCAAATCACTCGACCGCGCCCTGAACGCGGCCCCCGTGGAGGCAGCGTGCGATCCGACTATTGGGATCAACCGGCATTCGAAACCATACGGCCCCGCCGAATGGTCGCGCCGCTCGTGTTCAATTCGCCCCATTCCGGCAGAAGCTATCCCGACCGCTTCCTCGCCATGACCCGGCTCGATCATCTTTCGATCCGCCAGTCCGAAGATGCCTATGTCGATGAACTGTTCGCGCGCGCGCCCCATCTTGGCGCCCCGCTGCTTCGGGCGCATTTCCCGCGCGCCTATCTCGACGTCAATCGCGAACCCTGGGAACTTGATCCCACCATGTTCGTCGATCCCCTGTCGGACCGGTTCAACACCACTTCGCCGCGCGTCGCCGCCGGCCTTGGCACGCTGGCGCGTGTCGTCGCCGAGAACAAGCCGATCTACCGCGAAAAGCTCACCCTCGATGACGCGCGCATGCGCATCGAAGGCATTTACCACCCCTATCACGCCGCCCTGCAGGGCCTTCTCACCGAAGCCGCCACCAGCTTCGGCGTCGGCGTGCTCATCGATTGCCATTCCATGCCGCGCCTTGGCCGCCATGGCGAGCGGGCGACGCCCGACATCGTCTTGGGCGATCGCTATGGCACCACCTGTTCGCCGGCCCTGATCGATCTTGTTGAAACCGGCTTCATCGCCGCCGGATTGAAAGTCGCGCGCAATCGCCCCTATGCCGGCGGCTTCTGCACCCGCGCCTATGGCCGCCCACAGCATGGCGTTCATGCCCTGCAGATCGAAGTCAGCCGGCATCTTTATATGAATGAAGCGACGCTGGAAAAGAATGCCGGCTTCGAGCCGCTGCGCCAGCTCGTCGAGAGCATGATCCACGCACTGATCGGCCTCGACCTGCTGCTTCTGGCGACGCCGGCCGCCGCGCCAGAACGCGCCGCCGCCGAATAGATCTGTCCCCGGAAAGAAGCCTCTCACAAACAAGGGCCGCCCCGAAAGGCGGCCCAGTCAAGGGAGGAACGATGCGCCCGGACCGGCGCAAGAGCTGCCGCGAGGCCCGGATTACGCATCATGCCAATGAAGGCTGAACCTCTTTTCGCTCCCATACAAGGCCGATCACGGTACCAACCGCGCTTCAAATCCCGCTGTTGCAAAAATGAATCATGACGGATCGGCGACATTTTTGGCGTCCCATGCCGCTCTAAAAACGTAAATGCCTGACGCGGGTCGGCATTTGCCCGCTTGCCCCCCGCCGCGCCGCCTCCTAAACCTCCTCAGCCTGCTGCGTGAGGATTTTTTCATGGCCACGACCCCCGACTTCGCCCGTATCGAAGCGACCCTGCTCGCCGCCGCCGATGCCGCAGCGGCCCATACCCTCCCCCTCTTCCGCACCGGCCTTGCCGTCGACAACAAGCTGACATCAGGCTTCGACCCGGTCACCGAGGCTGACAAGGGGGCCGAAAAAGTCATCCGCGCCATCATCGCCGAGGCATTCCCCGACCACGCCATCATCGGCGAAGAATGGGGCACATCGGGCGACAGCCCCTATACCTGGATCATCGATCCGGTCGACGGTACGCGCGCCTTCATCTCCGGCGCGCCGGTCTGGGGCACGCTGATCGGCTTTGCCGTCGATGGTGTCGCCAGGGCCGGCATCATGAGCCAGCCCTTTATCGGGGAAACCTTCATCGCCGTGCCCGGCCAGTCACGCTACGAGCGCGGCGGCATCACCCAGATCAATCGCACCAGCGGCCTCACTGATCTCGCTCCGGCCCGCGTCTTCACCACCACGCCAAAACTCTTCAACACGCCAGGCCTCGCCGCCAAATGGCACGCCGTCGAGGGTGCCACGCGCCTCCAGCGCTTCGGCATGGATTGCTATGGCTATGCCCTCCTCGCCGCCGGCCATGCCGACCTCGTCATCGAGCCGCACCTGAACACCTATGACATCGCCGCCCTCGTGCCGATCATCCGCGAAGCCGGCGGCGCCATCGCCTGCTGGGACGGCTCGGAGCCAACCGGTGGCGGCAATGTCGTGGCTGCGGCGAGCCAGGCCCTGCTCGACAAGACGCTCGAGCTGATCAACGCGGCCTGAGGCCTACTGAAACGCGATCGAGGTTACAAAGCGCGGCCGATGCACAGCATTGGCCGTGAAGCTAACGTCACTCAGTCCAAAGCCGGCAAACATGGCCTCATGGGGCACAAAGCTCTCCGTCACCAGCACCGTATCGCCATTGGCGATATCGGGCAGGATCGAGGTCGGTATCGCCGTCGTCGGCACATTGGACCCAACGCTGCGCGACCAGAGCACCTCAAACACCCCGTTCTTCTTGCCAACCGAACTGATGCGCAGCCCACCATCGCTAGATGACGGCGCTACATTGCGCATGAAGCCCAGCACGTCCGCCAATTTAGAAGACGAAATCGTCTTCTGGCGCGAGAGCATATCGCCGATGCTGAACGTCGCCTTTTCGACATTCTGCGCGCTACGAAAAAGATCGAATGCCGTCACCGAAGCGAGCAGCACGAGCAGTAACACCGGGGCCAGCAGCGCGAACTCGACCACGGTCGCACCGCGCTCATCACGCCTGAAACTCTTGCGCTCGTCAGACCTCATCATGCGGGCTCGTTGATAAAGCCGGACTTCGAGATCAGGCGCACATCGCCATTTGCGTCCTTGGACAACAGCAATCCGAGCGCAAATTTCGGCGTCAATGGCGCAACGACGTAGCAGGCGCGAACAAAGACCATCTGCGAACGCTGCCCCGGATTGAACCGCAGTACGGGTTCAATTTCGGTCGAGCGGTCTAGGCATCGCGCGGCATCGGTGGGATAGCTTGATGCATCAATCACCGGAATAAGTTCCAGCGCCATTGTGTTGCGGCAGTCGGCTAGCACCACCGCTTTCTCGCAGATGCGGTCGCGCATCTTCTCCTGTGTCGGATCGGTAAAACTGCCAATCCGCAACTCGCGCACCGTCATGTCGAGGGCGCGGTCGAGCATGATAGTTTGAACCATGATCCAGCCCGCTTCGAGCGTGGCGAAAATGATGGCCAATAGGATCGGCACGACCAGCGCAAATTCAACCGCCGCAGCGCCGCGCGTATCGCGCCGCAAGAACCGGATCAGGCTGTGCGACGGACTGCTCATTGCGTCAGCTTCAGGTTTTGGATGCTGTTCGCGATCGACTGGAATGCCAGCGTAATGCCGTTGCCCTTCACATTGTAAAAGTGGTTGGCACTCGAGGCGCACGTCGTAAGATCGGCACTGGTCGTATAGAACCCGATAGTGAAGATTATGACGCCGTTTTCCTTTGCAATCTGACAGACACGCCTCAATGACACACTGGCAGTAGGCTTCAGCGCAGTGTTGTTGCTACTTCCGTACTGGTATGGGGGCGTTTTTAGACTTGGCCCACCCTCTTGCGCTCGGGGGAAGGCGTATTGCTTGGGGCGCTCCTGATTGGAGATGTTCCCGTCCGTCATCAGCACGAGGACCTTGAGTGTATCACTGTCATTGAAGGCGGCAGGACGGTTCGAAAACTGCATGGGCACCTGTCCCGCGGCGGCCATCCGCGAGACGAACGGCTGTGCGGAGGGGTCGAGCAGCAGATAACCCCAATTGGTAGCGACGCCCGTACCCGTGCCGTCGTGGAGCTTCAGGCTGTCGATCCTCGCCTTCAGTGCCGTTGCATTATTGGAAAGATAGGTGATCGAGGTTGCCTCATAAGGGCAATAAGACCACTCCTTACCCCCCGGATTGCTCGCATGGTTGTGGGTGAAATGCGGCACTTGCGCCCGCAGGTTAAACGGCACCATGCCCGTCCCGTAGTCGACATTGCTGGTGTGGTCGAATTCGATACAGGACGAATAATTGTGCTGCCGTGTCACCCCCAACAAACCAAAGGCAAGCGCCCCCGGATTGACCGTCCCCGCATAGGGCACGATGCTGAGCGAGGTGTAGGGCGCCGTATCTTCCGTGATCATGGCGTCGACGAACTGCTTGGCCGCCGGCCGCAACAGGCTGATGCGCGAAGGGCTATCGTCGAGCATCGAGCCGGATATATCCAGCATCAGTGAAATTTCGAGGTTTGGCCGTCGCTCCGCTGCGCTGGCCACGGCAACGATCGGCATGGAGTCGATGCCGATCAGGGGCAGAAAGCCGGTGGCCATTTCATAGCGCGCCGTGATCGTCACCGCCCGCGAGTTCAGCGCCGTCTCATAGTCGATATCGAGTGTCACATCGTCGATGAACGTAACCGACTTGAGGTATTCCGCGGCCGTGCTTTCGATGCTGCTGCGCTGCGTCAAAGACGCGGATGCGAGCACCGCCCGGTCCACCCCGTCCTGCAACTGCGCGCGAAAGGCCTCATAGCGGGCAATGTCGGTCGCTCCGCCGGCCAAAACCAGCATCGGCAAGAGCATCAATGCGGAAATAACCGCGACGTTACCCTGCTGATCCTTCAGCAAACGTCGTAACTGCCTCATCGGGGTCCCCAAGACCCTCCTGGGTCAGCGCGACCCTAGATATCGGGTGTTACGAAAGATTTAGCGCGTTTGATTTGTGATAAAGGCGTCGAACGCCGCCAGCACCTGACCGCGCACGGGGTCGGTCTCCATGAAAAGCTCATGCTTGGCCCCGGCAACAACCACATGCCGCCCGTTGCGCAGCCGCAGGCCCAGTTGCTCCAGCGCCGGCGTTGACACGATCGTGTCCCGCGCCGCCGCCAGCACCAGCAGCGGAATCTGCAGCCGCCCGGCAAAATCCTCGCGATTGGCTTCCACCATCGCCTTCATCGACGCAGCGAGCCACCGAAAGCTCGGCGAGCCGATATAGAGCCCGTCATCGGCCCGCACGGTGTCAACCATGCGGGTATAGCGCAACAGGTCCGATGTCAGCGGATTGTCGAGGAAGCCTGCCTCGCTCGGCCGCCGATCGCCCTTGCGCTTGAGCGGCACCGCACCGAGCCCCAGAAAGCTCAGCGTCTCGGCGAAGGCGCAAAAGCCGACCAGGCTGTGTTCCATGCCGTGAAGGCTCACCATCGGGGCGGAAAGAAAGACGCGGTCGAACATCATCCGGTCGCGCGTCGTCGCATAGAGCGAGGCGAGCCCACCCATGGAATGGCCAACGAGGTAAAATGGCGGCGGACAATCGGGCAACAGGATTTCGGCGTGAAAGGTCCTGAGGTCGGTCCAATAATCGTCGAACCGATCGACATAGCCCACGGTGCGATTGCCGATCAGCCGGTCCGAACCGCCCTGCCCGCGCCAGTCGAAGGTCGCCACCGCAAAGCCGCGCGCCTGAAAGTCGGCGATCGTCTCGAAATACTTCTCGATATATTCGGTGCGCCCCTGCACGAGACACACCGTGCCCCGATGCGGCCCGGCCGATCGCGGCCAGATGGCATAGCGCAGTTTCACCCGGTCGGGCGTCGTCACATAGCCCACCCGCGCACCGGCCGGCACCGGATTGGACGGAACAACTGCGAGCTTGGGACCAGTGGGATCGACCTGTGCGGTCACGCGCGCCTCCGTGAATGACGCCGCGCACGATAGTCGAGAGGCGTAAAGAAAAGCCAGCATTCCGGGCGGGGGAATGCTGGCCTTTTTTGATGGGCGGGCCCGTGCGGGGGGCGGATGACGGGTCCCGCCTTACAAGGCAGCGGCGGCGGCCTTGTCCTCACGTTATCGGCCATGGCGCCTGAACAGGCCCGGACCGCACCATTCATTTTCGGTTCATTTTGGTCCGGTTGCGCTCACCCCTTGAAGCGGGGAAACCCGTCCCTAAATATGTTTGGTCCGCCGGAAAGCCGGGGACACCGGCCCTGCCGAAAAGGTCGCTCGCCACATCTGGGAGCACCACGGGAGGCACCGGCAAGATCAATCCACGTTGCTCACTGGAGAATGTGAAAATGCAGACCATCGATTTTTCCCCCTTCTATCGCTCCACCGTCGGTTTTGACCGCCTGTTCAACCGTTTGGACACGCTGGGCACCCAGGAAGCGAAATCCTACCCGCCCTACAATATCGAGCGCACCGGCGACGATACCTACCGGATCTCCATTGCCGTGGCCGGCTTCTCCAATGGCGACATCGCCATCGAGACCAAGGAAAACAGCCTCGTCGTGAAGGGCGCCAAGCCCGCTGAGACCGCCGACACCAAGCGCGAATTTCTGCATCGCGGCATTGCCGAGCGCGCCTTCGAGCTGCGCTTCCAGCTGGCCGACTATGTCGAAGTAAGCGGCGCCACCCTCGAAAACGGCCTGCTCCATCTCGAACTGAAGCGCGAACTTCCCGAAAGCAAGAAGCCCCGCACCATTGCCATCAATGGCGGCGCTGCCACCATCGAAGACAAGTCAGTGAATTAGTCTCTTCTCTCCTCCCGGAGACGACAAAGGCGCGGTCCCCAAAAAGGGGCCGCGCTTTTTGTTTGCCCTGACATCTCAGGCGGGAACGAGTCTTGACGCTGCCAGTTGAATAAAGCGCCTCGCGCCTTTCCTCCTCAGCGTCAGAGATTCTCGCCATGAAAACTCCCTCCATCACCCTCAAATCCAATGCCAAGTCGGCCGTCATCGAAATCCTCAATGCGCGCCTCGCCGACGCCATCGACCTCGCCTTGATCACCAAACAGGCACATTGGAACCTCAAGGGCCCCAATTTCATCGCCGTGCATGAAATGCTCGACCCCATGCGCACCCAGCTCGACGATCACGCCGACACCATTGCCGAGCGCGTCGCCCAGCTCGACGGCATTGCGCTGGGCACCAGCCAGATCGTCGCCAAGGCAAGCAAGTTGGAAGCCTACCCCACCGATATCCGCAAGGTCGCTGACCACCTCGCAGCCCTTGCCGAGCGCTACGCCGCCCTTGCCAATCAGGTGCGCGAAGATATCGACGCCACGGACGAAGCGGGCGATGCCGACAGCGCCGATATCCTCACTGCCTTTTCGCGCGATCTCGACAAGAACCTGTGGTTCATCAAGTCCCATCTTGAATAGTCGACATAGGCGCGGTTCACCGTGCCGCGTCAGCCTGTCGCTCGACTGAACGCCCCATTCATCGCCCACTCAGTGCGACGCCCCCAGAGATGAGGTATTATAATGCCCGAAATCTCTGGAGGCTCGCCATGTACCGACTGCGCCTTGCCTACCTGACCACAGCTTTCGCCGCCCTCGCCTTCCCCGCTCAGGCGGCCAATCTCCTCGTCGACAATGCCTGGCCCATGGCCAAGATTCAGGCCGAGTTCGCCAATCTGATCCGCAGTGACCTCGTCCACGAGATCGCCATCGACGCCGACACCATAAGCATCACGGCCGATCACCCGACCGACGCCGAGCAAACCGTCGACTATTCCTGGGACCAGTCCGAACTCCGACGCTCCGGCAGCTTCGTCAATTTCTCTGCCCTCGGCATGGGCGACACAAAGCCCTTCGCACTCGACCAGTTGCAGTTCGACAAGCTGCCCGAGGTCAAGGCCGCCGCCATCGCCGCCTATGCCACCCCCGGCAGCCGCATCGTCGAAATCGAAGCGAGCCAGCCCACCACCCGCACCAGCAAAAAACTGCTCCCGCTCTGGGAAGTCACCCTATCCGGCTCCGGCGATGACACGGCAACCGTCTGGGTCACCGCCCTCGGCCAGGTCGTCGACGTCGAACTTCCCGAGGGCTCAACAGATGCCGCCGCTCTCGGCCCCTGGCTTGCCCCCGCCACCGTCGAAAACACTCTCGCCCGCTTGGCGGAGGAATTCGGCAGCGACGCAAATTTCCTCGAGATCATGATCGATGACACCAAGGCGCTGATCACCATGGAGGACCCACAAAACCCCGGCGACACAGCCGAGTTCTATATGGACGCCAAAAAGATCACCCGCTCGTCCTCAAGCATGCCCATGCCCGACCCCTTCGCGCCAACCCTCGATCGCGCCTTCACCCTCGCCGACCTCTCTGCCCTCGACGCCACGCGCCTCACCGACCTCGAAGCCCGCACCATCGCCCGCATGGACATGCCGGACATGACCGTCTTCCGCTACACCATCTCGCGTAACACGCTCTTCATGACCCCCGAGGACGATCGCCTGCTGGTGGAAGTCCGCGCCGAAGCATCAGATCAATGGACCGGCGGCCGCGTCGCCTATGACATGGATGGAAACGAGGCAGATGTGGTCCTGCCCTAGCGGAAAATAGGAAACTCTCATCCTTTCTTAACTCACTGGGCTGTCCTTCCGGGCGGCCCCAATCGTTTCCGGTGCTTTTCCCCGCCCAATTCCTACGCTTTCCTACACAGAAAATAGGAAAGTCCTATTTTTTGTGTCGCGAACTTGGCAAAACCGCTTGTACCTAGTTTTGAATTATGCAAATGTGGAACTGTTAGGGCAGTGCTTCTGTCCTATCTGACGCGTCGCCCCGCTCTCCGCGGCAAGCAGCGCACGCTGGTTCGGCTGGACCGCTACACGATAGCGGAAACGAACAGGCGGAGCTAAGATAGCTCGAATATGAGCGGCCATTTGGATGCAGCGCCGCTCCCCACGCATGGATGCACTTGTTCATCCGAGCCGTACCGAACGTACGACCCGAGCGAGAAGTGTGCCCACTGAGGACCAAGACTGCATCCAGCGGGCCGGCACCGGCACCATCAGGATGCACACGACATAGCGAACCAAGCCCGGCAACGGGTGCGATCAGACAGCGAGGATTAAAATATGGCCCCCCAGCAGAACGGACAGATTTCTCCGGTTTCAGCGAAAGCCAATACTCGCAAAACCACCCTGATCGTCGATGGCAAGCGCATCCATAGCCGCCCGGAAGCCCAGGGTCTTTATGATCCGGCCAACGAGCACGATGCCTGCGGCATCGGCATGATCGCCAACATCAAGAACATGCCCAGCCACGAAGTGGTCGAAAAGGGTCTCGAGATCCTCGAGAACCTCGAACACCGCGGTGCCGTGGGTGCCGACCCCCTGATGGGCGACGGCGCCGGCATCCTGGTGCAGACCCCGCACGCCTTCTTCCAGAAGGTGCTGCCCTTCGCCATTCCGGAAAAGCACCACTACGCCGTGGTGATGCTGTTCTATCCCAACATCGTCGCGCTGCGCGATTCCTGTGCCGCCGCCGTCCGCGCCTGCCTTGAAAAGGAAGGCATGACGCTTCTTGGCGAGCGCGTCGTCCCCACCGACAACAAGAAGCTTTCCGAAGGCGTCATCGCCACCCAGCCGATCATCGAGCAGATGGTCATCGGCCGTCCCGAAGGCCTGACCCTCGACGAGTTCGAGCGCAAGCTGCTCATCGTTCGCAAGGTAATTTCCAACTCCGTTTATGCCGCCATACCGGAAAGCAATGGCGACAACGGCTTCTATGTCGTCTCGATGTCGGCGCGCACGCTCGTCTACAAGGGCATGTTCCTTGCCGACCAGCTCGGCGCCTTCTATCCCGACCTCCACGACGAGGATTTCGAAAGCGCCATTGCCCTCGTGCACCAGCGCTTCTCGACCAACACTTTCCCAAGCTGGAAGCTGGCCCACCCCTACCGCATGACCACGCACAATGGTGAAATCAACACCATCCGCGGCAACGTCAACTGGATGGCGGCCCGCCAGGCCTCCGTGCACTCGAAGTATTTTGGCGACGATATCTCCAAGATCTGGCCGATCTCCTACGAGGGCCAGTCGGACACCGCATGCTTTGACAACGCGCTCGAATTCCTCGTGCGCGGCGGCTATCCCCTGCCCCACGCAGCCATGATGCTGATCCCCGAAGCCTGGGCCGGCAATCCGCTGATGGATGAAAAGCGCCGCGCCTTCTATCAGTATCATGCGTCCCTGATGGAACCCTGGGATGGCCCCGCCGCCATGTCCCTCTCGGACGGTCGCTATGTCGTCGCGACCCTCGACCGCAACGGCCTGCGCCCGGCGCGCTATCTCGTGACCAAGGAAGGCCATGTGGTCCTCGCCTCGGAATCGGGCGTCCTGACCATTCCCGACGAGGACATTGTCGAGCGTTGGCGCCTGCAGCCGGGCCGCATGTTGCTCATCGATCTTGAGCAGGGCCGCATCATCTCCGACGAAGAGATCAAGGCGACCCTTGCGACGGCCAACCCCTATGCCGATTGGCTCGCCCGCACCCAGATCGTCCTCGAAGACCTGCCAGCCGTTGCCCCCAAGGCGCCCGAGCCGACCGAGGCCCTCCTCGATCGCATGCAGGCCTTCGGCTATACCCAGGAAGACATCAAGCTCCTGATGGCGCCCATGGCCACCACCGGCCAGGAAGCCGTCGGCTCGATGGGCACGGACACGCCGATTTCGGCGCTCTCCAACAAGTCCAAGCTCCTCTACACCTATTTCAAGCAGAACTTCGCGCAGGTCACGAACCCGCCCATCGATCCGATCCGCGAGGAATCGGTGATGAGCCTCGTCTCCTTCATCGGTCCGCGTCCCAACCTCTTCGATCTCGAGGGTCTTTCGACGGTCAAGCGCCTCGAAGTGCGCCAGCCGATCCTGACCAACGAGGATCTCGAAAAGATCCGCGGCATCGGCGACATCGAAGACAACCAGTTCAAGACCAAGACGCTCGACATCACCTACCCCGCCGTCAACGGCGCGGCAGGCATGGAAGCGGCTATCGAGGCCCTTTGCCAGGCAGCGGAAGCCGCCGTGCGCGGCGAATACAACATCATCATCCTCTCCGATCGCCTGATCGCAGCGGACCGTCTTGATATCCCGACGCTGCTGGCGCTCGCGGCCGTGCACCACCACCTCATCCGCAAGGGTCTGCGCACCTCGACGGGTCTTGTGGTCGAAACCGGCGAAGCCCGCGAAATCCACCACTTCGCCATGCTGGCCGGCTACGGCGCCGAAGCCATCAACCCCTACCTCGCCTTCGAAGCGCTGCAGGCTCTGCACGCCGAAGGCAACTACCCCGAAGAGGTCTCGGCCGACGAAGTCGTCTACCGCTACATCAAGTCGGTGGGTAAGGGCCTCCTCAAGGTCATGTCCAAGATGGGCATTTCGACCTACCAGTCCTATTGCGGCGCCCAGATTTTCGACGCGGTCGGCCTCAACTCCGATTTCGTGAAGAAGTACTTCTTCGGCACCGCGACCTCGATCGAAGGCGTCGGCCTCTCTGAAGTCGCCGAGGAAACCCTGCGCCGTCACGCCGAAGCCTTTGGTGACGATGCCGTCCTCAAGAAGTCGCTCGATGTCGGTGGCGAATATGCCTATCGCATCCGCGGCGAAAAGCATGCCTGGAGCCCGGATGTCGTTGCCGACCTTCAGCACGCCGTCCGCACTTTCGAGGAAAGCCCGGAAACCGCGCAGGACCGCTACAACAGCTTTGCTGAGCGCGTGAACTCGGGCGAAAACGGCTACCTCGCCATTCGCCACCTCTTCGACATCAAGCCCCTTGGGCCTGAAGTCCCGCTCGAAGAGGTCGAAAGCGCCGCCACCATCGTCAAGCGCTTCGTTACCGGCGCCATGTCCTTCGGCTCGATCAGCCGCGAGGCGCATACGACGCTGGCCATCGCCATGAACCGCATCGGCGGCAAGTCGAACACCGGCGAAGGCGGCGAAGAGCCCGATCGCTACAAGCCCCTGGCCGATGGTTCGCAGAACCCGCTTCGGAGCGCCATCAAGCAGGTCGCATCAGGCCGTTTCGGCGTCACCACCGAATACCTGGTCAACTCCGACCAGATCCAGATCAAGGTCGCGCAGGGTGCCAAGCCCGGCGAAGGCGGTCAGTTGCCCGGCCACAAGGTCGACTGGGTCGTCGCCAAGACGCGCCACTCGACCCCGGGCGTCGGCCTCATCTCCCCGCCGCCGCACCACGACATCTATTCGATCGAAGATCTCGCCCAGCTCATTTACGATCTCAAGAACGTCAACGAGCAGGCCGACATCTCCGTCAAGCTGGTTTCGGAAATGGGCGTCGGCACGGTTGCGGCCGGCGTTGCCAAGGCACGCGCCGACCACATCACCATCTCCGGCTACGATGGCGGCACGGGCGCTTCGCCCCTGACCTCGCTCAAGCATGCCGGCGGCCCCTGGGAAATCGGCCTTGCCGAAACCCACCAGACCCTGGTCCTCAACCGCCTGCGCAGCCGCGTAAAACTGCAGGTCGATGGCGGTCTCAAGACCGGTCGTGACGTCCTCATCGGTGCCCTTCTCGGCGCCGACGAATTCGGCTTCTCGACCGCGCCGCTGATCGCGGCCGGCTGCATCATGATGCGCAAGTGCCACCTCAACACCTGCCCGGTTGGCGTCGCCACCCAGGACCCGGTGCTGCGCAAGCGCTTCAAGGGCACGCCCGA
>NZ_JBEVLL010000220.1:0-8072 GCF_040509215.1 Devosia sp.
ATTCTTACGGGCGCGCTGCGGGACGCGCCGCTGCGGCCGGGGCGGGCAGACCGCCTTCACGCTGTGCACGCTTGCGCGCCAACTTGCGGGCGCGGCGCACAGCCTCGGCCTTCTGACGAGCCTTCTTTTCAGAGGGCTTCTCGTAGTAGTTGCGAAGCTTCATCTCGCGGAAGACGCCTTCGCGCTGCAGCTTCTTCTTGAGGGCGCGCAGCGCCTGATCAACATTGTTATCGCGAACGACTACTTGCAAAGGTCAACTGCCCCTTCAAAGCTTTGGCAAATTGTAAATCTCGATGCGAAATAGCCATAACAACCACTTCGCCGACCAGCCGAGCCAGTCTCCGTGGCGCGCTATATAACGCCCCTCTCTTAACTTGTCCACAGATGAGTCAAGAAATTCGGCGTATTGCCTGATATTCCGAAGCGGTCTACCGCTTCCTGATTGCGCTCAGAGGCTTGCACCCCATGCTGACACCCGTCGTCTTCCTGCCCGGTCTGTTATGCGACTCTCGGCTCTGGCGCGACGTCGTCGAACCCCTGCGCGACGAGATCGCGCCGATGGTCGCCGATCTCACCCTCGATGACGCGGTCTCCGCCATGGCAAGCCGCACGCTTGCGGCCGCCCCGCCGCGCTTCGCCCTCGCCGGCCTTTCCATGGGCGGCTATGTCGCCCTCGAAATCATGCGCCAGGCGCCCGATCGCGTCACGCATCTGGCCCTCCTCGATACGTCTGCCCGCCCCGATAGCGACGAGCGCCGCGAAGCCCGGCGCAAGGGCATCGACAATGTGAAGCTCGGAAAATTCATCGGCGTGTCGCGAAGCCTGCTGCCCAGCCTCGTTGCCAAGCGCAATCTCAATACCCCGCTCTCCGAGGAAGTCCAGGCCATGGCCGAGCGCTTGGGCCAGGAAGCCTACATTCGCCAGCAGATGGCGATCCTCAGCCGCGTCGATTCCCGCCCCGACCTGCCAAAGATCACAGTACCCACCCTGATCGGCGTCGGCACCGAAGATGCGCTGACCCCGCCCGAACTCGCCGAGGAAATGGCAGCCGCTATTCCCCATGCCGACATCGTGCGCTTTGCCAAAAGCGGCCATCTGCCGACCATGGAAAACCCAAAAGCCGTCGCCGACGCCTTCAGGAACTGGCTCGCCCGCTGACTACTGGGGGCGCACGATCCTGTTGATGTGCCCCATCTTGCGCCCCGGCCGGGCTTCCGCCTTGCCGTAAAGATGCGGCTGGGTATCCCCGTCGAGCTCGGCGGGCACGATATCAACTTCGTCCCCGACGAGGTTCTGCATCACCACATCGGCATAGCGCTGGGGATCACCCAGCGGCCAGCCGGCCACCGCGCGCATATGCTGCTCGAACTGGTCCGTGAGGCACACGGCCTCCGTCCAGTGTCCCGAATTATGCACCCGCGGCGCAATCTCATTGACCACCAGGCTTGGCCGCTCCCCGCCGAGCACGAAGAATTCGACGCCAAGCACCCCGACATAGTCTAGCGCCACGACGATCACCTTGGCCAGCATGGCGGCGTGCTTGGCGATGCCGGGCGGAATATCGGCCGGCACGGTCGAGGTGAAAAGAATGTGGTGCCGGTGCACGTTCTCGGCCGGATCAAAGGCTTTCACCGAGCCATCGGCCCCGCGCGCCACCACCACCGAAATTTCCTTCTCGAAGGGCACAAACCCCTCGAGCACCAGCGGATGCGGCTTCAATTCGGCAAAGGCGGCTTCGGCATCGCCCGGCTCGCGCAACACGCGCTGCCCCTTGCCGTCATAGCCAAGCCGCGTGGTCTTCAACACCGCCGGCAGTCCCAGCTCAGCCACCGCAGCCGTCAAATCTTCCAGCGAATGCACCGCCCGATAAGGCGCCACCGGAATATTCTTCGAGGCCAAGAACCCCTTTTCGGCCAACCGGTCCTGCGAAATCGCCAGCGCATTGGCGCCCGGCCGCAATGGCTTCAGGCTCGCCAGGATTTCCGCCGTCGCCGCCGGTACATTCTCGAATTCATAAGTGATGACATCGACCTGCGCCGCAAAAGCCCGCAGCGCCGCTTCGTCGTCATATGCCGCCACCGTCTTGAACGGGGTCACATCGAAAGCCGGGCTTTGCGGGTCCGGGCAATAGATATGGCTTTTCAATCCCAGCTTGGCGCCCGCCAGGGCCAGCATGCGACCAAGCTGTCCGCCCCCCAGAATACCAATGGTGGAACCAGGACGCAGCGCGAGGAAGGTATCGGACAAGGCTCTACTCGGTGTCGGAAGGAAATTGCGGAACGGATGCCGTCTGGCGCGCGCGATGCGCGTCGAGCCGGTCAGCCAGCTCATCGTCATTGAGCGCCAGCACTGCAGCCGCCAGTAGCGCCGCATTGATCGCGCCCGGCTCGCCAATAGCCAACGTCCCGACGGGCACGCCGCCCGGCATCTGCACGATGGAATAAAGACTATCCATGCCGCTCAGCGCCTTGGACCGCACCGGCACGCCGAACACCGGCAGCGGCGTCATCGCCGCGATCATGCCCGGCAGGTGCGCGGCGCCCCCGGCCCCGGCAATGATGATCTTCACGCCCTCGGCCTTGGCGTTCATGGCGAAATCGACCAGCCGCTCGGGCGTACGATGCGCCGAGACGATCCGCGCTTCATATTCGACTTCGAGATTTTCGAGGGTTTCGGCGGCCAGCCGCATGGTGGGCCAGTCTGATTGGCTGCCCATGACGATGGCAACTGGTGGCTTGAGCATGGCGAGTTCTCCCCCTGCCGCTCCGCAAAGCGCGCATCTAGCCTAAAAAGCCGTAGTGCTCAAGGCGCTTCAGGCATGTCTCCCGAAAGTGGTCACCGGTTTCGGGGCAAAGACATGCCAACACAGGAAACTGAAGCGTATTGACGCTTCAGCGCCAAAAGCGTCAGGCAATAATATCGGGAATGAGGAAACTCTCGAGCTGCACGATGCGATCTTTCAGCGCCAGTTTCCGCTTTTTTAGCCGCTGCACCAGCATCCGGTCGGCGAATTGCGATTGCGTCAATGTATGGATGGCGGCATCGAGATCCGCATGTTCCTGGCGCTTTGTCGCCAGCTCCAGCCCAAACTGGGCTTCTTGTTCCTTGTCGAGCTGCAACATCCAGGAAACCGGCCAGTCGTGTACAAAGTCACTCTTGGTTAACGCATCGGATCACGATTTGCATCTCAATTCGATCACCCCCTTTTGAGGCGGTCGACAAAGCGTGAAAGATTTGTGACTATGCCTTCGTCCACGATGTCGAAGGAGTTGTCTATGACCACTGAAGGCCACATCGCAGCGCTGGAAAGGCGCCATCAGGAACTAGACCGGCAGATTCAGGCAGAGATGCAAAATCGCCAATACGATGACCTGATGGTCTCCACACTGAAACGCAAAAAGCTGGAAGTAAAAGACGAAATCACCCGCTACAACGTATCGGACCGGAACTAGTCTGGCTGGACGACCACACGAACTGACTTCTGGGGGTCACGGAGTTTTCCGCGGCCCTTTTTATTTGCCCTGCGATCACCAACCAAATTCGTTAGGATTAACACCCTCTTAAGGCACTTTCCTCAATCTCTCCCAAAACGGCACATTCGATTCGTGCCGAACAACGAAACAAATTTGGGATAGGCATGACGCGCGTTCTAGTGGTCGACGACGATCCGGTGCAGCTCCGCCTCACGGCCGAAATCGCCAATCGGGCAGGCTTCAAGCCGCTCACCGCCACGGGTGGCGAACAGGCGCTCGCCATTCTGCGCGACGACCGCCAGATCGGCGCGATGATCCTCGATCTCGTCATGCCCGATCTCGATGGCATGGGCGTGATGTCCGCCATGCGCGCCGAGGGCCTGACGACCCCCGTCATCATCCAGACGGCCAACTCCTCGCTCGAAACCGTCATCACCGCCATGCGCCAGGGCGCGGCCGACTATTTCGTAAAACCCGTCTCGCCCGAGCGCCTTGTCGTCTCGCTGCGCAATGCCCTCAAGCTCGACACGCTCGAAGCGGCCATCCGCTCCGAACACGCCCGCCGCTCCGGCACCTTTGCCCCCTCCGACATGATCGCCAGCGCGCCTTCGATGGCCCGCGTCCTCATGCTCTCGGCCAAGGCCGCCAAGAGCCCGATCCCCGTTCTCGTCGAAGGCGAGACCGGCACGGGCAAGGAACTTGTCGCCCGTATCATTCAGGGCGGCTCCGACCGCGCCGGCAAACCCTTCATCACCGTCAACTGCGGCGCCATCCCGCCCAACCTCGTTGAATCCGTCCTCTTCGGCCACAAGAAGGGTGCCTTCACCGGCGCCATCGCCGATCAATCCGGCAAATTCGCCGAGGCCCATGGCGGCACGCTCTTCCTCGACGAAGTCGGCGAACTCCCCCTCGACACTCAGGTGAAACTTCTCCGCGCCCTGCAGGAGGGCGAAATCGAGCCGGTCGGCGCCACTCGCCCCGAAAAGGTCAACGTCCGCGTGATCTCGGCCACCAACAGGCGCCTCCTCAATCTCGCCAAATCCGGCGAATTCCGCGAGGACCTGTTCTATCGCCTCAACGTCTTCCCCATCTACGTTCCGCCCCTGCGCGAGCGCCTCGAAGACCTGACGGCCCTTGTCTCCCACTTCATCGCCCGCTTCGCCGCCGAAGCCGGCAAGCGTGTCCTTGGCGCCACCCCTGCGGCCCTCGACCTGCTCTCGGCCTATGATTGGCCGGGCAATGTCCGCCAGCTCGAAAATGCCGTCTATCGCGCCGTCGTCCTTGCCGACGCAGCTTTCCTCGAAGTCGAAGATTTTCCGCAGATCCTGGCCCAGTCCTCGGGCCGCGAAGAAGCCGTCCGCGCCACCGAACAGGCTGCGGTTCTCGCCGCGCCCATCCACATCGACAGCGCCCCGGCCCGCCTCCGCTCCGAACCCGTCGCCCAATCCATGCAGGATCGCTTCCTCAATTCTTCGGGCGACCTGCAGGCCCTTGCCGATATCGAACGCCAAGCCATCGCCTTTGCCGTGGACTATCACGGCGGCCGCATGTCCCGCGTTGCCCGTGCTCTCGGCATCGGCCGTTCGACGCTCTACCGCAAACTGCACGAATACGGCATGGCCGAAGGCCTCATCAACGACGCCGCGTAACCCAAGTTTGTCGCCAGCTTGCCTTTTGGCATAGCCGATCTGCCCGCGCGGTGCTTGCGCCGCGCGGAGGACAATGCTTTACGGGCGGCTCACGTCCCCAAAGAGCATTTTTCCCATGATCCGCCTCGAAAGCATCGGCAAGCAAAACGGCAAGCAGATTGTCTTCATCGAGGCATCGGCAACGCTGCTGAAGGGCGAAAAGATCGGCCTCGTCGGCCCCAACGGCGCCGGCAAGACCACGCTTTTCCGCATGATCACCGGCGAAGAACAGCCCGACGAAGGCCAGGTCTCGGTCGAGCGCGGCACCACCATCGGCTATTTCAGCCAGGACGTGGGCGAAATGAGCGGCCGTAGCGCCGTCACCGAAGTCATGGATGGCGCCGGCCCCGTCAGCACGCTCGTCGTCGAAATGCGAGCGCTCGAAGCCGACATGGGCGATCCCGACAAGGCCGACGAGATGGACGCCATCATCGAGCGCTACGGCGAAATCCAGCACCAGTTCGAAGAACTCGACGGCTATTCCCTCGATGGCCGCGCCCGCGAAGTTTTGGATGGCCTCGGCTTCTCCCAGGAGATGATGGACGGCGATGTCGGCGCGCTCTCGGGCGGCTGGAAGATGCGCGTCGCCCTCGCCAAAATCCTCCTGATGCGCCCCGATGCGCTGCTTCTCGACGAACCCTCCAACCACCTCGATCTCGAAAGCCTGATCTGGCTCGAAGACTTTTTGCAGAACTACCAGGGCGCCCTGTTCATGACCTCGCACGATCGCGAATTCATGAACCGCATCTGCACCAAGATCGTCGAAATCGACGCCGGTTCGCTGACCACCTATTCCGGCAATTACGAATTTTACCAGCAGCAGCGCGCCATCGCCGAAAAGAACCAGCAGGCCCAGTTCGAGCGCCAGCAGGCCATGCTCGCCAAGGAGCTCGATTTCATCGCCCGCTTCAAGGCCCGCGCTTCCCATGCCGCCCAGGTCCAGAGCCGCGTAAAAAAACTCGACAAGATCGACCGCGTCGAGCCACCAAAGCGCCGCCAGACCGTCGAATTCGAATTCCGCCCCGCCCCGCGCTCCGGCGAAGACGTCGCCCTCCTCAAGGGCGTCTCAAAGAGCTACGGCTCGCGCTCGATCTATGACAGCCTCGACTTCCACGTCCGCCGCCGTGAACGCTGGGCCATCATGGGCATCAACGGCGCCGGCAAATCGACGCTCTTAAAGCTCGTCACCGGCACGACCGATCCCGATACCGGCTCCGTCTCCCGCGGCCCCAGCGTAAAGATGGCCTACTTCGCCCAGCACGCCATGGACGTCCTCGATGGCGACCTGACCGTTTTCCAGCAGCTTGAATACAGCTTTCCGCAAGCAGGCCAGGCGCCGCTCCGCGCCCTTGCCGGCGCCTTCGGCTTTTCCGGCGACGAAATCGAAAAAAAGTGCCGCGTGCTCTCGGGTGGCGAAAAGGCGCGTCTGGTCATGGCCATGATGCTGTTTGATCCGCCGAATTTCCTCGTCCTCGACGAGCCGACCAACCATCTCGACATCGCCACCAAGGAAATGCTGATCACGGCGCTGAGCCAATATGAAGGCACCATGCTCTTCGTCAGCCACGACCGCCATTTCCTCGCCGCGCTCTCCAACCGGGTGCTCGAACTGACCCCCGAAGGCGTCCACGTCTATGGCGGCGGCTACACGGAATATGTCGCCTCCACTGGCCGCGAAGCCCCCGGCCTTCATAGCTAAGCATACTGCCCTTCGCAGTTCCTTCGCCTCCCTCCCCCTTGTGGGGAGGGAATGAGGGTGGGGGTATGGGAGCCACCGGCTCACGCGTCGCCCGCCCCATCCCTAACGCCACCTTTCACAATTTAATAAAACCCGGTGCGTTAACCTTATTCCTTACCCGATCATTAAGACCTTCAGACGATTTTGGGCCTCATGTTTAGGCGTATATCGACGAGGCCAAAAATGAAGCGTTCCGCCATTGTGATTTCTGCTCTCCTGGCGCTGACGGCGTCGGCAGGAGCCGCCGATCTGGGTTGGAACAGCGCCCCGGCCACTTCCCCCATGTACTCGTCCAGCTCGGTCACCGACTGGAACGGCTTCTATGCCGGCGTCAACGGCGGCTACCTCTGGGGCAACACCACCAACACCCCCGCCATCGTCAACACCAACAATAACAGCTCCGGCTGGACCGCTGGTGCGCAGGCAGGTTTCAACGCCGATATGGGCGGCCTCGTGATCGGTGCCGAAGGCGACCTGCAGTGGGCAAACCTGGCCTATAGCGAACCGGCCGTCACCCCCGGCACCTTCGAAGCCAAGCTCGACATGTTCGGCACCATCCGCGCCCGCGCTGGTGGCACCTTCGGTCAGGTCATGCCCTACGTGACCCTCGGCGCCGCCTTCGGTCGCGGCACGTCCCAGGTCGTCAATGGCGGCGTCAACACTTCCCAGTCGGCCACCCATTTCGGCTGGACGGCCGGTCTCGGCATCGAAGCCAAGGCCACCGAGAATATCTCGGTCAAGGCCGAATACCTCTATGTCGACCTCGGCAGCCAGACCTATGGCGGCCTCCCGGGCGGCGCCCGCGACATCGGCCACAAGTTCAGCGTCATCCGCGCCGGCGTGAACTACAGCTTCTAATTTAGAGGACGGGAATTTCTGCGGTCGCAGAATTCTTTCTGTCCACCAAGCCTGAAATTATGGGACCCGAGACGCTCAAGACACCCGGAAATTCCGGGGGTCGGGGCGTCGTGGGTCCCTGATCTATTCAGACGCCTTGCAGATCAGGAGGCGGCGCTTTCGTCGTCCGAGAGCAAGCTCTGCATCGTGGTTTCCACAGCTGGCAGATCGACCGCGCTGGCGATGACACTGTCCAAAAACCCCGGAAAGCGCTGATCGAGATCGTCCCGGCGCAACGTCACGCGGCGCTTCGTGCCCTCGGGCCGCACATTGACG
>NZ_JBEVLL010000221.1:0-13177 GCF_040509215.1 Devosia sp.
ACGGGCCGGGCTTCAGCTTAGAAGCCCTCGAGCACGATCTTGCCCTTGGCCTTGCCGGTCTCGATCAGGCTATGGGCCTTCTTGAGGTTGTCCGCATTGATCGGCCTCAATACCTCGCTGACCGTCGTGCGAATCTTGCCTTCATCGATCAGCGAGGCAACCGCATCGAGCAATTTGCCCTGCTCATTCATGTCGCTCGTGCCAAACAGCGAGCGCGTGAACATCAGTTCCCAGTGCGTCGACACCGCCTTGCGCTTGAAGGGCAGGACATCGAGCATCTCGGGGTCATCGATCAGCCCAAACCGCCCCTGCGGCGCGATCAGCTTGACGATCTCGCCAAGATGCCGCTGCGTTTCCGTCGTCGAGAACACAAAGGCCGGCGCGCCAATGCCTAAGGCCTCGATCTGCTCAGCCAAAGGCTTGCTGTGATCGATCACATGATGAGCCCCAAGATCGCGAACCCACTGGCTGGTTTCCGGCCGCGAAGCCGTGGCGATAACGGTCAGGTCCGTCAGGGCCCGCACCAGCTGAATCGCGATCGACCCGACGCCACCGGCACCACCCACGATCAAGATGGCATTGGCCGCTCCGGCCACGGGCTTGCGAACATCAAGCCGGTCAAACAGCATCTCCCAGGCGGTGATGGCCGTCAGCGGCAGTGCCGCCGCTTCAGCATCGGAGAGGCTACGCGGCTTCCGCCCGACAATACGCTCATCCACCAGATGAAACTGGCTATTGGCACCGGGCCGGGCGATCGAGCCCGCATAGTAAACCTCGTCACCCGGCTTGAACCCCGTGACCTGCTCCCCGACTTCGACGACATGCCCGACTGCGTCCCAGCCCAGGACCTTCCACTGCCCATCCGGCGGGTGCGACCCCTGCCGCACCTTGGCATCGACCGGATTGACTGAGACGGCCGCGACCTCGACCAGAATGTCGTGCCCTAGGGCGCGAGGGCGTTCGATGTCGATATCAACCAGCGCCTCGGCGCGATCGATCGGTCCTGCGATTGTGTAGCCAACGGCTTTCATCATTCAGCTCCTCTGTGCTTGCTGTGAGCTGGAGATGAGCCTACCTTCACTTGCGTGCAATACGGTCAAAAACTGCACATACTATCAAAAAGGATACTGCAAATGGCCAAGGCCCGACACTCGCGTTTTGACTGCAGCCCCGGCTGTTCCGTCGAGGCAGCCATCGGGCTTATTGATGGCAAGTGGAAGTCGGTGATCCTCTTTCACCTCATGAAGGACGGTACCCTGCGCTTCAACGCCATCCAGCGGCACCTGTGCAAGGTGACCCCACGCATGCTGACCAACCAGCTCCGCGAGCTGGAGGAAGATGGGCTCATCATCCGCAAGGTCTACGCCCAGGTCCCGCCAAAGGTGGAGTATTCGCTCTCTCCACTGGGCAACACCATGAAGCCGATCCTCCTGGCCCTGCACACTTGGGGCGATGCCAATATCGGCCTTTATGGCAAGCCGCACGGCCATGATCCGCGCGACGCTTCGACGGACGCGCAAAGCCAGCTTCAGCCAGCCGATTGATCGCTACTGTCAGCTAGCTATAGAGGCTGCCGACCGTGTTGATCACAAAGGCCAGGATGCCGAGGTTGAACAGGAAAGCTGCAACCCCTTGGGCCAGCGCGATCCGGCGCATGTGCGGCTCGCTTATGGTGACGTCCGAGGTCTGGAACGTCATCCCCAAGGTGAAGCTGAAATAGAAAAAATCCAAATAGTCGGGCGTTGGGTCGCCGGGAAAGTTCAGCCCCGCCCAGTCTCGACCGTCCCGTTGCTGATAGTAGATATGGGCGTAGTGCAGGGCGAAGATCGTATTGGCAAATAGCCACGCCAGTGTCAGCGAACCCAGTATCAGCGGCACCTCGATCGAATAGGCACTCGAATGCCCAATCAGCGTCCCCACCGCAATCAGCACGATGAGCAGAACCAGGAGGGTTATCGCCAGCAGGCCCACGCGATTGGCGTCGTTTGCCGCCGAAGTCGACCGCATGGTGGCCATGTCGTCGTTCAATAGCGGAATTGCTGCAGCCAGAAAGACCAGCGTAGCCACGTCGAAACTGGCGAGAACAGCGATCTGAAGTTCAATGCCCGCCAGCGTGGCCAGGGCCAGCAGGACGAGCAGGATCACTGAAAACAGGGCAAAACGCGGCGGCGCGATGTGGCGCCCTAGCACTTTTGTGAACCGGACAGGCAAAGCGGGTTTCCCTCACGCAATCGTACACTTCCACACCAAATCACCCTTTGTTTCCATTCTGGGAAAAATCAGGGTTGCGTCAAAACACCTGTTTGTCTATGTCTCCGCGCAGTCGGGGCGTAGCGCAGCTTGGTAGCGCATTTGTCTGGGGGACAAAGGGTCGCAGGTTCAAATCCTGTCGCTCCGACCATTTTACCAAATGACCGAGTGTTCGGCCGCGATCTTGTCGCGGCCTTTTTCTATTCTAGACCAGCATTTGCTCGCGGCGCGCCGACACGCGTTGTTCGTTGGCAATAGCCGTCGATAGCCCCCAGACCAGCCCGATCAGCAGGAAGAAGTGCCGCCAGTGGTCGGAGTCGATGATCGCTGACTCGGCAACGACCATGGTGAATGTCGCCATCACCGGAATAGCCATGAGCCGATATGGGGAAGGGCGCAGCAGCATGACCGTGCCTTTCCATAGAGTTGCGATGACCATCAGATAGTAGAGCAACCCGCCGCCCCAGCCGTAGACATGAATCACGGTGATGTAGACATTGTGCGGCTCTTCGATGATGCGCAGGTTGCGGAATTCGCCGGGCCCAATGCCCCAGGGATTGTCCAGCGCCAGCTCCAGCGCATAGCCCTGCCGCCCGAACCGGCCGGTTTCGCCCGTATCGTAGTTCTGCGAGGACGCGCGCAGTTCGAAGAAATTGGCGACCGCAGGCACCGAGAGCAATCCGCCAAGCGCCACGATCAGCATGCCGGCCCCAATGAGCGTCATGAGCAGGATACGCACCTTGTCCCGCGCACCGGCTTCCAGCAGGAAAACCAGCACCAGCGTGATCAGCGACGAGGCCGCAAAGTGCCCCCAGCCGCCGCGCGAAAAGCTGACGAAGACGCCGACGAACAGCACGAAATAGACCCCCGCCGCCATAAATGACTGCCAGCCGCGCCCCAGCAGCACCCGCTGCAGCGCAAACATGGCCGGCAGCACCAGGAAGGGCGCGTAGACGTTGGGGTCCTTGAATGTCGCCTTGGCGCGGTCATAGCGCAGGAACAGATCGGCCCCCGGCATCAGCCGCAGATAGGCCAGCGTCCCGATAATGGCGAGGATCACCGCAATCACCGTATAGGCGCGCATGATCACCCGCATGCGCTTCTCGGTGGATTCGGCGAGGTAATTGGCGACGAAATAGCTCGTCAGCATCAGGAAGATCGTCACCGCCGTGAAGATCAGCGCCTCGCTGATCGGCGTGAAGCGCACCTGTATTGCCGCGATCAGCGCAAAGGGCGTGAAGCACAGCATGATCGCCAAAAGCCCGAAGGTCGAGCGATAGAGCCCGATCCCGGCCATGATCGCCACCGGCAGAACCAGCAGGAACATCACCTCATAGGGCGATGGCTCGATCAGCACGACGCCGCCGGCAAAGATCCATAGCGCCACGACGCCATCGAGCAGTTTCAGTGCCCGCTGGCGAACGTAATCAGCGCCGGCCCACTTCGATCCCAGCGCGGAGTCGAATGTGCCCGAGATCGTCAATAGGCGTTCTCGCTCTTGGCTATGAGGGAAACCGGCGTCATCAGCACGATGTAGAGATCGAGCAGGAGGCTCCAGTTCTCGATGTAGTAGAGATCGTGGTTCACGCGCTGCATGATCTTGTCGATCGTGTCGGTCTCGCCGCGCCAGCCATGAATCTGGGCCCAGCCGGTCATCCCTGGCTTGACACGATGCCGCGCAAAGTAGCCTTCCACGGCTTCATAATAGAGCTTGTTGTCGGCCTTGGCCTGCAAGGCATGGGGACGGGGCCCCACCACCGAAAGCTCACCCTTCAACACATTGAAAAGCTGAGGCAATTCATCGATCGAAGTCTTGCGGATAAACTTGCCGACGCGCGTGACGCGCGGATCGCCCTTGGTCACGAGCTTGGCCGCGCCCGCATCGAGCATATCCGTCCGCATCGAGCGGAATTTGTAGATGCTGATGAGCTGGTTGTTAAAGCCGTGCCGCTTCTGCACGAAGAAAACCGGCCCCTTGCTCGTCAGCTTGATGGCGATGGCCGTCGCAATCATGATCGGCGACAGGAGGATAAGCGCCGTGATCGCCACGAGCTTGTCGAACACCCACTTGAAGACCAGGTTCCAGTCCGAAATCGGCCGGTCGGCCATATCGAGCACAGGCACGCCGCCGACATAGGAATAGGCCCGGTCGGTGAACTTGAGTTTGCTCATATGCGCCGAGAGGCGAATGTCCACCGGCAGCACCCAGAGCTGGGTCAGCATGTCCAGCACGCGTTTTTCCGCCGAAAGTGGCATCGAGACGATGACGAGGTCGACCGGCGTCACCCGCGCAAATTCGATCAGGCTCGACACCTTGCCCAGCTTGGCCAGCCCCGCGACCGAATCCGGCGAACGCTCGTCATAACGATCATCGAACAGCCCCAGCAGCTCGATATCCTTGTCGGCGCCACTGACGATCTGCTCGATCAGCACTTCCGCATCGCGCCCGCCACCCACGATGACGGTGCGGCGCTTGAGGCGCCCAAGATCGGTCCAGCGCTGCACGAGGAAGCGCAGCAACAGGCGATAGACGATGAGCAGGGCCGCGCCCGACACGAACCAGCTAAGCAGCCAGACGCGCGAAACCATGTCGCCCGCCTTGAAAAAGAAGATCGCGACCGTCACCACCGCCATGACGGCCAGCCACACGGCCAGCACGCGCCCGAACTGCCCGACAACCCGCCGATAGGTGGTAATGCGGTGCGCTCGCAACAGGTTAAGGCCGATATTGGTCGCCAGACAGACGCCCAGCGTCACCAGCAGGTAAAAGCCTTCCTGGCCGGATTCGACATAGGCGGCATGAATGCCATAGCCCAGAATCGCCAGCAGCAAGGCCTCGACGACCTGCGCCACGCCAACGATGATGGTACCGGAATAGGTGCGCTCTACCGGACGATTGGCGATTTCGGTGGCGGCTGCGGAAAGTGTTGGTCCGGCCCCATCCCCGTCGGGCTGACGGGAAGCATGGTCCTCAATGGCCTGCTTGGGATCGACACGAAACATCGCACGCTACCGGAAAAACTCACTCACACCCGGCCGGATGATGCGCGCAATGCGTTTATAGTCGATGAAGCAGGTCTTTAGCCTTTGTCCTGCACGTCACGGTAGAGCGCCTCGATTCGCCCCACCATGGTCTCGAGCGAGAACTCGGTCGCAACGCGCTTGAGGCGCACCTGCATCTCCGCCTGCGCCACGTCCGGGTGATCGAGCACGGCCTGCATCGCCGCTGCCAGTGCCGCGGCATCGCCGGGCAAAACCAGCGTTTCTGCCGTCCCGGCAAAGATCTCGGGAATGCCGCCGACGCTCGTCGTCACCACCGGAAGTTGCGCCGCCGTCGCCTCCAGCACCACATAGGGCAGGGACTCCGCCAGCGACGGCAATACCGCCACGCGTCCCTGCGCAAACACCGTCCGGGCCGGCTGCGACCCAACCAGCTTCACGCGCTCCCCAAGCGATAGTGCGGCAATCCGCTCTTCCAGCTCAGCCCGCTGCGGTCCATCCCCTGCCATCACCAGCGTTGCCGGGCTTCCATCCTTCCGCCTCAGCCCCACCATGGCTTCGACCAGCGTAAAAATCCCTTTCAGCTCGCGCAATTCGCCGACAAAGACGAAATCCGCAGCATCCCTGGCAATCTCAACCGGCTCGAACTCACCGGCATCGAGGCCGTTATAAATGATCTCGGTCCGGCAGGTCGGCGGCGTGATCAACCGGCCATAGGTTTCCCGGGCAAAGTTGCTCTCGAAAATGATGGCGCCGGTTTCCCCGAGCAGCCGCCGCTCCAGCCAGTGAAACGCCTTGCCGCTCCGCGACCGCGCTGAAAAGTGCAGCACCCCACCATGCGGCGTATAGAGCGCCAATGGCCGCTTGCGCCCTATATGCGCCAGCCGGGCGTAAAAGCCCCCTTTGGCCCCGTGGCCGTGGAGAATGTCTATCGAGAGGTCCCGCGCCAGTTTGCGCACGGCAAATGGCGTCGAAAGATCGCCCCGCCCGAGAAGGCGCGGCATGGGCATGGCATGCACACCGAGATCGGCAAATTCCCGGAGCGCATCGAGCCGCCGCTCGGTCTGTGCGTCGCTGGCGAGAGAATCAACGATCAGCCCGACACTATGCCCGCGCGCCTTCAGCCCTCGGGTCAAATCCGCGACATGCCGAAACAGCCCGCCTACAGGCGCGCGCATAACCTGCAAGATGCGCAGGGGCCGTTCCATCCCGCTTAGAACCAGCGTTCGGAAATGACGATCGTGTCACCGGGATAAATGGGGAAGTCGAGGTCGGCCGGGCCGCGAACCATTTCATTGCCCTGGCGACGATAGACCGTCACCTGGTTGCGATCCGCCGTTTCTGTATAGCCGCCCGCCGTGCTGATGGCAGCGCGCACAGTCATGTTGGGCGAATAGGAGAACTGTCCGGAAGTGCGCACCGCGCCCTGGATAAAGAAGGGCCGGTATTCGGCCACTTCCACGGCCACATTGGGATTGCGCAGATAGCCATTGGCAAGAGCCCCGGCGAGCCGCGACGCAGCAACGCTTGTCGTCTGTCCACGCACCTGCACCTGGCCGACGAGCGGGAAGGCGATCGCCCCGCTATCGCTGACGCGATAGGTATTGCTCAGTTCCTGGTCGCCATAAACCGAAACGCGCACCACATCGCCAGTATCGAGTGTGTAGGGGCCGGTCGGTTCGACGAAATAGCTTCCGGGCCGCGTCGTGGCGCAACCCGCAAGCGGCATCATCAATGTTAAGGCGAGAATGGGAAGCCAGCGCATGGTCAATCCGCGCGTTTTGATTGGCCCTTAGCATTCCCTGTCATGGTTAAGATTTTCCTTATGCCGGACAAGCTTGCTCCGAATATGCCGCCACAATTAACCGATTTTTGACCACGAAAGCCTGATAGTGCCGCGGCATGATGAGGATTTGCCGTGAGCGAATATGCCCCGACAATGCGCGATGCGCGAATTGACGTGACTGCCGTGCTTGCCGCGGTTGGCAGGCGCTTGCCGCGCATCATCATCGTTACCCTGCTGGTGCTCGTGGCGGCGTTCCTCGTCCTCACCATGCTGCCGCGGCTCTATGAATCCTCGGCTTCCATTCTCGTCGAACCGCGCTCCAATGTTTATACGCGCTCGGCCAACGAGCAGGCGCCGGCAAGCACGGCGGGCGATGCCAGCGTCGTCTCCAGCCAGATCGAGCTGATAAAGTCGCGCGATACCCTGCTCGGCGTCATCGACAAGCTCGATCTGCGTTCCAAGCCCGAATTCAACGGCAGCCAGTCGGGGTTCTCCCCGCTCGGCGTCGTCATGCAGCTTATCGGTCGCGGCTCGACGCCCATCAGCATCGACGAGCGCGTCATCAACACGCTCTATGATCGTATGACGGTCATCCAGCAGCGCGACTCGCGCATCATTTCCATCCTGGTGCGCTCCACTGATCCTCAGCTTGCCGCCGATATCGCCAATGCCGTAGCCGAGGCGCACGTCGCCCGCCGCGCCCAGCTCTCCCTTTCCGATACTGCTGAGGCCTCCGATTGGCTGCGCCAGGAAATCGAGCGCCTGCGCACCGTCGTGGGTGATGCCGAAGCAGCCGTCGCCCAATATCGCGTCGACAACGACCTCTTCATCGGCACCAACAATACCAGCCTGCTCGATCAGCAGCTTTCCACCATCACCACCCAGATCACCTCCGCCCAGGAGCGCAAGAACACGGCGCAGTCGCGTGCATCGGTCATTCGCGGCCTGCTCGAGCGGGGCCAGCCCATCGAAAGCGTCGCCGACGCCCGCAATTCGGCCGTCGTGCAGCAGTTGAGCCAGGAAAAGGCCCGCCTCCAGGGCCAGCTCGCCCAGCTCTCCGCGACTCTTTTGTCGAACCATCCCACCGTCAGGGCGCTGAACGCCCAGATCGCCGAGCTCGACAATCGCATCAATCAGGAAGGCTACCGCGTCGCCGCCGCGCTTGAAGCCGAGGCCCAGGTCGAAGCCGATCTTGAAGCCTCGCTCCAGGCCGACCTCGGCCGCTTCAAGCAAACCGCGTCTACCGCCACGCAAGACACCGTCGCCCTCGATAGCCTGCAGCGCGAGGCCAAGGCCCAGCGCGACCTGCTCGAAGCCTACCTTATGCGCTACAATGAGGCGTCGTCCCGCGCCGACGCCGGCTCGGCCTTGCCCGACGTGCGCGTCGTCACCGAAGCCGCGCCGTCCGTAACTCCGGCTTTCCCCAAGACCGCGCTCATTCTTGCCGGCGTTGGTATCGTCACCTTTGCCGTGCAGTTTGGCGCCGTCGTCTTTGGCGAACTCATGTCCGGCCGCGCCCTGCGGCCGATCGAGCCCTATGCCTGGGAGCGCCAGCGTCGCGAAGAGCCCGCCGTGGTCCCTCAGGCAGCCCTGCAAGAAGAAGTCCCGGAAGAAGAGTCGTTCTACGAAGAGCCTGTTTCCGAAGTATACGAGGCCGAACCCGACCCCGTACTCGAGCCCGAACCCACTCCGGACGAGCCCGAACGTCCCGCCGCATTCGCTTATGTCGAGCCCGAATCTACGCTTGCGGCGTCCGATAGCGCCCGTCGTCTGCTCCAGGAACTCGCTGATCGCCGCGCCCAGCGCGATGCGGCTCGCGTCGCCATGGAATCAGCGCCCGCGCCGAAACCCGTTGCCGCAACACCCATCCGTCCGAAATCGCCGCGCGAGATCGTCGGCATGGTGCGCTACGCCGATCTTGCAGCCGACCTCGTGCTTGGCAAGACCCATCTCCTGCTCCTCGCCGACCACGGCAATAACGAACCCGGCCGCCGCATGGCCGACGCCCTCGCAGCAGATGGTCTCGCCAAGGGGCTCAGCGTCGTGCTGGTCGATGCCGGCAGCGGCCGCACCGGCAATGCGCCGGGTCTTTCCGATCTCAGCATGGGACATGCCGGTTTCGGCGATGTCGTGCAGAAATCCGCCGACCAGAGTTTTGCCGAAGTCGTCTGGGGGCAGGGCGAAACCATCGACCGCACCTCCGCAAAGCCCTCGATCCTCGTCGAAGCCCTTGGCGACATCTACGAAGTCGTCATCGTCCTCACGGGTCGTGTCGGCGGTCGCTCTGCGCTGCCCGTCTTCGCCGATCTCGGCGGCCGCGTCGTGCTGGTGACCAGCGACGATGAAGAAGCCGGCAGCGCAGAAGATATGCGGAGCCAGCTCCTCAATGCAGGCCTGCAGCGGGTGGAAATCTCGGCCCTCGAAGACGCCGTTGCGGCTTAGTCGGTCCCCCCGGCCCACACCCGGCGAGCATTGAGCGCCAAGCCAAGTCCACGAGAAAGCGCGAGGTTGCCCCATGAAATACGCCGCCATCCGCGCTGCCTTCGAATTGCTCTGGCTTTCCCGCCTGCCGGCTCTGTCCCGTGCACTATCGAGCTCTCGCGGAGTCATCTTCACGCTGCACCGCGTCCTGCCCGAGGCGCCACCGGCCTTCTCCCCAAACGCCATCCTGCAGGTTCGCCCCGATTTTCTCGATTACACGATCGAGCGTCTCCGTGATCTCGACATCGACATCGTCACCCTCGATGAAGCGGTCACGCGCCTGGCTGCCCCCAAAAAGGGAAAGCCCTTCGTCGTCCTCACCTTCGACGACGCCTATCGCGACAATCTCGACTACGCCCTGCCAATCCTGCTCCGCCACGAAGCGCCCTTCACGCTCTATGTCCCCACTGCATTTGTCGACGGCGTCGGCGAGCTCTGGTGGCAGGCCATCGAAGACATCATCGCGCGCCAGGAGGCCGTCGCCTTCACCGAAAATGGCGAGGTCGAATATGTCGACACATCAACTACGGCACAGAAGAAAGACGCCTTCAACCGCCTTTACTGGCACCTGCGAAAACTGCCCGAGCCGCAGCGCCGCGCTTTCCTCGCCGAGTTCTGCCACAACTACGGCTATGACCTCGAAAAGCAGTGCCGCGACCTGATCATGAGTTGGCAGGAGCTACGCCTCTTCGCCGGCGAACCGCTCTGCACCATCGGCGCCCACACGGTCCACCACTACGAACTGGCAAAGCTCTCCGAGGACGAAGCCCGTCAGGAAATGCTGCAATCGGTGGAAGTAATCCAGGCCCAGTTCGGCATCCGCCCGAGCCACTTTTCCTATCCTCTCGGTGGTCCGCTCTCCTGCGGCCCCAGAGAATTTGCACTGGCTCGCGACCTTGGCTTCAAAACCGCCGTCACCACTCGCCCCGGCGGCCTCTATCCGCACCACCTCGAAAGCCTGACCGCGCTGCCGCGCGTATCGCTCAACGGCTACTTCCAGTCCGAACGCTATGTCGACGTCTTTGCCAGTGGCGGCATCTTTACGGTGCTAGGCAAACTGACCGGCTGAGCCCTCCTATTCCTCTCCCCCTCGGGGAGAGGGTGGATCGCGCGTAGCGCGAGACGGGTGAGGGTGCTTTCTAAGCAGTCGCTTGTCGCCTAAGCCTGAGCATCCGGCTTCGCCATCCAGCGAACGATCGCCATGGCCGGAAACAGCCAGCCCATGCCCGCAACGATGAAATAGACGATCAGCACATACCATGGCAGCTCCGGCGGAAACGCCAGGTAGACCGATGTGGCGAGGCACGCCCAGGCGACAATGGAGGCCACGCACAGGAGCGCGCCGATCAATTTGCGGTTGCGTTGGGTCATATGCGGCATCTGGGCTGTTGCGACTGGGCGAGGGTGGCATTACCACTCCGCCAGCCCCATCGATACCGGAATGTTGCCGTGACCACCCAGCACAATGCCGCACCAGGACAAATCAGCTACGCGAGCGACCTGCTCCGGCCCGTTCGCATCTGGCTCTACGCGCTTGCTAGCTTTGTCCTGCTGATCGTTGTGGTCGGTGGTATCACGCGGTTAACGGAATCGGGTCTTTCGATCACCAGTTGGAAGCCGATTTCCGGCACCATTCCCCCGCTCAACGACGCCCAGTGGCAGGCCGAGTTCGAAGCCTACCAGCAGATTCCGCAATACTCGATCGTCCATTCCTGGATGGACATCAATGACTTCAAATACATTTTCTTCTGGGAATGGTTTCACCGCCTCCTGGCGCGTGCGCTCGGGCTGATCTTCATTGTTCCCTTCGCAATTTTCCTGTTCCAGAAACGTCTTTCACGCAATCTGGCGCTGCCTCTGTTCACGCTCTTCATCCTCGGTGGCTTCCAGGGCTTCCTCGGCTGGTGGATGGTCTCTTCAGGTCTTTCCGAGCTCACCTCGGTCTCCCAATATAGACTTGCCGCCCACCTCTGCGCCGCCTCGCTGCTCTTCGTCGCGCTCATATACGTGGCGCGCAGCATCGAGCCCGGCCGCGTACTCGGCCGCGTAAATTTTGGACACCTCGCCACAGCTACTGCCTTGGGCGTTCTGCTGATTTTTCAGATCGGGGCAGGGGCCTTCGTCGCCGGTCTCGATGCCGGCATGGGCTACAACACCTGGCCGCTCATGGACGGAGCCATCATTCCCAAGGGCCTCTTCGTCATGGACCCGGCGTGGCGGAACCTCTTCGAAAATGCCCTGACGGTGCAATTTATCCACCGTGGCATCGCCTATGTTATTGTCGCCTACGTCGCCTATATGATCTGGCGCCGTAGCAAGGATGGCGGTTTCGGTGGCGTCCATGGCTGGCTGCCGCGCATCGGCATCCTGGTTCTGCTCCAGGTAGGCCTCGGCATTGCGACCCTACTGGCCAGCGTTCCGATCTCGCTGGCTGTCGGGCACCAGTCCCTGGCCTTCATGCTGGCCGGCGCCACTGCTGCCTATGTCGCCGACATGCGTAGGGTGCGGTAATATAATACCGCATCTGCAAGTCATTGAAATTGCAGTACTTTTATAAGGCGCTTGACGACTTCTAGAATCCCCCTTAGAGACCCCTCCGAAACCTGTGATCCGTCCTTTGGATGAGGTCGCAAACCAGAGTTTTCTAGGGATTTCAACAATGACCACTTACTCGGCAAAACCGAGCGAGATCGAAAAGCAGTGGATCCTCATCGACGCCGAAGGGCTTGTCGTGGGTCGTCTGGCTTCGATCATTGCTTCGCGTCTGCGCGGCAAGCACAAGGCCACCTTCACCCCGCACATGGACATGGGTGACAACATCATCGTCATCAATGCCGAGAAGGTGAAGCTGACCGGCCGCAAGCTCGATCAGCACCGCTTCTACTGGCACACCGGCTACCCCGGTGGCATCAAGGACCGCACCGCTCGCGAGCTCCTCGAAGGCCGTTTCCCGAACCGCGTTCTGGAAAACGCCGTCCGCCGCATGATGCCGGGCGGCCCGCTGACCCGCGCCCAGCTCAAGAACCTGCGTGTTTACGCTGGCGGCGAGCACCCCCACGAAGCGCAGAACCCGAGCAAGCTCGACGTCGGCGCGATGAACTCCAAGAACGTCCGGGTGAAGTAATATGGCTGAAACCATCAACTCCCTCGAAGCCCTGGGCACCACCGCTGCTGCTCCCGCTGCCTCCTCGGCTCCGGTTCACGTGCAGAAGCTCGACTCCCTCGGCCGCGCCTATGCCACCGGCAAGCGCAAGAACGCCGTTGCTCGCGTCTGGATCAAGCCGGGCAAGGGCAAGGTGACCGTGAATGGCCGCGAATTCGCAGCCTATTTCGCTCGCCCCGTTCTCCAGCTCATCGTCAAGCAGCCGATCGTGGCTGTTGATCGTCTCGACCAGTACGACGTCAACGTCACCGTCGCCGGTGGTGGTCTGTCCGGTCAGGCCGGTGCCGTTCGTCACGGCATCTCCAAGGCGCTCAACTACTTCGAGCCCGCCCTGCGCCCGACCCTCAAGAAGGGTGGCTTCCTGACCCGCGATAGCCGCGTGGTCGAACGTAAGAAGTACGGTAAGGCCAAGGCCCGTCGTTCCTTCCAGTTCTCGAAGCGCTAAGCTTCAAACCCAAATTCTTGGAAAGGGCCGGGCAACCGGCCCTTTTCTTTTG
>NZ_JBEVLL010000222.1:0-20270 GCF_040509215.1 Devosia sp.
GCGAACGAGCAAAGCCAGCCTAGCGACTAAGCGATGTACGATCAAAAAAAGCCGCCTCGTTTCCGGGGCGGCTGTCGTTTGATACGGAAGTATCAACGTCGCATTACGTGCATTTATGGTGATTTGCTAACACTAGTCAAGGCCGGCGCTATTTTAGGTACATTTCAAGCTGGCTGCTCATAGTCGACTTGGTGATCTTTGAACCGAATGCGGCGACGAACGCCCAACCCACCTTATAGGACCGCGCGCCCCCACGCTCGAAGTTCATGACCTTTATTCCCATGTCAGCATCAGGCTCGAGCCCCAGTACCGTTTGCCCGCCACTAACCTTACCTCCACCTTCGAGCCAAAAGGGCCCGCCGTGCACATTGACATAAGTTGAGCCTGTATTTTCTCTGGACATCCTAATACCAGGCAGCGGTGAGCCAGACTTGTTAGCGCGGCGCTCGTAGCCTTCAATTTCAGGGCGTGTACCGATTACGAGCGCAAAAAGATCATCGCTCGCAAACGCCGCGAAAGCTGGATCATCTGCACCGAATTCCGCCCGCTTTTGTTCCGCTGTTAACTCCGCAAACTTGGTCATCAGCATAGCAGCAATGTCTTCAGGCACTTCAATTTTTTGCATGTCGCTTCCTCTATCGACTTTAAGCTCCTGATCTACGCCGCCTGTGGGCTTTCGTCCACTTTCGCTCGAAAGGGAATTATGCCTAGGTGGTGTCCCACTGCGTTTAGGCCCAACCGCAGATCACCGATCATATGCGGCAACGCCTGGTCCCTGCTCAGCAAGTAGTCGAGAGCTGCCCACATGTTGGCACCGCGGTTTTCGTGAAAGCCCTGCTCGGTCTGGATTGCGGCTTCGATGCTCTCCCATTTGGCGATGGCCCGCTGACACCAGGTGTCATACCCGGCCCCATCCGGGCCACTGGCGCCTCCGGTGCCAGTCGAAAGTGCATCAGGGGACTTCACTGCCCGCTTGAAGTTCTGCTGGGCTTCCAAATAAGCCACAGCCGCATCGTATTGGGCTGCGCTGATGCCGTCAGTTGAGTTGCGATTTCCGGCTAGGCAGAGACGCCCGACGTAAGTGGCGGCCTTCTGGTCCCGGGCTTCGATTTCGGTGAGACCGAAGACGCGCATCCGGAGCGCGATACCATCTTCGTTGTCGTGATACGCGCCAGCGGCGCGGCTGATCGCTCCGGACTTCGTACGGCGGACATTCGATTTGCGGGGACGACCCTTAGCCATTTTGCTGCCTCTTGTTGGATGGGATGATGGTTTAGTGTGCTGCTGACGGGGACATTTGCGCCCTCGCCTGCTCGATTTCTTCGATGCGAAAGCCGCGTTTCCCGCCGGCACTATGGACGGTCAGCTTCTTGCCGAGCATTCGTTCAACGGCTTGGAAATCCGGGTGATCTGCGGCGAGGTAGACCCACCCTGTGACGGCATCGACGGGAACAGGGTCATTCGCCAGGGAGATCGTCAGGGCAGCGATCCATGCCTCGGTTCGAAGCCACTTGGCCAAGCCCATTCGAAACTCAAGCGCCTTCTCGGCGGTCTCGTTGCGAGCGGCAGCGTCCTCGATGTGCCATTGGTGAAACCGCTTGGCCGCCGTGAGGCAACGATGGGTCTCGTCATCTGCCAGCTTGGCGAACTCCGCCTCGGCTTCGGTGCGGTTCGTCATCCGGCGGCGAGGAAACGCCTTCCAGATTTCCTCAAACGAAATGCGCGCGTCCGCCTGTTCCCGTTCCTTCTTCCGGTTTTCTTCCGGTTTCTTTAGAGGGGTGCCACCAGTGACACCCCCGAGGGTGACACCTGTGACGCCCTCCCCCGTGTCAGCAGTGTCGCCCCTACCGTTGGGGGAGGGTGTCAATTTGGCACCCCTCACAAAGCCAACAATTCGGTACTCGTTGGACTGCTGACGGCCGCTATCGTCACTCGTTCCGATGGTCTCGATCAGGCCGTTTTCCGTCAGCCATTTCAGCCAGCGCTGCACGCTACGGCGCGACATGCTGCTCTCCTCGGCCAACCGGGCGACGGACGGGCAGCAAAGGCCTGTAGACTGGTTGTGCGCGTTCGCCAGGCACACCAAGAGCATCTTGGCGGCCACTTCGGGCACATGGGTATCGAGGACGAATGCGACGGCTTGGATGCTCATCGGCTGGCCTCAATGCGAGCCTTGTGGGCATTGACGGCGTAGTTCACCAGCGACCGGTCTCGCCCACCCATCGCCTTGCCGATTTCCCGGCTCGTGAGGGCGGTTTCCTTGCTCAGCCGGTACATTGCCTCATGACGAGCGACAACGAGGTGCTCGGCCCGCCTATGGCTCCGCAATTCGAGCTCGGACACCCCGTAGTACTCACAGACCTCCTCGATGATCTGCTGAGCTGGCAAAATGGCGTCAGAAATGAAGTTGGCCGACTGCGGAATGACGATGACATCGCGCTTCAGTCGCTCAGCCAGCACCCGCGGAGGGTGCTGAGGGCGAAGCGCCGCGGCCATATGCGGGATCATCTCGACCCTCTTGCGCTCCACGCCGCTCTTTCGCAGCGAGTAGAGCACCGTGGTATGGTCGCGATGCATGAAGCGCCCGACTTGGGGAAGGCTCCACTGGGTGTGCTGATAGATCAGGCAAATTGCCTCTGTTCGCGCGAGCACAACGTCTTTCTTTCGCGATAGCCCAAGGATGGTTTCAGCAGAGATCTGATGCTTCAGCGCGATCAGACGAAGCAGAAACTTAGCCGAGCTGCGCTGCAGCATGTTGAGCGGCGCTGTGCGAGGGCGAATTCGTAGCGGCACGACAACAGGGGCCGCCACGACGACGCGGGGCTCCGGGACTGACGCGACGGCTTGGGGCGCCGGATTCTCCAAGACACCCATCAGTCGCTCACGCGCAGCTTTGCCAGCGGCCATGAGATCGACCGACGACGTGAAGCTGCGGTCGTGCACTGGAAAGTCGTGACGCCTCTGCTGGACCTTGATCAATGGGAGATACGAGACTGTCATGCTCGACCTCCAAACTGCTGGCGACGAGTGGCGCGAGCACCCTTGGCAGCCCGTGCCGCTATCTTTCGGCGCTGCTCTTCATGGTCGAGGTTCCACAGGTCGCGTGGCTCATAATCCTGCTCAAAGGCCAGGCCAGAGAACGCCGGCAGGGTCTCGCCATCGGCGTGCAGGTGGACTCGATCGCTCAAACGCCTACCGGCCATGATGTACCTCGGCATAGTGTTCGTGCTGGGATTGGAGGACGGAGGTCATGCTGCTGCCTCATCGAATTTCGTGGATTCGTTGCCCCATGACGTCCAGCCCGGCCGGGTTTCGCGCGAGAACAGATCAGCTCGACGGCCAGCGCCAAACAGCTTCTCGGCCATCGCATAGGCCTCATCAGGCTTCCGGGAGTGCTCGCGCCGCGGCGCCTCAAGGACATTGCGGACATCGCGGGCATGGGTCTTCGGCTCGCCGTTCTTCCCAATGAGGAAGATTTCCGAGCACGATCGCAACACGTAACCGGTGCCCATCGCGAGCTTGCCGGAAACGCCGCGCTTCACCCATGGGCCAGCGGTCACATACTTGAAGCCCCAGGCATTCATGACCGCGATCGCATCGGGTAGCATGGGATAGGTCGCCCAGAGCCACAGCCAGCAATCGCCAGCCGCCAGATGTCCAACCGGTAGGCGCTTGATCTCCTCGGTCGGCATGCAGTCGTACTGCGCCTTTGCGTTCTTGGCGTTGCCGCCTTCCGACCAGTTATCGAAAGACCATGGCGGATCCGCCATCACGACGTCGAACGAGAACATGGGCATGTTGCCGAAGGGCCAGGTAGTCATTCCCCTGCCCTCTTCTTCCCAGTGGATAGGAATGGACCGCGTGAAGAGGGAGTCATGCTGCTGCCCTCCAGGCTTTCGAATCCCGAGCATCGCGGTTAGCGTGCGGCCGGAACACTTGGGGGAATGGATGGCTTGGGGATTTGAGGTTGGCCGCGTCTACAACAGACGGGCGGACATTCATGCTCGATTTAATGGCCAGCAACGCGGAGGGATCATCACGCCGGCCGCCCACGCAGTGGACTTCATCATCAGCGGCGAAGCCGGCCTGGCTCACGGCTATGCCGACGTCCTGCGAGAGGATGGAGTTTTCGAATACTATGGCGAAGGCCAAGAAGGCCACATGCGGATGATCAAGGGCAACCGCGCCATCCGTGACCATTCCGCTAAGGGTCGTAGCCTTCTGCTTTTCAAGAACGAAGGCGGTCCGCTCCGATTTGAAGGTGAAATGGTCTACGAGAACCACCGCATTCAGCGGGCTCCGGACACGAAAGGAGAGATGCGTGACGCTATCGTCTTCGAGTTGCGCTTCCTGGATGCGGTCCGCGAGCAAGTAGAGGACATTGCTGTCGAACGAGAACAAGGCCAACCAGTCGATCCGGTTGACTTGCGCAATCGTGCATATGAGGCGGCCGGCATCCGGGCACCACGGCAAGGCGCACCTCGAAATGTCTACGAGCGCAGCGCCGACGTGAAGAGTTACGTTCTGCATCGAGCGCAGGGACATTGCGAAGGCTGCGCGCGACAGGCGCCATTCCTGCGTCCCGACCGCAGTCATTACCTTGAGCCGCACCACATTCGCCGAGTTAGCGACGGAGGACCTGACGACCCTAGGTTCGTTATTGGTCTGTGCCCCAATTGCCATCGACGCGTCCACGCCGGCATTGACGGCCCCGCCTACAACAATCAGCTTCTCGCATTGATGCCAGCGATCGAACCTCCCTTCAGACGCTAGCATTGGCCACCACCCTGCAGACGCCCTGCGAAGTGCTTGGGGACATACAGGCCAGCGGCCGACATATCGGCCACCAGCTTGTCGGTGATGTCAGGCTTGTCGTGCTTGCAGAAGCGTCCGCATTCACAGCGCTTTTGGGGCTGTACCGTGGGCTTGGTCGACAGGAGGCGATTGAGCCATTCCATGATGTCAGTCCTCGATGCGTGGGGTTGTCTTCTCTGCAGGCTCGTTAGGGAGCCGCTCGTGTTTCCGGCTGCGCCACCGCTCCAAGAAAAGCCTCAGCCTGTGCAACAGCAGTCCGGCCAGACGGCGTAAGCTGCCGGGCTCGGGTGATTTCGATGTCGTGCTCAAGGGCCTTCTCCTGACGGGCGATTTCGGTTTCGACCGCCTCTTGAAGTTTCACGTAAAGGTCAGCCCAGATCCGCTTGGGCTTGCGATAGCGGAGCGCCCAGAGCAGACGCTCGGGCAGCTTGTGTTTCCGGGCGGCGCGCAGCCTGGCAGCTTCGACCGTATCGCCGGGGCCGCGATGCTCGCGACGAACCAGCCAGTCAGCCCAGTGGGCGGCCTCATCGACAACCGTGCAGTCAGTCATCGGCATTTGCTCCGGAAGCAAAGAATGTTTGCGCATAGGTCAATCCGTTCTCGTTAGCGTAAGGGCCAACGAGAGACGTGGACGACGAAAGGCGACGACGATGGATCGACCGGTCAGCGATGAATTGAGAAGCTTGCTGAGCCGGCAGGAAATGCGCGGAGCGACGGCGCCAACCGTCAAACCGCACGCTATGAGCTGGGCGAATGACCTGCTCGACCGGGAGGAGTCGATGGATGCAGATCACTCGCCCTCCGACGGAGAGGGTGACCGCCGGAATGAGAATTCGAATGCCAGGGTGCGCATCGTGAGAGCGCGGCCCTTTCTGGCTGTGATTACTGGCGGGAAGAGCGCGCATTAGGCGGACTCCTCGACCGTGTTGAGCAACGGCAGGAAGTGTTCAAGATCCTGCTCTTGAGTACGCTCAACCAATGGCCGGAAGCCATTGATATGCGCCCACTGGTTTGGTCCGCGCTCTTCGAAATAAAGGCAGACGCCGTAACCGTTTTGCTCGACGCCAGCGATGGTGAAGGTCTGGCCCTTCAGGAAGGGCGGCATCCCCTGATAGTTCACGATCCGGGTGGAGTTCTTGATGCAGACGCACTTCACGCCTGGCCTTGCCCACGCGCTCATGACAGCCCTCCCACAATTTGCAGGATGAATGCCGCACATGCGACAAGCCCAAAGGCTGCAGCGAATGCCTGAGCAGGACGAGCTCTCATATCGCCAGCTCCGCCACTGCCTTGATGATGTCGGCCTTACGCTTGGGCTCTATGACGCTGAGGCGGTTGACGATGGTCTGCTTGTCCTTGCTGGACAAAATGCGGCCGTCGACGTTCCAGCGAATGCAGTCGAGCAGTGCGTCGTCGCCGTCGTACTGGACGACTTGATACTCGGTCGATTGACCGGTGAGGCCAACGGAGCCGCGCGCCGTCATGTACCGGGCCCAACCGTCGAGGATGACGTTGCCCATCTTCACGATAGGCGCGGCCTTAGCCATGGCGATGTCATCGGCAATGACGACAGCATCCTGACCGAGTGTTCCGAACGCATTGGAATAGGGATGGCGCTCTACGCCTTCAGGCGGAGTGCTTTCCCAGGTGACGATGCCCGGGGCGGCGTACGCATGGGGGCCAGAGCCGTCCGAAAAAGCATCCTTACGGATAGCCTCCACCGACCGCTGCGGATCGCTGGCGCCAATATCGGAAGACTCTGGCTTCTCGTTCGCCGCTTCCGGCTGAGTGGGTGCGACCTGACCGTCATTGGGGGCAAGGGCAGTCAGGTCGCCGCCAGCCGCTTTGGTCGGCCGGGGTTCAGTTTGAGCACTTTGCACATTCTGCAAATTGCTCTTTGGGGTGATGTCGGCGGGCGCAACGATGGCCATGGCCGGATCGGCGCGAAGCGCAGCCAGAGGATCGGACTTCGGCTTGATCGGCGCGGCGCGCAGCTGCGCAGCGATAGAATTCAGCCGCTCGCGCTCACCGTCGTAGACGTCCTCAGTGGGCAGTTCGATCATGCCCAGAGCGCCCATGTACAATTCGAGCAGCGCTTCCTGCTCCATTCGCTCGTTGGCATCCTGCTTGCGAATGGTCACCAGCTTGCGCAAAATCTTCGTGTCGAAGCCGTTACCCTTGGCTTCCGCGTAGATTTCCTTGATGTCCGAAGCGATCGCGGCTTTCTCGGCTTCCATCCGCTCAATGCGTTCGATGAATGCACGGATCTGGTCTTGAGCTACGCTGTCCTCGACGGCCATTTATGCCACCTCAGAAATTTTGTGAGCAGTGCTTACATCGCGATCTTTCACGATGACGATGGTCTGCGCCCTACCCGCCATGCGACGGACTGCGCCGCGCTCAATGAGCTGTTGGACGACGCGATGTGCGCCGCTGCGGCTGCTCATGCCGAGTCCTTGCGAGATTTCCTCGAAGGTCGGCGAATAGCCCCGGTCACCGATGAAGCCTTCGATGAAGGCCAGCGCATTCGCCTGCTTCTTGCTCAGACCCACCGGGCCAGACGCTTCCACCGCCATGATGATCCTGGCCGTGTATTCGAGATCGTCAGCAATGTGCCGGTTCGCATCCATGAGGATGGCGGCACGATCAGCGATGTCTTCGGGGATATCGGATGGAAGGGTCATGCTGCGGCTCCCTCTGGCTGGCGTGGCAGGAAATCTTCCGCCCGCACCTTCAGTTTTCGCGCGGTCGCAGCCGCCATCAGCTTGGGAATATGCCAATGAGGAACAGCGCCACCGGTGCCGCCCTTCTCTTTGACCTGACGCCACCGCCGGACTTGACCAGGCGTGGCCTCAACAATGGCCGCCACCGCTTCGGGGCCGCCGAACTTCTTGATGATGGATGTAGCGGGCTCGCACTTCATGGGTCTAACTATGCGCTTTTCGCACAGTCGGTCAAGAACTATTTAAGCGATAATCGCACAGGACGTTTTGAGCGCTCCTATGCGAAATAATCACATGTCCGAAGATCCGATCCTTCAGTGGGTAATTGAGAACCTTGCGAAGCCCGGCCGCTCCCAGAGCGAGTTGGCGCGGCGTCTCGGCGTGCACCCCTCCGCGATCAACAAGCTGGTGAATGGGAAGCGCGGCTTGAAGTCGAGCGAGATCCCGATCGCCGCTGAGTACTTCGAAGAAGACCCGCCGGCAGGTGACGTTCGGGCGGCGCCTTCCGTCGGCCTGCTACCTATCAAGGTCAACGGAAAGCTTGCTGCAGGCGTGTTCCGCGAAGTGGATGACTTCGACCAGTCAGACGCAGATCGGGTTTACGAACCACCTGATGAGCGCTTCCCCAACGCGCGCCGCATGGCGTTCGATGTCGAGGGCGATTCCATGAATGCGCTCGAGCCCAGACCAATCATGTCCGGTGACCGCTTGATCTGCGTATCCTTCGAGGACGTGGCCAGCCAGGTACGGGTAAAGGATGGCTTGGTCGTCGTGGTCGAACGCACCCGCGACGGTGGCCACACGCGCGAATGGTCGGTGAAGCAGGTCGAACTCTACGAGGATCGGACTGAATTTCACCCTCGATCGACCAACCGCACCCACAAGCCGATCGTCATCAAGCGAGACGCCCGTGCCGATGATGGCGTCAGCGTTGAGATTATCGCGCTCGTGCGGTCGGTGAGAAACGACCTACCACTGTGACATACTTCTTCATATCACGCTGCTAATGCCATTCTTGATATGAGCAGCGAGAATTGCAATATCTATGCTCGTTCGGGCACGGGTACCGACAAGGATTGAAATGGATCAAGTTCAAGCGTTCCAGATCGCATGGTTCACAGTCGAGCCACCCACCGCGGCACTAGACGCATACCGCAAAATCTTCGGCGCTGATCCAGATGGATACCAAACTCATCGTGGGTTCGGCGGGCCAGTCCCATACTTATCGACAGCCAATGGGCGCTTCAACGACTTGACGGTGCAAGTTGGCGTGCAGCCCGGCCGAATTGAGTTGCTGTTTCAGCCTGACGATCCAACCCCGGGACCGGACGAGGCATGGCCAATTCTGGATCGAAAGAAGGTTTTCGCCGCGGCATCATCGATTGCCGCAAAGGCGGAGTTTTCAGGTGTAGTTCGACAGGCGGTCATCGCAAATCTGTGGCAGCCTGAAGAAACTCTCGAAAGCGCAAGCGCGCATGCGCTGAAACTTAGCGGCCTCCAACTTAATTATGACGACGCTCTGGATGTGATGTTTCAGATTAATCGTCGATTGAAGTCCGTGAACGGAGACGCGCTGCTGAATCGTTTGTTGAGGGTGGGGGTCGGCCACATGCAACAGATGATGATCCCAACAGCTCCTTCAGGCGCCCCAATAACCGTCAGCCGGTTTGGGGTCAGCATCGTCGTTGACGTGAACAACGTACCAACGTCCGAGCCCTACGCGACTGATGAGCAACGACGACTTTTGCTCGAGTTGCTTGCCGAAGCCGACCGGCTTGCCATTGCCGGCCATGTGGACGCGCTCAAATGACCAAGTCGGAAAAGACAACTTCGTATGCCGCGAACGCGACGAGTTCAGCCTCTTCTACCGCAGTAGCCGCATTTCGCAGCGCAGTAGCTACAAGAAGAGCAACCGCGCGCGCATATTATCTGTATGGGCATTTCCCCGACAGCAATTCTGAACAGGCCGAACCAATCAAGCCGGTGACAGTCCTCGCGTCTAACTCGGCGAGCACTGACAGCAACTATCGAGCGTACTACTACGCCGCTCTCTACGAAGCATTGCAGAGCATGGCCGAACAGGAGGAAGGCGACGCGCTTTACGTGACGGACGAGGCAGCCAATGCAGCTCGGGGCCTGATCAGTCGGCTTGCGATTGAGGGCATCGATCCGCCTAAGATAAATTCGCACGATAAGGATGAGGTTATCCTCAGTTGGGCCTACCCGGATTTCAAGCGTTATTTGACTGTGTTTTCAGACGACGCTGCACTTCTCGACGTCGGGACACTCAAGCCCGTAAAGTGCGTCCATAACGATCTGCCCCACTTCAGTGAAAGCTGGGGCAAATGGTCCGCTGTTCTAGGAGGAACAGCATCTTCTCACGGCACATTGGACGACGATGTCGAGTAACGGCGCGGTATGTCGACTGGCAATTTACCCCCGATTTTTGCGCAATGAGGCCTTCGATTCTGAGGCGTTGTTCGCCCTGGGCGACCTAGATAGTAACGGCACCAAGGGCTTCTCCGTTGGGGATCGGGATATGCTATCTAGCATTGAAGACGTCCATGGCTTTGGGTGCCGATCTGCCGCTGTTGCGCGCGCGAACGAGCGCCAGCGATTTGTCACCAAAAACAACAGAGAGCCTATACGCTTCCAGGAAACGTCGCATTATCGTGGATTTTACGACATGGACGCCGATCAAGTCAGATCGCAAGGCAGTTCCATTTATGATGTGCGGATCGTTCCACTTGAAGAGAACGATGAGCCCGCGCATTGCCATGTCGAATTGCACGTTCGCAACTACGTCATGAAACCAAGTGACGTAAGCATCAAGCGCGCAATCTCTCTGGAGCGCATTGCGATACTCAACAGATTCGCCCGCACAATGTCGCCCCCCCACATGACCGTATGCGGCGAAGATCTCGATATCGCCCACCAAATCGAAACGATTACTCTTCCACCCCCGGAAGCTTTCTACAGCGAGCCCTGAAGGCGTGAACTTAGTGGCCCCGGGTCTTATCTGGATCGAATGAGCGCAGAGCCTGTTGGATCTGCGGAATAGCTTCCGGATGGAGCTGACACATGTGCAGCTCGTCAGGGTCTCGGTCTTCCCCTGGCACGGGCGGCCGGTTCATGATCGGGATCACTGTGAATTCCTCGTCGTCAGCAAATGGACCAAAGGGCTCGATGCGGAATCGGTAGCTCGGGAATTGACCACCCAAGAATTGGAGCAACCGCGGCTCCGCCCACTCGACTGCCTTACCCAGCGTCGCCGGCGCGACGACGATGAATTCGTTGACCTCACGCTGCGACATGGTCGGCCTCCATCGTTACTCCCACCAGTTCCCCAATCAGGCTTTCACAATGCCCGCAGGTGAACGGCACTGGGTTGTGCTCTAGCCCGTCTATGAATTCATCCACGGTCGTCGGCGCCCCTTCCATGCGAGGTATCTGGACGCGCCTGGTCGTCGGCCGCTGGCAGTTCGCGCAGAGGCAATGGAGGACGAAAATGCGAGCCGGACGCGTTCCTTCAAACATCGCTTTGTTCCTGTTCTGTTCGCGTTTGCATTCAAAGCGCAGAACGCTCGGAGAGTCGAGAGCGATTCGAGAGCAAAGTTTAACGATCGTCCACCTATGCATTTTTCGCACAATTCGTGCTTGACGATTGCTGTGCGATTATCGCATACTCTGTTCCATCAGATCACCGAGGCGATGCCTCTAGGGAGATGGGAAATGGCTCTGGATCACGGCGCGCTCAACATTCCGCTCACCAAGCGCGGCAACATCGATGCCCAGCTCGATCGCTATAAGGCGACTGAAGCGAAGAACGCCCGCGCCGACCGCAGAGAGCAGTCCGCATCTACCGCAAAGCTTCGCATACAGGCCAAGCAGCTCGTCGCCGATGTAAGCGATGAGCGCATCGGTGAGCTGGCCACCAAGTGCCAAGTCACGCCCGCCGACATCCGCAAGCAGATCAAGTCGGACGCTCACTGGCAGCCGGGCCTCGTCATCCTTTTGCTGGCGCCGCGCGCCTAACCCATTCCCTCCCAGGAGCGGCGGGTACGCGGACAATGCACCCGCCGATTTATTCTATGCCAGGCACTCCCGGACTTCGTACCCGTAGCGGCAATCGCCCCGGCAATGCGCTCTATGGAAGCAATAGGCGGCGTGTGGCTCCTCCTTTGACTGAGGAGCAGCAGGCGAATTTCAACGCCTCTATGGACGCTGCCTGTGCGGCGCTAGCAGCCGGCAATGCTGAGGAGTTCTTCGCTTCGATCCGGAAGGGCGATGCTGCGCTCGATCGCAATGACGATCGAGAAGCCCGTGTTGCCGTCGAAGGCGATACCGACCTCAACCACGATAATCTGGAGGGAGGGGAATGAAAGACCCTATGCCCATCAATCTCCAGACGCCGGAGAAAACGCGCGAACTCGGTTGGCAGGCAGAGGCCCGCGACAGCGACGGCCACCTGGTCAGCTGTCACGCCCCCTTCGACGGTGATGAGGACATCGTTTGGTACATCAGGGAATCCATGGACCAGAAGCTGACCGTCACAATCTGGCCGGGGTTCATCCCATGAGCACCGCAGCGAAGCCCCATTCCCTCGCCCATGACGCTCTGGCCGTTCTTACTGGCCTGGCTCTGCTGGCGTTCTTCTATGGCCTGTTGGCCTGCGCTTTCTGGCTTCGCTGGGATGCGCCGATCTGGGGAGCATTCTGATGGGCTTCCACGAGTTTTCACGCAAGTCCACGATCGCACGTAAACCTCACCGGTGCATCTGGTGCTGCTGGCCGATCTTGGCAGGCAGCCGGTATTTCCGTGAGCACTCAGTCTATGACGGCTCGTGGCAGAACTTTACCTGGCATGAAGCGTGCCGCGCCGATGCTGACGACTGGTTTGCGGAATTTCGTGAGAACGAATTCAGCTCAGGCCACGAGATGCCGTTCCACGCCCTCTACCAGTTGGAGGCGCACTAATGGCCGACGCTCACCCTTACGCCGAACTGATCCGCAGCGCGGTCAACGTGCCCGGCTGGATCTTCTGCGGCTTCTCCGATCCACCGCCGGCGCCGGCTGGCTTCGTTGTCGAGACCCAGAGGGACAGCTTCTTGGGCTTCGTTACCCACTATCGGTTTGTTCCGGAGGTGAAGGCATGAAAGCCACCTACCCCATCGGCAATGGCGAAGCTCTCTTCAAACTCCCCGACGGCAAGTTCTTCGGGGCTTTCTCTCAGCGTCTTGTTCTAGCTCCCTCGCCTTCTGCTGGGGCTGATCGGAAGGAAGCAGCATGAGCGACGAACAGCGTAGACTGCTGATCAGCTTCTCCGGCGGCGAGACATCAGCTCTGATGGCAAAGCTCATGATCGAGAACGCCACCGAGTACGATCGCATCCGAACGGTGTTCGCCAACACCGGCCAAGAGCACGAGGAAACGCTACGGTTTGTGGAGAAATGTAACGATGCCTTCGGCCTAAACGTGAACTGGATCGAGGCTGAGGTCTCGCCGCAACGCGGAGTTGGATCGCGGCCGAAGACGGTCGATTACGCCACCGCGAGTCGCGATGGGGAGCCCTTCGAGGCCGTCATCGCAAAGTATGGAATTCCAAACCAGGCGTTCTCGCACTGCTCCCGAGAGCTTAAGTCTCGGCCTATCCACCGGTGGGCAAGAGAACATGGCTGGGCGGCAGGAACATACGACACGGCCATAGGCATTCGTACGGACGAAATCGACCGCATTTCGCCGAACGCGGCGCGCGAGCGGCTTATCTATCCACTCGTCAGCCGCTTCCCGCACACAAAGTCCAAGGTCAACGAATTCTGGCAGCGGCAACCGTTCCGTCTCGAGTTGAAAGGCTACGAGGGCAATTGCAAGTGGTGCTGGAAGAAGTCGATGCGCAAGCATCTGACCATCATTTCGGAGCGCCCAGAGGCCTACGACTTTCCAACGCGCATGGAGGCACAGCACGCCTTTGCCGGCGCCGGTCAAACGGGCGAGCCGCGCCGGTTCTTCCGTGGAAATTTAGCAGTGTCCGACCTAAAGCGTATTGCAGCCGAAACGAAGTTTGCGCCGGCGGAAGACGATGCCAGAAGCTACCAAATCGACCTGATCGATTGGCTCGATGCTGACCTCGACGCCTGTGGCTCCGAAAGTTGCGAAGTCGAGTTTGGAGGCGCCCATGCGTAAGCTCACCGACCAAGAGCGCCAGCTATTGCGCTTCGTCTCGGAAGCTGGCGGCAGCTATTGCCCCGGCGCCGATACCACCGCCCGCATTCCCAGAGACGGCCACAAGTCGCTCAAGCGTATGGCTAAGGACGGCTTCCTCACCATTGAGGACACCGACGATGGCCCTCGCTTCACCCTCACGTCTCAAGGACAGGAGGAAGCCAATGGTTGAGATCATCATCAAGGGCAAAGCTCCGACTGATCCGCGCCAGCGCGTCCTCGCTGTCGAGGCAGCAGTGCAAGCCATTTGCCAAGGCGTAGGCGAAGACCCCGCCGATGCCGTCATGGTTCTGCTGACTGCCGCTGCGCACATGACCAGCAAATACACTCGCCTGCCGCCAAACCGCATGATTGAGCACCTGGCGTCATCGCTGGGGTACGCCACCGTCGCCGCCGACAACTTCTTCGGTCTCACGCCTGCGAAGGCCAATGACAATGGCTAGGAGCGTTGACGCTTGGCAGGGCAAGACCGACGACACGCCTGTGCCGCCACGCGTCCGTCTGCGGGTATGGGATCGCGAGGCTGGCAAGTGCCACCGCTGCCGGCGCGATATCCCTGTCGGTGATGCTTGGATCATTGAGCACCGCCACGCGCTCGTTCTGGGTGGCCCCAACGCCGAGCCGAACCTTTGCCTCACCTGCTCCTGGTGCAAGCCGCTGAAGGACGCAGAGGACCAGGCAGCGAAGTCCGAAACCGCCAGAGTGCGATCCAAGCATCTCGGTATTCAGCCCCAGCCCTCCATGCGCTCCCAAGGCTTCAGGAAAGCAGGACCGCAGAACAAGGCGACTAAGCCCCGCACCCCGAAATTCGAAGGCGACATCATGGCCAGGAGAACGACATGAGCGAGACCCGCCAATTCTGGCTTGCCAAGGTCGATCGCCACGGAAATCCAACCCTGACGGACGGCGCGCACTCTGACCGTGCAGGCGTCGAGCGCGCCCTCTACCTGTTTGGCCGGCTCGGGCTGGGCAAGGGAAACACCTATCGCTGCGCAGAAGTCATCCTCACCGACGTCGAGCCGAAGGCCAACGGCGCCAACGAGGAAGCAATTCGTGCGCTCAATGAAACGGGGCTGAAGCCATGACCGATCTCAATGAACTGCTTGAGAGAGTGAAGAAGGCTCCTGGGCCTGATCGAGAAATAGACGCCGCCCTTGCTCGCGCGCTCGGATGGACCTTCATCGAAGGCGACGGCGAAGACCGAATTCCGCTCGGCCTGCCCTGCTTCACCTTCTCGGCCGATGACGCAATGCATCTCGCACAGCACGCTCTACCGGCTCGCTGGGAAATCGCCATGGGCACATGCGGCGAAGAAGACATGCCATGGGCCTGCCTCACCGAGCCGGACGAACCTTGCCGCGACTTCTCGGCAAACGCCCCAACAATGGAGCTGGCGATTGTCGAGGCCCTGCTTTCGGCCGTCATCGCGATTGGAGACCAGTCATGAGCAACGAGAACAGGGTGTCGGACGAACGGCTGGCTGAGATAGTTGGCGCCGGCGTCCCATGCGTGCCCATGCAACCTGGCGAGGCTGCGCGCATCGTGCAAGAGCTTCGGTCCCTCCGCTCCAAGCCTGTGGCAGGGGTAGAGGTGAAGCCGCTGGATTGGACATGCATCGCTGGGTACGACGGACATTTCTGGCGAGCAACCGATCCTGTCAGCGGCTGTGAAGTGACGGCCTATACCGGCGATCAGAAAGCACGGCACGAAGCCGACTATCGCCAGCGCACCCTCTCCACCCTCTCCCTACCCGCACAGGAGCCGGTGGCGACGTTCGACGTGGTTGAGATGGGAAAAGACGGAATGCGCGGCGCCACCCATCTGATGCCGGAGCTGTGGTGGAGCAAATACCCCGCCGGGTCTCACTCCCTCTACGCCTCCCCACAGCTAGAGGCGGTCACCGACGAGATGGTGGAGCGGGCTGCGCGTCGAATTTACGAAGGTGCGCGCAGCCGCGTTGGGTCAAAGTCAGATGGCTCGATGGTAATGCCTGCATTTGATGATCGAGAAGACGCCCTGGTTGAGCGCGACTTGTCAGAGGCTCGCGCCGCCCTCACCGCAGCCCTGAAGGAGGCTTGAGGAATGAGCCAGTGGTTCAAAGATCGTCGTCAGGAGTTTATCGCAGCAACCCTTCGGCAGTTCGGTCAGGTGCGACGGGCCGACCTTGTACGCGAGTTCGATATTTCAGTGCCGCAAGCCTCGATGGACATCGCCACGTTCCTCGCGAGTGCCCCTCCCTTCGTCCGTTACGATGTCAGCGCGAAGGCGTATATCCTCGAGGAACCAGAACATGCCTAAGCGCTTCCAGCTTTCGCGCCAAAAGGGCTGGCGGATGCCATTCAACACGGTGAAGGTCGACAGGTCTTCCCGGTTCGGCAACCCGTTCAAAGTAGGCGACAGCATTAAAGCCCCAGATGGCACCACTTCAGTATGCTTTTCGCGCGCCGAAGCCGTTGACGCTTTCCGCACGCTGATCGGGCAGCCAGCCATGGCCAACTTCCGCGAAGCGATCCGGTCCGAGCTGCAGGGTAAGAACTTGGCGTGCTGGTGCCCGCTTGATGGCGAACCCTGCCACGCCGATGTCCTCCTGGAGATCGCCAATGAGTGAGCGCAAAGCCTCTGTCGCCGCTCGCCTGCCGATTCGGCGCGGCCTCGGGGAGGCTGAGGCCGCAATGTATATCGGGCTTGGCGCCAGCAAGTTCGCCGAACTTGTCAAAGACGGCCGCATGCCGCGCCCTCGCCTTATCGACAATCGGCGCGTCTGGGACGTGGACGATATCGACGCTGCATTCCGGGCATTGCCAATCGAGGGCGAAGAACAGCAGGATAACCCGTGGCATTGAAACCCGAAGGCGAGCCGGTGAGCACGATCAAGCTCAAATACATCAAGAGCTATACTGATCGGCTTGGCGTGCGCCGCCATTACTTCAACAAGCTCGGCGAACCCAAGACCGCGCTTCCCGGTCTGCCGGGCTCCAGGAGCTTCATGGCCGCCTATCAGGCCTGCCTAGACGCCTTGGAAGCCAAACAGCCGCGCAAGGCCTCCGCCCGCGCCCCTAAGATCATTCCCGGCAGCGTCGATGATGTCGCGCTACGCTATTACGCGTCAGCCGAGTTCAAGACCCTCGCGCCCATAACTCAGGCAACCTATCGCAACGAGATCGACAAGTTTCGTCGCGAGAAGGACAAGAACGGCAATCCGCACGGCCCGAAGGCCATTGCAATGCTCGACCGCCGCGGCGTCAAGGCGTTGATCTCCGAGAAGGCTGAAACGCCCGGTGCCGCCAACAAGCGCATGCGCACCCTCAAGCTGCTGATCAAAGTCGCCATCGATGAAGAGTTGCGCACCGACAACCCGACTATCGGCATTAGGCCACTCAAGGTTGGCGATGGCGAAGGCTTTCTCGTTTGGGAAGAGCACCACATCGAGCAATTCGAGCACCACTGGCCTGTCGGCTCCAAGCCGCGCCTAGCCCTCGCCCTTTTGCTCTTCACCGCCCAGCGCCGCAGCGACGTAGTCCGCATGGGCCGCCAGCACATCCGCGACGGCATGATGGCCGTCCGCCAGCAGAAGACCGGCGCCTATCTCGATATCCCTATCCACGACGACCTGGCGCCAGTTCTGGATGCCGTCACGGTAGACATCCCCGCCTTCCTGCTTTCCGAGCACAACAAGCCCTTCCAGCCGACCTCTTTCGGCAACTGGTTTGGCGATCGCTGCCGAGATGCGGGATTGCCCAAAGGCTTCAACGCCCACGGCCTGCGCAAGGCGGCGTGTCGGCGTCTGGCTGAGTCTGGCTGCTCTACCAGAGAAATTATGGCTGTTTCTGGCCACAAGACTATCGAGGAAGTTGAGCGCTACACTCGGTCAGCAGACCAGAGGAAGCTAGCCATGGCGGCTATGGCTCGACTTAAGCGATGATTGCACCGGGCGGTCACGACCCTTCGGATGCGATTGTCTGAAGCGCTTGGTACACTGCCATAAGGTCCGGCCACACGAACGTCGAGAAGCCACCCACAATAATTAATGCAGCGTATCCGACCGACAGCGCTAACGTCTGATTCTCGTTGGCGAACGCAAGCATTTTGAAAACTAGCGCCAGATTCGGACTGGGAGCCGACGCAACCACTTCCCGCGCCGTATCGAGTGCCTGTTGTGCGCGCGAGATCTTCGCTTCCACCACTTTGATATTTCGTTCTGACTGGTTGCGCAGAAAGAGCGTAACCAACGCTAATACGAGCCCAATCCCATACCCGGCACCGAGAACAGCGACGAGCTTGGCCGACGCGAGAACAACCATCGCATAGAGCTTCATTGCGGACGGATGAGCGGCCAAACCGTCTAGTGCGGCAATGCCAATCGCAACTGACGAGGCCGTAACAGCGGCTAATGGCACCACAAAAAAATAGAGCCACAAGTACTTCTTGAGGCCCAAACCTTTGACTGCTTCAGCCGTGGTTTCGGCTACTTCTACTTCGTCAGCCACTCGCCCCTCCCGACTGGCAACACACGTATCCGTTCTAACTGATCAAGAAATTGCATTCTAACCCCTTGATAAATAAAGGGGTTGGTGGGCGATGACGGACTCGAACCGCCGACATTCTCGGTGTAAACGAGACGCTCTACCAACTGAGCTAATCGCCCGTCCGACACAATGGTCTGGAACGGCGCTCTGATTAGGGCCCCTGCCCCTGCCCGTCAACAGGCAATTTGCCGATGGGCCCGCGGGACTGTGGGAAGCTGGGTGGGGATTTGTGTTGCGCAGGCCTTCAACACACGTAGGGCCGCATCGGGCGAACTGACGAAACTAGCCAGTTTTGGTCACTACTGGCCCTGTTCTTGTGAGGCTTAGACCACTGGGTTTCCGGATCAAGTCCGAGAGCGACCCGCGGTGACGACAGGTCGGAGGTTTTGGCCTGTACGGACTTGTGCCCCTCATCGGCAAAAACAAAACGGCCCCGGCGAGTGCTCGCGGGGCCGTTTGCTTGAAAGCGCTAAAAGCGGTGCTTTTAGTTGATCGCGTCCTTCAGGCCCTTGCCGGGCTTGAACTTGGCCTGATTGGAGGCCGGAATCTGGATCTCTGCGCCGGTGGCCGGGTTGCGGCCAGTCGATGCCTTGCGCTGCGACACGGCGAACGTGCCGAAGCCAACGAGACGAACTTCGTCACCCGACTTAAGGGCGGCGGTGATTGCTTCGAACACTGCGTCAACCGCTTCAGCGGCCTGAGCCTTGGTGATCGTAGCCTTGTCGGCAACGACGCCAACCAGATCGTTCTTGTTCATTGCGTATCCTCACAGTGAATGCCCGCCCTCGCTGGCGAAGCTTGGTGGCGGCAACCCTTGGTCGATTCTAGCTGAAGCGCAAGAGTTTCCGCCGTTTTGGCGAGGTCGAACGGTACGGGAATGTTAATGACCCGGAAATTCGGGACCGACAAGGCCGAAGTGTCAGGTTTTCCGGCCTTTTCACCATCATTCCGCCGGGTTTTTTGCCGCAGCCGGGCCTCTTCGGATGCCGAGCATCAGCGGCAGGGCGAGCATGTAGATGCAGATGGCCACAATCCAGATCATTCCAGGCCAATCGTGGCGCACCGAAGCGTAGATGGCGCTGAAGAGCAGCGGGCCGAATACCGAGGCGAGACTGACAATGCTGGCGAGCACGCCCTGGAGCTGGCCCTGGCGATCGGAATCGACCTGTTGGGTGGTCAGAGATTGCAGCGCCGGCATGCCAATGCCGCCCAGGGCGAAGAGTGGTGCCATGGCGAAAAGCAGCCAACCGTGGCCGGCAAATGCGAGGGTGAGCATGGCGCCGGTTTCAAAGGCCATGCCGACGATCAGCGCCCACCGCTCGCCAAGCCAGGCAACGGCCGGGCCGGTGAGAAATGCCTGCGCCAGGGCGTGGAAAACGCCGAAGGCGCCGAGCGACAGGCCGATGGTCAGGCCGGAAAAGGCAAACTGGTCTTCGCTGAACTGCGCCCAGGTCGTGCCATAGACGGTGCCGACGAAATTCATGATCAGGAAGATGGCCATCAGCGGCACCAAGGCCTTGAAATTAAAGGCCCAGGCGAGCGGCTTGAAGGGGTTGAGGGTTTCCCAGGTGAAGCGCGCATCGGACTTTCCGGGTCTCAATTCGGGCAGGACGAAAAGCGCCAGGGCGAAGTTGACGCCGTTGAGTATGGCGGCGGCGAGGAATGGGGCGTGGAGCCACCAATCGCCCAGGATGCCGCCGATAACGGGGCCGATGATGAAGCCGACGCCGAACATGGCGTGGAAGAGGCCAAAGCGCTGGGCGCGTTCTTCCTCGGTGGTGATGTCCGTGATGTAGGCCGTGGCGACGGCCATATTGGCGCTGGTGACCCCGGCAATGGCGCGGCCGATGACAAGCATCCACAGATGCGGGGCGAAGGCCATGATGAGATAATCGATGGCGGCGCCTGCCAGGGACACCAGCAGCACCGGGCGGCGGCCAAAGCGATCGCTGAGCACGCCCAGAATCGGGGAGAACAGGAACTGG